>CANCPL010000033.1:0-22839 GCA_947380065.1 Burkholderiaceae bacterium | reverse complement strand
ACTTAATGGAACTAATTTAAAGTTAAAAATCATGATTGCCAATTTACTCGATGAATACCCAATGCTACTGTTTGCTTTTGAAGGTGCTGTTGCCTTAGGGCTTTTGTTATTTATCGTCCTCTGGACAGGCAAAGGCAAGAAATAGGATTGACTACGCCCTAAGTTAATGCAGGGTGCGAGGCATTACTAGAGCAAATTCCGGGATAGGGGCTTGAAAGAACTGGGCATCCTCGGTTACGCAGAAATACTCCCCGCGCATTGTTCCTGCGGGAGTGGGTAAAGTAGCCCAGCTCGTGTACTCAAAATGCTCGCCAGAGCGCAATAGCGGCTGTTGTCCTACAACACCCAAACCACGGACCTCCTGCACATCGTTATCCCCATCTGTGATGAACCAATGGCGGGCAATCACCTGAATACTGGCTGTGCCAGTATTTCGAATGGTGACCGTGTAAGCAAAGGCAAATTGGCGGTTATCGGGGTCAGATTGCTCAGGAAGATACTGGGCTTTGACAGTAATGCTCATTTCGTGGGGATTCATGCACGAATTCTGCTCCATCCTTAGGCCAACTGCAAGCTAGAATCTAGGGATGGAAAGCCAAAAATCATCCTCAAATAGTCAATTTGTTATTGCCCCATCCATTTTGTCCGCTGACTTCGCCTGCCTAGGCAAGGAAGTACAGGACGTTTTAGTGGCAGGCGCTGACTGGATTCACTTTGATGTGATGGACAACCACTACGTACCAAACCTGACTATTGGCCCTTTAGTTTGTGAGGCTATTCGCCCATATGCAAGCAAAGATGGCAAGCCCGCAGTTATTGATGTGCACTTGATGATCGAGCCAGTTGATCGCATTGTCCCTGACTTCGCTAAAGCGGGGGCTAATTTAATTAGCTTTCATCCCGAGGCAAGCCCCCATGTCAATCGCACCCTGAACTTGATTCGCGATCAAGGATGCCAAGCAGGCCTAGTATTCAATCCGGCTACACCACTTGACCATCTCGATCACACGCTGGAATTACTGGATCTTGTATTACTCATGTCAGTAAATCCAGGTTTCGGTGGTCAATCATTTATCCCAAGTACTCTGCATAAGATCACACAAGTACGTGCACGCCTCGATCGCTATCAAGCAGAAACTGGTAGGCACATTCGTCTTGAAGTAGATGGTGGCATTAAGGTCGACAACATTGCGGCAGTGGCGCGAGCTGGTGCTGATACTTTTGTTGCTGGTTCAGCGATTTATGCAAAAGAGAATTACGCACAAGTAATCGAAGCGATGCGCGCTGAATTAGGAAAGTCAGGAAAAGCGTAATGCAGCGCGAAGAATTTAATGTCCTAGCTAAGCAGGGCTTCAATCGCATTCCTTTGATCAAAGAGGTTTTAGCAGACTTAGAGACTCCACTGTCTCTCTACGTCAAACTCACACAGGCATTTGGTAAAACAAATACTTACTTATTGGAGTCTGTGTTGGGTGGCGAGCGTTTCGGACGCTTCTCCTTTATAGGCCTGCCTGCAAAGACTATTGTCAGAACTGTTGGCACACCTTCTTCACCAGTAAACGAAGTGGTAACTGATGGAAAAATTGTTGAGACTAATACAGATAATCCACTCGACTTTGTAGATGCTTATTTCAAGCGCTTTAAGGTTGCCTTACAGGCTGACATGCCACGCTTTTGTGGCGGCCTTGCTGGCTATTTCGGGTATGACACAGTTCGTTATATTGAATCACGCTTAGGGAAGCATCAACTACCAGATGAATTAGGTGTGCCCGATATTCAACTCATGTTGACTGAAGAGTTAGCAGTGATTGATAACGTCGCTGGAAAAATTTACTTTATTGTTTATGCAGACCCAAGCATTACAGATTGCTTTGAGAAAGCACAGGGTCGTTTAAAAGAATTACTTGCCTGTCTTGGTAAGCCAGCAAATATGCCAGCATCTTTACCAAGCACCAAAACTGACCTCATCCGCAAATTCAAAGCAGAAGATTTTGAAAAGGCAGTACTCAAAACCAAAGAATATATTTTGGCTGGTGATTGCATGCAAGTCGTGATTGGTCAACGCATTAGCAAGCCATTTACGGACTCACCATTAGCCCTCTATAGAGCGTTGCGCTCACTCAATCCATCGCCTTATATGTATTTCTATGATTTTGGCGATATGCAAATCGTAGGCTCTTCTCCTGAGATTTTGGTGCGCCAAGAAAAACGTGCTTCAGAGAAGATTGTCACCATACGACCACTTGCCGGAACTCGTCATCGCGGAGCAAACCCGGAGGAGGATGAGCGCTTAGCCAAGGAACTCTTGGCTGACCCGAAAGAAATAGCAGAGCACGTGATGCTGATTGACCTAGCCCGCAATGATGTGGGACGCATTGCCAAAACGGGTTCAGTCAAAGTAACCGATTCCATGTCAATTGAGAAGTACTCTCATGTTCAGCACATCGTGAGCTCTGTAGAAGGTCACCTTTTAGATAACATGAGCAATATGGATGTGTTACGCGCTACTTTCCCAGCAGGGACCCTATCGGGCGCTCCAAAAATTCGGGCGATGGAAATTATTGATGAAATGGAAATTGTGAAACGCGGCGTATACGGTGGTGCAGTGGGCTACCTATCTTTCTCGGGCGATATGGATGTAGCGATTGCCATTCGTACGGGCGTTATCCGTAATGGCATGTTGCATTCTCAGGCTGGGGCAGGCGTAGTGGCTGACTCCGACCCAACTGCCGAATGGAAAGAAACTGAAGCCAAAGCTCGCGCAGTATTGACTGCAGCAGATTTAGTACAAGGAGGACTTGATGCTCCTAATGATTGATAACTATGATTCCTTTACCTATAACCTCGTTCAATATTTTGCAGAACTAGGTGAAGAGGTAAAAGTTTTTCGCAATGATGAAATTGCGGTTGAAGATATTGCCAAACTCAATCCCGCGCGCATTTGCATCTCACCCGGCCCTTGCAGTCCTTCAGAGGCCGGTATCTCCGTTGACACTATCAAACGCTACGCTGGTCAAATTCCCATTCTCGGTGTTTGTCTAGGGCATCAAGCTATTGGTGAAGCGTTTGGCGGCAAAGTAATTCGCGCCCAAAAAGTCATGCATGGCAAAACGGATAGCATTCAGCACACCGGTGTGGGTGTGTTTAAAAATTTGCCTAACCCATTTAAGGTTACCCGCTATCACTCACTCGCTATTGAGAAAAGTTCCTTGCCTGCAATGCTAGAGGTAACCGCAAGCTCATCTGATGGCGAGATCATGGGTGTACGCCACAAAGAACTTGCGGTTGAAGGCGTGCAGTTCCATCCAGAATCCATTCTTTCTGAGCACGGCCACGCTTTGCTCAAGAATTTTTTGCAAAATAAATAAAGTCTACTAATAGCGCTATGTCAATTACACCGCAAGAAGCCCTGCAACGCTGTATTGAACATCGGGAACTCTTTCATGACGAGATGACGGCGATGATGCGCCTCATTATGAGCGGTGAAATGTCGCCAGAGCTTGTTGCTGGATTACTCGTGGCCCTGCGTACTAAAAAAGAAACTGTTGGTGAAATCGCTGCGGCTGCACAAGTCATGCGTGAGTTTGCCACCCCAGTGAAGGTTGATGACCGCAGTCAGTTGGTGGATGTAGTGGGTACTGGCGGTGATGGCGCACATACTTTTAATATCTCAACCGCCGCTATGTTTGTAGCCGCAGGTGCAGGCGCAAAGATTGCCAAACATGGCAATCGCAGTGTCAGCAGTAAATCAGGGAGTGCGGATGTATTAGAGGCGCTTGGCGTGAATCTCGCTTTGTCTGCTGATCAAGTCGCCAAATGCATCTCCACAGTGGGTGCGGGCTTTATGTTTGCCCCAAACCACCACCCGGCTATGAAGAACGTAGTGCCTATACGAAAGCAACTGGGTGTAAGAACTATTTTCAACATCCTAGGACCCCTCACCAATCCTGCTGATGCCAAACGGATATTGATGGGTGTATTTCATCCTGACCTTGTAGGAATTCAGGCTCGCGTTCTGCAAGCCTTGGGAATGGAACATGCGCTAGTGGTTTATGGGCGTGATGGTCTAGATGAAATTTCTTTAGAGGGCCCAACTTTGGTTGGAGAACTCAAGGATGGCGTGGTACGTGAATACGAAATTCAGCCGCAGGACTTTGGATTAAGTACCGCCCCTACCAGCAGCTTTAAAGTTGCTAATGCCGAAGAGTCCAAAAAAATAGTTCTAGACGTGCTCGATGGCAAGCCGGGGGCAGCTAGTGACATTGTTTGCCTCAATGCTGGAGCAACACTCTATGTAGCTGGGGTTGCTAAAGATATTTCCAACGGCATTGCTTTAGCCAAAGCAGCGATTACCTCTGGTGCGGCACGTCAAAAATTAGATGCTTTTGTTGCTGCAACACTATCTAAATAATTCATCAGACATGAGTGATATCCTCGACAAAATTGTTGCTACCAAAAAGATTGAAGTGGTCAGTTGCCTACAGAAAATTTCACTTGCTAATCAACGTGAGCAAGCCGAGGCTAATAATGAAAATGCCTTAATGAAACCAAGAGGCTTTATTCAAGCCATTGAAAACAAGATCTCTGCCGGCAAGGCAGGTGTCATTACTGAAATTAAAAAGGCTAGCCCAAGCAAAGGGGTCTTGCGCGAGAACTTCTTGCCTGCGTCTATTGCGCAATCCTATGAGAAACATGGCGCCGCTTGTTTATCAGTACTGACCGATGTGGATTATTTCCAAGGCAGCAACGCCTATCTTCAGCAAGCACGTGCTGCATGCCACATTCCTGTTCTTCGCAAAGACTTCACCATAGACCCTTATCAAGTTTATGAAGCACGCGCTATTGGTGCTGATGCAATCTTGCTCATCGTGGCATGCCTAGAATTAAATCAAATGAAAGAGCTTGAGGCTTGCGCCCATGAATTGGGTCTAGATGTTTTGGTTGAAGTTCACAATGCTCCCGAATTAGAGCAAGCACTAGAACTGAAGACGTCATTACTCGGAATCAATAATCGCAACCTCAAGACCTTTGAGGTGACACTACAGACGACCCTCTCTCTACTATCGATGGTGCCAGACAATAAAGTCTTGGTGACAGAGTCGGGCATCTTGAATCGTGCCGATGTAGAGCTCATGCGCAACAACCAAATCAATGCCTTCTTGGTTGGGGAAGCATTCATGCGGGCTAATGATCCAGGTGCCGCCCTTAGTGAGCTGTTTTCCTAACTTTTCTCAAAAGATCTAAGCAGTATTTGATCAAAGAAATGAGTAGCAGCGAACCCAGCACATCACCAATGAACATCACTAGAAAGTGATTTACGCTGCCCGTATTTTCTAGCGTCATGGTAGAAAACCATAACTGATGTAAGCCTGCAGAGAGCAAGGCGTAAATCAAAATACAAGCAATCAGTTTCGGGAAGTCTAAATTACTTAAATCCGACTCAAGCCGAAGATTACTAAACACAAAATATCTGGCCAAGTAAGGCGCGAATCCGGAAATCAAGCCAATCCCAACACACACAATTAAGTTACTTGGAAATTCTCCGTAATAACTAATTAAAAATGAAGCTATAGCAATACCAATTGCGCCAGGTAAGCCGAAGATCAGAGTGAGAAACAAGCGCAGACCGGCAGGTAAATAAATCCAACTCACCCCTAATCCAAACGTGATGTCACTCGTTATCCAGCTATTAAAATAAAAAAGAAATGTGTACGCCATCGAACTAATGACGCATCCGATAAACCATTCTGAAAAAATTTTTATTAATTTAAACATTGAGATGGACGTGGTTTATTTTTTAATTGATATGTATCAATTGCTAAAGTTGGCTCATAGGAATAGAATGACCCTATCTCAAGAGTTAGTAAATATTCATTAAACACTAAATATGCCAGCCCTCAAAACCTCATCCTACATTAAGTTTCTGAACTTGGTTGATGCCATTGATCGCATTAACCCAGGGAAAAAACTCGACTGCATCGAAGAGAGCTTGCTCGATAAAATCGTTTCATGCGCTCACGCAAAGCAGGCGATTTTGGTTGGTGATTTGATTTCTATTTCTGACTTAGGCTCACAAGCTACTTTGCATGGTCGCCTCAAAAATCTCAGCGCCTTGGGCTACATTAAAATGGCAGCGAATGCCGATGGCCGAAAAAAAGAAGTGTTACCAACTAAGCTAGCCTTAAGGCGCTATGAAGAAATGTCTAAATGCTTAGAGAAGGCAGTAAAAGTAACTTAATAATTCTCAATCCTCTCGCCACATAAGCAAAAAGCCCTTTTCAGGGCTTTTTTGTTGGGCAAAAATAAGATTGCTTTAGACGTTAAACAAGAAGTTCAATACATCACCGTCTTTAACAACATACTCTTTGCCTTCAGCACGCATCTTGCCAGCTTCCTTGGCACCGGCCTCGCCTTTGAACTGAACAAAATCATCGTAAGAAATTGTCTGGGCACGAATAAAGCCACGCTCAAAGTCAGTATGAATGACGCCAGCAGCTTGAGGTGCCGTATCGCCCACGTGAATAGTCCAAGCACGAACTTCTTTAACGCCAGCCGTGAAATACGTTTGTAAGCCCAGCAATGTATAGCCGGCGCGAATCACACGATCCAGCCCAGGCTCTTCCATGCCTAAGTCTGCTAAGAACTCAATCTTGTCAGCCTCATCTAAGTCGGCTATCTCTGCCTCGATTGCGGCGCATACAGCCACAACCGGGGCATTCTCTTTTGCAGCATGCTGTTTAACGGCTTCGAGATGGGGATTATTTAAAAAGCCATCTTCTTTTACGTTTGCAACATACATCGCAGGTTTAGCTGTAATCAAACACAATGGTTTAATTAGTAATTTTTCATCGTCATTTAGGTTCAAACTGCGTACTGGCAAAGCAGAATCTAGATGGGCTTGCACTTTAGTGAGAACGGCAACTAAGGCGGCAGCCTCTTTATCATTCCCAGACTTAGCAGCCTTGCTTGAGCGATTTAGGGTCTTCTCAACTGTTGCCAGGTCCGATAAAGCCAATTCGGTGTCGATAACACCAATGTCGGCAATAGGATCAATCTTTCCGGCAACGTGAATGACGTTTGGGTCCTCAAAACACCGCACCACATGAGTAATAGCATCAGTTTCACGTATATTCGCTAAAAACTGGTTGCCGAGGCCTTCGCCTTTTGAGGCGCCCGCTACCAAACCAGCAATATCGACAAATTCGACAGCTGCCGGCAGAATGCGCTCAGGCTTGACTATCTCAGCCAAGGAAGCTAGACGGGGGTCAGGGACCTCAACCACACCCACATTAGGCTCAATCGTGCAGAAAGGATAGTTTTCCGCTGCGATTCCAGCCTTGGTAAGCGCATTAAAGAGGGTAGATTTGCCGACGTTAGGCAGGCCGACGATGCCACATTTCAAAGACATATCCGTATTGTAAAGGGGCTGGTTTCGATATCATCGAGTTATGTCAGAAGTTCAGCAAAATTACCTCTTAAAGCCCTCTCCTCCGAGCTCCCAAAACCGCACAGTAGATGTTGCGGTGGTTGGCGGAGGCATTGCAGGTAAGGCTTGCGCCCTAGGTCTAGCCCAGCTTGGTCTTCATGCCATCGAAATTGCCCCCGATTTAGGGCAAAGCGTCCCAAGCCCGCAAGGCGCTCAATGGGGTCAAAGAATCTATGCTTTTTCACCAAGCACTCAAAAATTATTAACCCATTTGCATATTTGGGATGCGATCGATCACAGTCGCCTGCAACCCGTTCGGGATATGCGTATTTATGGTGATCGCGGCGAAAAAGATGATCAACTCCATCTTTCTGCATTTGAAGCAGGCACTCCGCAACTTGCCTGGATTGGGGAATCTAACTTAATCGAACACACCATTGATCAAGCTTCGCGCTTTCAAAATAAATTAGAACGCATGAGTGATGCTGTTGAAAAGATCAATGTAGACGCCGATGGCAGCACGCTATATTTAAAAAATGGTGGAACTATTCGTGCGCAACTTGTGATTGCAGCCGATGGCGCTAATTCTCCAATTCGAAATGAACTGGGTATTAGCGCAAGTGAAGAAAGTTATTCCCAAAGTGCAGTTGTTGCCAATTGGCTTTGTGCTTACCCGCACTTAGAAACTGCTTATCAGTGGTTCTTACCTGGTGGCGATATTGTTGCCATGCTACCCCTACCCGGCAAACAAGTCTCTATGGTTTGGTCTACCTCACCAGAGCAGGCGGCAGAATTATTAAAGCTCGATCAAGCGCAGTGGCTAAGTCAATTTGCTTCTATTGCTAATGGTGCAATTATTAAACAATTAGGTGATCTCACTCTTAACTCTACGCCAGCCGCCTTCCCATTAAGAAAAATTCGAGCCAAGCGATTTATTGGACCCGATGCCTTTCCAAAGGTTGTTCTGATTGGCGATGCAGCTCACGTTATGCATCCTCTAGCCGGGCAAGGTCTCAATCTAGGGCTAAGAGATGTAGCGGTACTACTCAATATTTTGGGCAAGAAAGAATCTTTCCGCTCACCAAGCGACTTAGTACTACTTCGTCGTTATGAACGACAGCGTCAGGGCGATACCAGTGCTCTCTTGTGGGTTACCGATAAACTCAAGAAATTATTTTCTGCGAACAGTAGCACGGAACGACAACTCCGTAATTGGGGTCTAGGTCTAGTGAATAAAAGTCACTTTATTAAACAGCGCTTAATCGAACGCGCTTTAGGAGAAATTGATTTTGAATAAATTCTTATCTGCGATTGCTTTTGTTGGCGCAACACTGCTTTATGTTGGCTCAGCTCATGCACAACCAGAGCAGCAAATAAAAACTGAAGTTCAAAAGAAGTTGGGTACTAATGCAAAGGTAAAAAGTGTTTCTCCGGCACCCATTTCTGGTTTATATGAAGTATTGGTTGGCAACGATATTTTTTATACTGACGCCTCTGCAAAATATCTCATACAAGGCGACATCATTGAGCTTGCGTCCGGTAAAAATATGACCGAGCAAAGGCAAGCAGACTTAAATCGCATTAAATGGAGCGACTTAAACCCTGCAAATGCCATCAAAAATGTTCGCGGTAATGGTAGTCGTCAATTGGCCGTCTTCTCTGACCCCAACTGTGGTTACTGCAAGCGCCTAGAAAAGTCTCTTCAGCAGCTCGATAACGTCACAATCTACACTTATTTGATTCCGATCCTATCGTCTGACTCAGCACAGAAATCAAAACAAATTTGGTGCTCTTCTGATCCCTACAAGGCATATATAGACTGGATGATTAACGGTATTGCACCTAGCGGCAAAGGTGAGTGCAGCACGCCGCTAGATAAGAATATGGCCTTTGCTAAAACCTATGGCATCACTGGCACACCTACTCTTTTCTTTACTGATGGCAGCCGCTTTCCTGGAGCAGTACAGATTGCCGATATCGAAAAGAAATTTAGTTCGCTGAAATAAAAACCATGAATCCTGCCGACTTACCTGCAATCCAATATACGGTGTGGCCAGAAGATCTCCATGGTCATCGCTTTCGGATCAAGCTACATATTGCAAACCCCGACCCCGATGGTCAAGTACTCCAAATGCCAGCCTGGATTCCGGGCAGCTATTTAATTCGTGATTTCAGCAAGCAAATTGAATCGATTGAGGCCTACTCAATTGCTAGCACTAGAAAAAAAATTACTCTCGTGCGTATCGATAATGACCATTGGCATTTGTCGCCCGTTGAAGGCTCTGTAGAAATTCTCACTACTGTTTATGCTTTTGACTCTTCAGTACGCGCAGCATATTTAGACACCGAACGGGCATTCTTTAATGCCTCCAGCTTATGCATAGCAGTAAAGGGGCAAGAGCACTTGCCATGCTCACTCGCTATTACAGCGCCAGAGCTTGCATTTGCAGATCATTGGACGGTACAAACCACTTTAAAGGCAGTTAAAACCGATCACCTTGGATTTGGCTATTATCTGGCGAAAAATTATGACGACTTACTGGATCACCCAGTAGCGATGGGAGAGTTCCAGCTCGTACACTGGAAATCAAATGGTGTTACTCATCGCATGGCAATACAGGGATGCAATCACATTGTTGATACAAAACGTCTTGCGCAAGATTTACAGGCAATCTGCGCTAGCACTATTGATCTGTTTGAGCCTAAGACCAAGCACGCTCCATTTGGAGAATATCTTTTCTTGGTGAACGCAGTTTTGAATGGCTATGGCGGTCTTGAGCATCGCAATAGCACTGCATTACTTTGTCGTCGCGATCAAATTCCTCAAGAAAATATTCTCTTTGAAGAATCTGCTTATAGAGAATTCTTAGGTTTATGTAGTCACGAATATTTTCATGCATGGCTGGTCAAGCGTATTCAACCTAAAGCCTTTCAACCTTATGACCTATCCAAGCGCAATCACACCCGCTTGCTCTGGGTATTTGAAGGCTTCACCAGTTATTACGATGACCTCCAGCTATTGCGTAGCAAACGGATTGATCTCAAAACTTATTTAAAACTAGTTTCCGATAATTGGAATGGGATCTTGCGCGGCCCTGGACGCCATAAGCAAAGCTTGGCTGACAGCTCTTTCGATGCTTGGACCAAATATTACCAAGCAGACGAAAATACCCCGAATGCAGTCGTAAGCTATTACGGTAAAGGCGCTTTGATAGCGCTTGGTCTCGATTTACAAATTCGCGCCTTCTCAAAAAATAAACAATCCCTTGATGATCTTATGCGCTTACTTTGGTGTAAGCATGGAGTCGATGGTATTGCAGAAGATGGACTAGACGAGTTGATTGTTGAATTGCTAGGCAACGGCTTTAGCAACATCTGGAATGATATGAAGACACGCTATATTTTTGGTGTGGAAGATATTCCTCTACAAAAATGGATTGGCTCAAATCTGATTTCAGTAAAACCAAAATCTCAGACCGCTCTGGAAAAAATTAAACTTCAATTTGGCATGCGCCATACTGATGCCAATGGCTGGCTTAGGGTTACCCACGTTCTTGATGGCGGCATTGCCCAAGCGGCCGGTCTAGCAGCGGGTGACTTACTAGCCAGCATTGATGGGCAACGTATAACCAGCACACGCTGGGATAAGGTTTTAGCCAGCCTGTCTGAAAACTCGTATATCCGAATTACCTTCTATCGAGACGACCTTGAGCATGAGCGCATGGTCTCGCTACAGCCCGCTCTAATACCAGCACAATATGAACTGACGCCCAAGAAGGATGCTTGACCGAAATTGAAAGCGCCATTTTCCAAAGACGATATTCCAAATGATTGGCGAGAATTACTGGGGGATTATTTCGAGTCTACAGAATGGCAATTTCTAAAAAAAAATTTGCAGTCTGCGCTCGAACTAGATGCTGACTCTGTTAGGCCTGAACCTCAAAACTTTTTTAAAGCTCTCAAACTCTGTCCTATAGATTCAGTAAAAGTTGTTATCCTAGGTCAAGACCCTTATCACTCACCCGGATTGGCGCAAGGATTGGCCTTCTCCATTCCAGCGCAGATTGCAGTGAACTCACGAGAATTTCCCAGCTCACTGCGCAATATCAGAAAAGCACTGGCACTAGAGGGATTTGGATCTTTGCCAAATGGAGACCTTCATCACTGGGCTCAACAAGGGGTTCTTCTGCTAAATACGGCTTTAAGTGTCAAATTGGGTGAAGCAGGTAGCCATACCAATCTGGGGTGGAAGAGTTTGATTGACCTTCTTATTAGCGCATTAGCAAAACAAAAACCCAATATTGTCTGGATGCTATGGGGAGGGCACGCCCAATCTAAATTGCCGCTGATTGAGAGCGGCAGTACACAACATATTTTGCAGTCTTCTCATCCATCAGGCTTGGGGGTTTACAAGACAAATCGGCCTTTTTTGGAGCCCGGAGGTAAAGCAAGCTGTGGTCACTTCACCCAGACCAATCAATGGCTAATTGAACACAAGGCTTCACCCATTCAGTGGGTTGAAAGCCCCCAGACGGACTTATTTAGCTAAAGCGGTAAAGACACAACCTAAAGCACAAGAAGCAAAAATAGCACTTGCCCACTCCAGGATTTGGCCAGACTGGAAAAGACCCCAGTATTGCCCTAAATACGAGCTGGTAGCCGCTGCAATAAACCCAAGCAAGAAGGCGATGAGGATTTTTCCAGGCCTAAGCCCAGAGGAAGTGCCGGGATAAAAAATCCAAGCGGATGCCCCAGAAATACCCCCAATCACCAGAAAAGCCAAAAACCCCATTGATACCCCCATTAATGCTGCCATCAAATCTATAATCGCCATTATGAAGTTGTTGACACTCGGCATCAATCATCACACAGCGCCGCTAGCCGTTCGGGAAAAAGTCGCCTTTGACCCTGAATTTCTTCAAGAAGCGTTACACGATCTTCGCCAACATTTAGTTGGCGCGAATCAGGCTGGGCTGCCCGAAGCTACGATTTTGTCTACCTGCAACCGCACCGAGGTGTACTGCGCTGCCAATGATGCCAGCGCTGCAGGACTTTTGCATGAAGCTACTTTTGATTGGCTAGCCAAAACCCAACAACTTGCTCCAAGCAGTCTTGAGCCCCACATTTATTCACTACCGCAATCGGATGCCGTTCGACATGCCTTTAGAGTGGCATGTGGTCTAGATTCCATGGTGATTGGCGAAACCCAGATCTTAGGTCAAATGAAAGATGCAGTTCGTACTGCAAATGATGCTGGCGTTTTGGGAACCTATCTCAACCAACTTTTTCAGAAAACATTTGCGGTAGCTAAAGAGGTTCGTGGCTCAACTGAAATCGGCGCGCACTCTATTTCGATGGCCGCGGCATCCGTTCGTCTATCAGAGCGGATCTTTGAAAAAATTTCAGATCAAAAGATCTTATTTATTGGCGCAGGTGAAATGATTACTTTATGCGCCACTCATTTTGTTGCCCGCAAACCCAAGAATGTAGCGATTGCTAACCGAACTATTGAGCGCGGTCAGGAGCTGGCAGATTCAATATCAGAGCAAGATGTAGAAGCCGAATCTTTCAAGCTTTCAGAGTTACCTGGACGTTTGCACGAGTTTGACATTATTGTGTCCAGCACAGCCTCATCGCTACCCATCATTGGCTTAGGCATGGTGGAGAGCGCCCTGAAACAGCGTCGTCACAAACCTATGGTCATGATTGATTTAGCGGTTCCACGAGATTTTGAGCCAGAGATCTCCAGATTAGATGACATCTACCTGTATACCGTCGATGACTTAGGAGTCATGATTCAGACTGGCGCCAGCTTGCGTCAAGCGGCTGTTAGTCAAGCTGAAGCGATCATTGAAGATCGCGTTGGTAACTTTATGCATTGGATGCAAGGCCGTAAAGCGGTTCCGCTCATTCAAGATATTCAGCAACAAGGTGAACGATTGCGTCAACTCGAGCTTGAACGTGCAATGAAACGTTTAATGCGCGGTGAGGATCCACAAGAAGTTCTCAATGCAATGGCCCAAGGCCTAACCAATAAATTTTTACATGGTTCGCTCCATGCATTACAACACTCTAATGGCGCTGAGCGTGACGCCCTAATTAAGTTGTTGCCTAAATTATTCGCCTCGCATTCCAAGCCAGAAGACCATTAGATGAAGCCCAGCATGCGGGCTAAGCTAGACCACCTAGACACGCGCTTAGCCGAACTTAATTCCTTATTAACCTCTGAAGAGGCAACCAAAGATATGGATGCCTATCGGAAGCTCACGCGTGAACATTCTGATATTGCTAAGGTAGTTGAGCAATTTGGCTTTTACAAGCAAGCAGAGGCAGATGCCCAAGCAGCAGAAGACATGCGCAAAGATCCTGAAATGAAAGATTTTGCCGACGATGAACAAAAGCAGGCTTTAGCAACGATGGAAGAGCTAGAAGGAGTACTACAAAAACTTCTGCTCCCTAAGGATGAGAATGATGAGCGTAATGTCTTCTTAGAAATTCGTGCAGGTACTGGTGGTGACGAGAGCGCCCTTTTTGCTAGTGATCTCCTGCGCATGTACACACGCTTTGCCGAACGCCAAGGCTGGAAAGTAGAAATGGTGAGTGCCGCTGAATCAGATTTAGGCGGATACAAAGAAGTAGTCTTGCGACTTGTAGGTCAGTCGGTTTACTCCCGCCTTAAGTTTGAATCTGGCGGTCATCGCGTCCAACGCGTTCCACAAACAGAGACACAAGGTCGTATCCATACTTCTGCTTGCACTGTAGCTGTAATGCCAGAAGCAGATGAGCTTGAAGCAGTCAAAATTAATCCCGCAGAATTACGCATCGATACCTTCCGCGCTTCTGGTGCCGGAGGTCAGCATATTAATAAAACAGATTCTGCGGTGCGCATCACCCACTTACCCACTGGTACTGTTGTTGAATGCCAAGATGATCGCAGCCAGCACCGCAACCGAGAACAAGCCATGAAGGTTTTGGTTTCTCGCATTATGGATGCACGCGAACGCGAGAAGCATCAGCTCGAAGCCCAGACCAGGAAGTCCCTGGTTGGTTCTGGCGATCGCAGTGATCGTATTCGCACCTATAACTTCCCTCAAGGTCGTATTACCGACCACCGCATCAACCTAACGCTTTATAAAATTGATGCCATGATGGATGGCGATATTGATGATCTATGCAATGCGCTTGCCTCCGAGCATCAGGCAGAGCTCCTTGCGGCTCTTGGCGATAACTAAGTCCCAACTAGGCGATAACCAAAACTGTGAGTGAAGATTTAAGTCTACGCTCTCTATTGAGAGATACAGCCCTTACCCCCAGTGAGGCAAAAATCCTCATGGCCCATGTTCTGGAAATACATTACCAACTTCCACGTTCCGCCTTACTTTCTCGAGATGATATGTCGCTTCACACAGAAGCAATGGCATTCTGGAAAGATCTTGAAGCCAGAAGACTTCAAGGGGAGCCGGTTGCCTACCTAGTGGGTAAAAGAGGCTTTCATAACATTGAACTTTATGTAGCCCTTGGCGTTCTCATACCGCGCCCTGAAACTGAGCTCTTGGTTGAGATCGGTTTGCGCGAAATTCAACGCTTAAATATTCCAGCAAGAATTCTGGATCTGGGCACTGGCTCGGGTGCGATTGCTTTGGCGATTGCACATGAAGTGCCAAGCGCACAAATTACCGCCACCGATCAATCCATTGAGGCCTTAGAAATCGCCAGAACAAATGCCAAGCTATTAAATGTTGCCTCTCGAGTGCAGTTTTTACAGGGAAACTGGTATGAGGCAATCGATGACAGAGCTTCTTTTGACATCATCCTTAGTAACCCGCCCTACATAGCCGCCCAAGATTCGCATTTAAGTCAGGGTGACCTGCGCTTTGAACCAATGTCAGCCCTCACCGACCATGCTAGTGGCCTCACGTGCTTAGAAAACATTATTTTCGGTGCCAAACATCACCTTAATTCAAATGGCTTGTTAGCCGTTGAGCATGGGTTTGATCAATCAGATGCGGTAGTAGCCCTCATGAAGATAGCAGGTCTTCACGACATTCAAACGCATTTAGATTTAGGCGGCCATTACCGTGTCGCCTCAGGTAGAAAATAGAGCGTGAACGATGTTCTATTTCATTATCGCAGGGGATAACATGATCTCTAAAAGCTCTTCTTTATTTAATGCAGTTACACAGGCGTACTGGAATGGTCGATTGCGTCGAGCCTCCAGGTCCGCATAGTGCTTATCGCATAGTCGTTGGGCATACATGCCCCATACCCCATCGAATTTGCCTTGCGATGCATGTAACACTGGAATATCAGTGGCTACGCCAAGGCGGAATCCAGCCTTATAGACCGAAAAAGAAAAGTCTATGTCGTAGCAATGAAACCCATCAAAACTTTTTTCATCAAAGCGAACTTTGTTGACCACGTCTTTTTTAAAAGCCATGAATAAGCCATCAACAGCCTGGATATTTGGAACAACGGGTAAAGGAGCTCCAAATATAAGAACGCGATAAGGCTCGCCTTCTGAATTAATCTCAGCAACTTGGCCGAAGCTATTTGGCGGCCCGGCCTGTGCCCAAGCTGGGCCAATTAATTTTGTAGTACCTGCTAACCCAATAAAGTCATATGCACTCAGATGGCTCTTAATTTTAGAAAGCCACATGGACGGCTGCAAAAATTCTATGTCATCATGCGACAAAACAATAATGTCACCTTTTGCTTGATTGAGACCCCTGTTATAGGCTTCCGCCAATGAACGCGCATCTTGAATAAGAATGATTTCATGCGGCTCCTCGCCAAGCATATTCGAGTACTGACGCACAGTCTCATCTGCCTTGGTTTGATCAATACTACAAAATATGACTGAAATCATTGAGTGGCGCCCGCCCAGAAGTTTTACTAAATAAATTATAGCTATTTACCAATAAAACATATTTTTGGTATCTTTAAATGGTGAATACTGAATTTTTCAGTATTTTTAAACCATTGTCTATTTATTAATCATACAAAGTATGGCTGCCTAGAGTTAATACTATGCGCGAAAATTCGTTGTAGACAGAGTAGAATTGATTCCTACACAGCAGCTGCATGGGGGATAGATTAAAAAATATAATCTCGCTTGAACCTTTGCCTGATAGCTATCGAAAAATTAAAAAGCGCGAACGAAAATGCAACAAACTCCAATACACGAACAACATAATCCTGAGTTATTAAGCCTCATTCCAACTCACTCAAAAAATATTATTGAGATTGGCTGTAGTTCTGGTGCATTAGCCAGAGAATTTAAAAAAAATTCAGTCGAATGTCATTGGCTGGGCATTGAAATAGATTCGATGTATGCCGATCTGGCTAAGCGGTATTGCGATAAGACTATCGTGTTAGATATTGACAGTGCGCCTGAAAATTTTTGGGAAGAAACTAAAAATACAGATTGCTGGATATTTGGAGATGTCTTGGAGCACCTAAAAGATCCATGGGCAATTCTTAAATTGGTTAGGGCTAATATATCCAATACAGGCTCAGTAGTCGCCTGTATCCCCAATGCGCAGCATTGGACTTTGCAGGCAAAATTAAGTATTGGTGATTTTCGTTACGAGGCAAGTGGACTTTTAGATAGAACTCATTTGAGGTGGTTTACCCGGCAGACAATAATTGAGCTGTTTGATCAGGCAGGGTTCCAAATTGAGGCAGGTATGCCACGCATTTTTAACGAACCGGGTCGAGAGCATTTTTTACCAATTATTGAGCAGATGGCAAAGGCTGCCGGCGCAGATCCTCAGATGGCAGTAAATGACTCCTTGCCTTTTCAGTATGTTATCCGTGCTGTTCCTAAATAATTGAAAATTAGGCAGATCAAGATAGACTGCCCACCTTCTTCGATTCACAAGGGCCGCCAGGGGGTTAAAAATTAGAAATTACCTTTTTTCCTATTAAGTCTTAAAATCTAATTAACCTTTATCAAACTGTCTTTGCAATAAGACTGCCGTAGTAGAAACTTAGTAGAAAGAATATATGGACACTCAAGCTCAAATTAAAGAAATCGTTACTAGCCATCCAGTGGTATTGTTTATGAAGGGAACTGCACAGTTTCCACAATGCGGCTTTTCAGGCAATGCTGTCAATATCTTGCGCGCTAGTGGCGTTGAAAAACTTCATACCGTAAACGTCTTAGAAGACGCTGGAATTCGCCAAGGCATAAAAGAATATGCCAATTGGCCAACGATTCCCCAGCTTTATATCAATGGTGAATTTGTTGGTGGCTCAGACATCATGACTGAAATGTTTCAGTCTGGCGAACTTCAAAAACTAGTTAAAGCTTAAGCAAATTTTTTGTTGCGACTTTTGATGCGATGACTTTTGATTTAGGCTCTCTTCTACTATTCGGCCTGCCATTTGGAGTTTGTGCAGGCCTTTTAGTTTATGCACTAAACCTACGCTCAACCCTTGCTCTTGTTGAGCTGCAAGCCCAAACAGAACTTGCCCTAGCACTTAGTTTGCGCACTGAACGTGACCAGGCTTTACAAAATGCGATCCGCCTAGAGGCAGAGTTAGATTCTGAGCGTAAGCAAGGTTTAGGAAGAATTGAATCGCTCAATGAAGCTAAAGAAGCACTTACAAATCAATTTAAAAATTTAGCCAATGAGATCTTAGAAGATAAATCCAAGCGCTTTACTGAACAAAATACGGCTAACTTAGATGCCCTATTAAAACCTTTACAAACTAAGCTCACTGAATTTAAAGAGCAAGTCAGCACTTCATACGGCAATGAAGCCCGTGAACGTCATGCCCTGAAAAGTGAAATCGAACGTTTAGCCAATCTTAATCTGCGTATGTCTGACGAGACGCGCTCGCTAACGCAAGCCCTCAAGGGTGACTCTAAAGTTCAAGGCAATTGGGGTGAATTGGTGCTGGAATCTATTTTGGAATCCTCTGGCCTGCGTAAGGGTGAGGAATACCTTGTACAAGATAGTCACACCCAAACGGATGGCTCACGGCTGCAGCCTGACGTAGTGATTAAGCTCCCAGAAGGCAGAAGCCTTGTAGTCGATAGCAAAGTGTCGATTACTGCCTATGCAAGACATGCTGAAACCACAGATCCCGCAACTGCTGAGCAAGAGTTGGCTGCACATATTCAGTCTCTTCGTCAACATATCCAGGGTCTTTCCGGAAAAAACTATAGCTCTCTCTATGGCGTAGGATCAGTAGACTTTGTTTTGATGTTTGTGCCGATTGAGCCGGCATTCTTACTCGCATTAAAGACTGCACCAAATCTGTATCAAGAAGCTCTAGCAAAAAATATTGTGTTGGTTTGCCCAAGCACCTTAATGGCAACACTACGAACTGTTGCCCACCTCTGGCGGCAAGATCATCAAAATCGCAATGCATTAGAGATCGCAAAACAATGTGGCAACCTCTACGATAAGTTTGTTGGTTTTGTAGATGATTTAGAAAAACTTGGTCAACGTCTAGACCAAGCACAAACTAGCTATCACGATGCCTTCAATAAACTAAAAACCGGCAAAGGCAATCTCATCCGCTCCGCTGAAAAGGTACGTGAATTAGGCGTTAAACCCAGTAAGAATCTAGCTTCTCCATTGATTGAGTCTTCTTCTGACTTTGAATAGTAAATCATCGACACGTAAGAAGACTTTAAAATCCATTCAAACAAAAACCCCGCCTAGTTTGCACTAAGCGGGGTTTTTATTTAAGACCTACTACTAGATCTAACTCTTAGTCAGCTACAAATTAAGCTGCCTTACGGCTACGTGATGCAGGTGTAGCAGCTTTCTTAACTTGAGCAATTTGACCTTGTACAGTTTCGATTGCTTGATCAGCAGTCTTTTCTGCAGTAGCAAAAGCTTCTTTGCTAGCAGCGCGGAACTGCTCAAAACCCTGCAATGCACTACCGTATACAGTTTTGAATGAAGACAAGAAAGCATCAGAACCTGCTGGTGCATTAGCAGTAACGGTATTGATCCAATCTTGGAAACCGTCTTGCAACTGGTCAATACTTGCATCAACTACATTTGCAAATTCTTTATTGCTATCACGCAATACTTTGCTTACTTTCTTTTGGTAAGCAACAGCTTGATTACCAGCAGATTGCAAAGTTTCAGCATTTAACAACTCAGTAACTTGCTTTGGGTCCTTAGCTGTCAACACCTGTTGAATGCTGTCTTGAGCATTAACCAATACATCTTTAGATGCAGCGTAGTTCAACTCAGCCAATTTTTGAGCATTTTCCAAAGCGGCTTCGCTCAAGGAAAATGAAGCCTCGAGGCCTTTGCTGTTAATTTGGGACAATTTAGCGGTGATTTGGTCTTGGTTCATATATTTCTCCATAAATTAAGTGGTACAACTAGTCAATTGAGCGCACGATTTAAGTGTTGGAAAACTTCGGATACCTTAAATATTGCACTGCACCATCAAACTGTAACTGAAGGAATATAACAAATCAAGAAGTTTTTGCTGCTGTGCAACAAATATATTCCATTAATATAATAAAATCAATATAATCAATAACTTAATGTCATATCAGATTTCTCATTCCTATAGAAAAGTCGCTATCGCAGCCTGCTTTGGAACCTTTTTGGAGTGGTATGACTTTCTCACCTTTGCCACCCTAGCGGTATTTTTTGCCCCCCTCTTCTTCCCTTCCACAGACCCCAATACAGCCCTTTTAGCCAGCCTAGCCACCTTTGGTGTCGGAATGGTAGTCAGACCCATAGGGGCTGCTCTTTTTGGCTCTATGGGCGATCGTATTGGTCGAAAGCCCGTCTTTATGATCACCATTGCCCTCATGGGGGCGGCAACCGTAAGCGTAGGCTTTTTGCCCACCTATGCGCAAATAGGAATTTGGGCACCAGTCTTATTGGTTGGCTTGCGTTTACTCCAAGGACTTTCTGCAGGCGGCGAAATCGGCGGGAGTGCAGTCTATCTCACAGAACATGCCGGCAATGAGTACCGAGGGTTTAAAACGAGCTTCTTGCAGCTAATGGGCCCACTTGGCATTCTGTTCTCTACCCTACAAATTGCGCTGCTGAGAAACTATCTCTCACCAGAGGAATTTCAATCGTGGGGATGGCGCGTACCATTCTGGATTTCGATTGTGCTACTCCTCATTGCATTTAGAGCACGCATGGCTTTAGAAGAGACCCCCATTTTTTTAGAGCTCAGTAAAACTCACCAGCAATCTGAAAGCCCTCTACTCAATAATTTTCGAGATCCTCAAACACGCAAGCGCATGTTTTTACTTTTCTTCTGTGTCTCAGCGGGAGGAGCAGTGCTTTTCTTTTGCGTACAAGTCTATACAGCGATTTTTCTAAAAACCTCTGTGAAACTTGCGCCGGAGTTGGTTGACCAACTCAGTATTTATGCAACCCTAGCCTTATTCCCGCTTACTATTTTTGCGGGCTGGTTGTCAGACAAGATAGGCCGTAAACCAGTAATAGTTTGCGGGCTATTTTTGGGCGCTAGCATTATCCTGCCCGCGTTTCAACTACTCAAAATTATTGGCATTGAATATCTCAATAGCCCAGCCAACACATTCAATCTCATTTTCATTGGAATATTGTTAACGAGTTTATCTTTAGCTCTTGCCTTAGTGGTTGGTCCGCAAACGGCCATGTTGGCCGAACTCTTTCCGGCCAAAACCAGAAATAGTGCAGCAACACTTCCTCACAATTTAGCGGCAGGATGGATTGGTGGTTTGCTACCCTTAATAGTGACTTGGTTAAATCAACGTTGGCAGAGTGATAGCGCTGGACTATGGTACCCAACTATCTTCTTAGCAGCAGCAGGAATTGTTGCTGCTCTCTATCTACCCGAGACTCGAAAAGTTTCCTTGCTGGATTAATCCATTCAGAAAAAACTCTAGAGATAGAGTTTTCGTGAAAGACTACGCAGTTTTTTTCTAAAACGCTTGCCCTGAACTGCAGCCCTATCTAAGGCGCTAATTTGAATTTCTGATTGCTTTAGAGCTTTCTCATCTAAAAATACAGAGGCAAATTTTTTCATTACAACAGCTGGTGAAAATTCTTGCGAATAGCAATCCCATTCTTTCTTCTGATGCCAAACTCGATCGAAGCCCAGGAAAATTTTCTTGAGGTCAACTGGCCCTTTGTATAAAACTGCTTTTGACCCCAAGACATTTATATGATTTCGTTGAGGAGAAAGAGCATAGGTAATTACTGGCTTGTTGTGCATAGAAAATTCTCCGCAGGCCAACCCAAAGCTCTCACCAATTCCTCTTGCATGAATCATGGCATCGCAAGTATTAATAAAGCTCGACTTAAATACTGGATCTGAGTTCCCAGGAAGGAAGATCACCTGGGGATGAGCCATAAATTGGTCAATATTCATAAACAGAAAATATAGGTGCGGGTGCTTATCAACAAGCTCAGCAATTACTTTCTTTACAAAATCTAAGTTAAAACTATCGCTTCCACCATAACATCCAAATACAGTCGCGCTTTCGGAAATGCCTAAGTTCGATCTAAGAGATTTGCCTACTATCGGCAAATCAATCATATGGGGAACATATGGAATTCTTCCGTTAGAACACTCATCACTTAACCACTTAGAGACATAGGCATAAATGTCCCCATGCATTTCCTTAATATTTTGCGGAAACACAGCGTGCATTAAATTAGGGACGCCCGGAAGCATATAGCCATCTCGCTCGCCGGACTTGATGAGATACATAGCGTCAATTTGCCCTAATTCAGGCATTACCTGAATATCACTAAATTGATCGTATGGAACTAGTTGAAACTCGTGCTGGAATTTTTGAAAAACAAGGGGCTGTACCTGCTCTGAGCGGCGATCATAAAAAATAGTCGATTTATTGCCTAAGAGTCTTTGATTCTGAAGCGCGTAATCGAAAATGGCGATATGAGTGCCTCGAAGAGACATCAAGCCTGCATCAAATCCGATTGTTTTATAAGCCATATATATATTTTAGTGGGTAGAGCAAAGGATGATGTGATTAAATTAATAATCCGTATTAATAGGCTCAACAAACAAAGAATAGGACGTCTTTAGCAAGATACAATCATTTGAGATTATTGCCGAAGATTTATGCGAGCGTTTTCTAACCATAAAAAGCCTAAAAGAAGCTATTAAATAAATGAATGAAAAAATTCACGCCCTAATTGGTCAAGCCCTAGAGCTACTTCAAAGCGGCTCTCCAGTTGAGGCTGAAAAAGTACTACTTAAAATCCTAACTCTTGATACTAATAATTTACCGGCTCTAGAAATTTTAGGTGTAATCAAAGGCTCCAAAGGAGAGCATTCCGAGTCTGCAAAATATTTAGCAAAAGCGGTAAAGATCAATCCAAACAATCCTTCACTACATTACAACTTGGCAAAAGCCCTTTCCGAGTGTGGTCGAGATGCTGAAGCAATCCCCCATCATGAAC
>CANCPL010000032.1:0-23132 GCA_947380065.1 Burkholderiaceae bacterium | reverse complement strand
AACTGCAGCACTGGCACAAATTGAGAAACAGTTTGGCAAAGGCTCAATCATGAGATTGGGCGATGCTGAAATTAATCAAGATATTCAGGTGGTATCTAGTGGTTCACTCGGATTAGATATTGCCCTTGGAGTTGGCGGTCTTGCGCGTGGCCGCGTGATTGAAATCTACGGTCCAGAATCTTCTGGCAAAACGACTTTGACATTGCATGCCATTGCGGAAATGCAAAAGCTTGGTGGGACTTGTGCATTTATTGATGCGGAACACGCCTTGGATGTGCAGTACGCATCACGCTTGGGTGTGGATGTAAATAATCTGTTAATTTCTCAGCCCGACACTGGCGAGCAAGCTTTAGAAATCGCAGACGCATTAGTGCGCTCCGGTTCTATTGATTTGATCGTGATCGACTCTGTTGCTGCTTTGGTTCCAAGAGCTGAGATCGAAGGCGATATGGGTGACTCCTTACCAGGCTTGCAAGCTCGCCTGATGAGTCAGGCTTTGCGTAAGTTGACTGGTGCTATCAAGCGCACCAACACTACTGTGATCTTCATTAACCAGATTCGCATGAAGATTGGTGTGATGTTTGGTTCTCCAGAAACCACTACTGGTGGTAATGCGCTGAAGTTCTACGCCTCTATGCGTTTAGACATCCGTCGTATTGGCAGCATCAAAAAAGGCGATGAGGTTGTTGGTAATGAAACCCGTGTGAAGGTTGTGAAGAACAAGGTTTCTCCTCCATTCCGCGAAGCAATTTTTGACATCATGTACGGTGCTGGTATTTCTAGAGAAGGCGAAATTATTGATATGGGTGTCGAAGCTGACCTCGTTGAAAAGTCAGGCTCTTGGTATAGCTATAACGGTGATCGCATTGGTCAAGGTAAAGACAATGTGCGCGAGTTCTTGAAAGAGAACCCAGCCATTGCTAAAGATATTGAAGCAAAAATCCGTGAGAAGTTAGGCGTTAAATCTGGCTCAGCAGTAGTAACTGATGTGTTGAGCGAGGAAGAAGAAGTCGAATAAGCGCGTTGAACAATTCAATGTCAGAATTCAGTAGCAACAAGAAGGACAAACAAAGCCCGAGTCTCAAAGCTCGGGCTTTGCGCCTTTTGTCGCAACGGGAATATAGCCGGAAGGGCTTGGCTGCAAAATTAGCAGAATCAGAGGCGAGATGGAGCAAGCTGGGCGGTGAGCAGCTTGAGCAAACGCCTGAAGCGAGGATTTCTCAAATTGAGGCTGTTTTGGAGGACTTTGAGGCTCGGGGGTGGCTATCAGATGAGCGCTTTGCTGAAGCCTTGGTGCGCCGCCGGAGCGAGCGCTACGGCATCAGAAAGATTGCCGATGAGCTTGACAGAGCAGGCGTGGATTCCAAGCAGTCAGCAAAGCTCCTTGGGGTTCTAAAAGAGACAGAATTTCAGCGCGCTTTTGATCTTTGGACTAGGAAATATGGTGTACGCGCCCAAGATCAAAAGGAGCGAGCTAGGCAGTATCGCTTTTTGGCTACTAAGGGTTTTAGCTCTGAGGTGGTTGCTAAGGTGGTTGGCGGCCAGAGCCCTGATTAGGGCAATTACGGATCATCAGAGCCAATTTGCGGCGTTGCAGCATGCTAGACTTATGAAGTCGGTCAAGCCGTTCGCATTTATTCAAATTTGGCAAATTTAGCCAGTTTCTAGAGTAAGTATGAGATTGTGGCGACATCGGTTTTACTAATCCTCATCGCTTACTAAAAAAGATACCGTTTCGGAGTAATTATGAAAATTCACGAGTACCAAGGTAAAGAACTTCTTCGCCAATTTAATGTGCCAGTTCCTAACGGCATCCCTGCATTTAGTGTTGATGAGGCAGTGAAAGCTGCTGAAAAACTCGGTGGACCAGTATGGGTTGTCAAGGCGCAGATTCATGCTGGTGGTCGCGGCAAAGGCGGCGGTGTGAAATTGGCTAAGAGCATGGATGAAGTGAAGAAATATGCTTCAGAAATTTTAGGCATGCAGCTCAAGACTCATCAAACTGGGCCAGAAGGTCAAAAAGTAAATCGTCTCCTCGTTGAAGATGGCGCTGATATTAAAAAAGAGTACTACTTCAGCATCGTTACAGACCGTGGCACGCAAAAGAATGTGATCATGGCTTCAAGCGAAGGTGGTATGGATATTGAGGAAGTTGCTGAATCTCATCCAGAAAAAATTATTAAAGTATTTGTTGATCCGATGGTTGGCTTGACAGATGCTGATTGCGACATTATTGCCAAAGGCATTGGTGTGCCTGAAGCATCTATCCCAATGGCTCGTGATGTATTTAAGAACTTGTACAAGACTTACTGGGACACTGATGCTTCATTGGTTGAAATCAACCCATTAATTCTTGAAGGAAACGGCAAAATCAAGGCTCTGGATGCAAAGTTCAACTTTGATCCAAATGCTTTGTATCGTCATCCGGAGATCGTTGCTTACCGCGATATCGACGAAGAAGATGCTGCTGAAATCGAAGCCTCTAAATTTGATCTTGCTTATATCTCATTGGATGGCAATATCGGTTGCTTAGTAAACGGTGCAGGCTTGGCGATGGCGACGATGGACACGATTAAGTTGTTCGGTGGCGAGCCAGCGAACTTCTTGGATGTTGGTGGTGGTGCTACAGCAGATAAAGTCACTGAAGCATTCAAGATCATGTTGAAGAACAAGAGTGTTGAAGCGATTTTGGTAAATATCTTTGGCGGCATTATGCGTTGTGACGTGATTGCTGATGGTGTTGTTACTGCATGTAAAGCAGTCAACCTCACAGTACCTTTGGTTGTGCGTATGAAGGGCACCAACGAAGATCTGGGCAAGAAGATTCTTGCAGACTCTGGTTTGCCAATCATTAGCGCCGATTCTATGGCTGAAGCTGCTACTAAGGTAGTTGCTGCTGTTGCCAAAAACAAATAATCCAGGAATTTCGATATGTCTATTTTGATCAATAAAAACACCAAAGTTATTACACAAGGTATTACTGGTAAGACCGGTCAGTTCCATACAGAAAAATGTCAGGAATACGCAAACGGCAAAAATTGCTTTGTTGCTGGTGTAAATCCTAAAAAAGCCGGTGAGTCTATTTTTAATATTCCAATTTATGGAACCGTTAAAGAAGCTGCCCAGCAAACTGGTGCAACTACTTCTGTAATTTACGTTCCGCCTCCTGGCGCTGCTGCTGCGATTTGGGAGGCTGTTGATGCTGATCTCGACTTTGTGATCTGTATTACTGAGGGCATTCCTGTCCGTGACATGCTGGAAGTACGAAACAAGATGCATGCTAAAGAAGCTGCTGGCGGCAAGAAAACTTTATTGCTTGGCCCTAACTGCCCAGGGATTATTACTCCAGACGAAATCAAGATCGGCATTATGCCTGGTCATATTCATAAGAAAGGTCGCATCGGCGTTGTTAGTCGCTCCGGCACATTGACTTATGAAGCGGTTGGTCAGTTGACAGCTATTGGCTTAGGTCAGTCCACAGCAGTTGGTATTGGTGGCGACCCGATTAACGGTTTGAAGCATATCGATATTATGAGAATGTTCAATGAAGATCCAGAGACTGACGCAGTCATCATGATTGGTGAAATCGGTGGTCCAGATGAAGCTGAAGCTGCCCGCTGGTGCAAAGACAATATGAAGAAGCCAGTAGTTGGCTTCATTGCCGGCGTAACAGCGCCTCCAGGCAAGCGTATGGGTCACGCAGGTGCTTTGATTTCTGGTGGTGCCGATACGGCAGATGCCAAGCTTGCTGTGATGGAAGAGTGTGGCTTCAAAGTAACAAAGAACCCATCGGAAATGGCTGCTTTATTGAAAGCCATGTTGTAATTTGCAATCAGGAAAAGGACGCTGTTAAACCAGCATCCTTTTTTGGTAGTAAATAGTAGTTAAAACATAAAATAAAACATAAAAATCGTAGGAGACGTTATGGATTTCTCAGTATTTTCAGGGCCAGCATTTTGGGCTGCTCTTTTATCAATTATTGTTGCGAATATTTTGTTATCGGGTGATAACGCCGTGGTGATTGCTCTTGCGTCACGCAACTTGCCCCCAGCTCAACAAAAGAAGGCCATTTTTTGGGGCAGTGCTGCGGCGATTATTTTGCGTGTAGTTCTCACAATTACTGCAGTTCAGTTGCTGACCTTACCGTATCTCAAGATTGTTGGCGCTATTTTGCTTCTCTACATTGGTGTTCAGCTTTTGGCCGATAGTGGTGAGGAAGAGGATATGCATGCCCATCCAAATATTTGGGGAGCGATTAGAACTATCTTGGTTGCTGACTTGGTTATGAGTTTAGACAACGTATTGGCGGTAGCGGCTGCGGCTCAAAAAGGTCCAGAAGAAACTAGATTGGTATTACTCATCGTTGGTTTGGGCTTGTCGATTCCATTAATTATTTTTGGTAGCGCTTTACTCTTAAAAGTAATGGATCGCTTTCCTATCATTATTACCTTGGGTGCGGGCTTATTGGGTCTGCTCGCAGGCGGTATGTTGGTTGAAGACCCGGCAATTAAGGAGTCTATGCAGGCTGCATTTGAAGATGCACACATGATTTTTGAGGGCATTGGAGTCGCCATCGTTCTTTTAGTAGGTACTTATCTCAAAAAGAAAAATAATCATAAAGAAGCGGCGTAGTTTCCCCGCATCAAATCAGAAAAGCCGGCCGAATATGCCGGCTTTTTTGTTGCCCACTTCCTTGTGAGTGTCTGCGGAAAAACGGATGATGCAGTATTTCACTTTAGGAGGCAGAAAATATGCAAAAGCTTAGCAATGGGATTCAAGATATTCAAAATGCAGAAAGCAATCAAGAGACAGGCTTTACCTTGATTGAGGTGATGGTTGTGGTGGCCATCATTGGCATCTTGGTTGCAGTGGCGGTGCCACAGTATCAAGACTACATAGCGAGAAGTAGGGTGGTAGAGGGTATGAATTTATCGTCTAGTGCCAAGCTTGCAGTGACTGAGGCATTTGCTAGCAGAGGGACTGTTCCTATGGATGATGCGACACATGGATCGTTTACATTTACTCCGACCCGTAGCGTCAAGTTAATTGAGGTGACTCCATCAGGTGTGATTGCAATTGACTATCAAGTCAGCGTAGCGCCTGAAGGCAAAAATACACTTCATCTAGTTCCAACAAATGAGCCTGATGCTAACTCCCCGAAGCCTATTGATTTATCTAAGCCAGAAGGGGCAAGTTGGGCCGGTGGTTGGTCATGCAGATCTACTGAGACAAATCTCATTTCTCAGTTATTGCCATCAGAATGCAGGATTGGTAAATAAGCTTCTAAAAAAAGCCGCTCATGAAGCGGCTTTTATCTTGGGCCCTCGGCAAAAATCAAACAGCTTTCCATTCTCCGCTCTTGCCACCGCTCTTCTCAAGCAGTTTCACATCACCCATCACCATGCCACGGTCCACTGCTTTGCACATATCGTAGATGGTGAGCAGGGCCACTTGGACTGCAGTGAGAGCTTCCATTTCAACGCCAGTTGGCCCAGTGGTCTCTGCTCTGACTTGGCAGGTAATACTGCTTTCTTGGGGGTTGGTTTTAAATTCCAGGCTAACGTGGGTTAGCGCCAGTGGGTGGCACAAGGGGATGAGGTCAGAAGTTCTCTTGGATGCCTGTATCCCCGCAATTCTGGCAATACCTAGGACATCCCCCTTTTTATGGGAGCCAGCTTCTACCATTTGGAAGGTTTCAGGAAGCATCGTGATCGTGCCGGAAGCAATGGCCATACGGTGGGTGTTAGGCTTATCACCAACGTTTACCATGTGTGCTTGCCCACTGGCATCAAAATGAGTTAGTTTGTTCATGGGATAAGTTTTACCATATAGAGATGCAAGACATAAAGTCTGTTACAAAAACCTCTTTTTTACGCCGCACTTTAGCTGTTCAGCTGATGGTGGGTCTGACTTGCTCTGGATTACCTGCATATGCTGCTCCTGCTGGCGATGTATCTGTAGAGGGTAACTCTGCCGCCATTCAGAATATTGGGAGGGCTATGCAGTCGCCCGATGCTCGCCCCACCAATGCGCCTACACGCAGTTCCATGCAGAGTCAGCCTAATATTGTTTTGCCAGATATGGGCGATCCAGGTGGGGATTCCTTGAGTCGAGTGGACGAGCGTAAATATGGCGAAATGATCATGCGTCAGATTCGTCCAGATCCCGATTATTCAAATGACTTGCCGATCTATGATTTCTTAAATCAGATGGAGCGTCGTTTATTGCAGGCCGCCAGGAAGTTACAGCTTGGAGGTGCCAATGAACAGGGAAGCGGCGCTTACAACTTCGAAGTATTTGCGGTAAAAGATAGCACTATTAATGCGTTTGCATTGCCTGGTGGATTCATTGGCTTTCATACGGGCCTCATTGTGAGTGCGGAATCGGATTCTGAGGTAGCTTCTGTAATGGGTCATGAAACAGGCCACGTATTGCAGCGCCACCTAGCCCGTCAGATGGATAAGCAAACTACAAACATGATGATTGCCATTGCAGGTATGGTTCTTGGTGCATTGGCGATGTCCCGTAATCCTCAGGCTGGCGCTGGCCTAATGCAGGGTGGCCAAGCGGCAGCAATTAGTAATCAGCTTTCCTATTCTAGGGATGCTGAACGTGAGGCTGATCGTGTTGGTTTTCAGATCTTGGATGCCAGTGGATATGACGTAAATGGTGCGCCAGGATTTTTTCAGCGTTTACAAAAAGCTACGGGCATTATGGATAAAGGCGTGCCTTCTTATGTCCGCACCCATCCACTAACAACAGATCGTATTGCCGATATGCAAGATAGGGCCCGTACTGCCGTATCACGTAACGTCCCTACATCCGTAGAGTTTTATTTTATTAAGGCACGGGCACGCATGGAGCAAGCGGGTACCTCTAGCGGAATGTACGACTTAAAAAATACCTTTGATAGCTTGAGCAAACAACAGCCTATTGGTAAGCAGTTAGAAGGTTTCTATGGACTGGCTTTAATAGCGCAACGTCAAGGAAAAATAGATCAGGCAGAAGCGGATTTGCAGCAAGCTCGCAATTTGGCTCAGAAGGCAAGCGCTCCAGGATCTCCGATCCAAAGACAAAGCCTTTCATTGGATATCACCGCATCCGAACTTGCCCTAGCAAAAGGTAAGGGTGAAGAGGCGTTGCAAATAGCCCAAGCTACTTTGCGAGCCTATCCTCAGTCTTATGCTGCAGGTGCCGCCATGATTAATGCGGAGTTAAATCTCGGCCGCACAAATGATGCTATCTCATGGTTAAAGGCCCGCACAAGATCTCAGCCTAATGAAATAGTCTGGTGGACCTTATTATCTAAAGCCTACGATCAGGCCAAGAATGTGCCTATGCGCCATTACGCGCTTGGTGAAAAATATGCTCTTGAAGGTGCTTGGCCTTCAGCGATTGAGCAGCTAAGAATTGCACGTTCTGCTGGCGGGGCTGATTTTTATCAAAGCTCTAGTATCGATGCCCGTTTACGGGAAATGCAACGGCAGTATCAAGATGAGCTCAAGGAGCAGGGCAAGCAAATGCCGAGTTAGGGCTCCGGTTTTGCTATGTATTTAAAGCGAGAAGTTAATTCCTTAGAGTGAATGGGATCTAGGGGTAACTGTTTTCCATCCCAAATCCAAGATCCTCCAAAACTACAAGCTTCTTCACGTAGTTTGGCTAGCTCAGAAAAATGATCTAAATCATGATCATGTAACAAAGCAATTGTCTGACTATTGCTTTTAATCAACTGATTTTTTTCTTGGCTATTACCGTTGCAAATGAATTGCTCTACATTGCCAACAATATAAATATTTCCATTCTCATCACTAAGTGCGGCAGTGGGTTCCATGATTTGATGGCATTGATTGATGAGATGAGGACCATTGTCGCCAGGAATAATTCTCGCTATCCAAGGGGTGGCATCTAGGGTAATAAAAACGCGCTGTGGCCCATTCTGGAAAAAGTATTCCCCGAGTTCATTGCACGCATAGTTGCGTGCGATAAATTCATTTAAAGCTGAGTGTTGAATGATCTGGCCAGGAAGATTATTTAGTTGAGTAAACTCATCGCGCATACGCCAATGACCGCGGCGATCTAAAGCCAGCCAGCCATAGCAATCAGGCACATTTGGCCACTTTATGAGTGACCGTAGCACTTGATCATCCATGGATTTAATGCAAGCCGTGTGGCGTAGAAGGAGCGTCGAAAGTCTCTTCAGTGGAATGGCTGGCATGCATGTGGGCAATGCGCCAACCCTGACTATCTTGTAGCAACACGAGCGTAATGTTTAGAAAAAATTCTGCTTCAACTTGATCGGGTCGAAGATGAACAGCTTCAGTAGTGTCATATACGGCGGCACCTAAAACGGAATGGCTAATACAAGCAATGGGCTCTAAAAATAAAGGCTGCTTAGTGAGAAGTCTTTCTAAGCCCTCCCGAATTTCTGCATGTCCACTGAGGCGATGACCTTCGGGGAGGACACAGGTAATGGAATCATCATCCAGCCAAATATCCAGGGCACCCTGTACATCGCGATGACGCAAGGCATCTCGCCATGCCTCCACTACATCATCTGCACTGTGAAAGAGTCTGGCAAGTTTGGTCATGGCTAACTTTTCCTAGTTTATGACTGCAATGTATTCAGTGTAGCGAATACTTGTTCGGGGAGGATGTCGTTTAAGCAATTGAGGTGGCCTAATGGACATTCTCTTTTATGACATGGGCTGCACGTTAGGTTTAGCCAAATCACTTTGGCCTTATCCGATAAAGGTGGGGTATGGGCTGGATCGCTTGAGCCAAAAATGGCTACTTGAGGTGTTTTGAGGGCTGCTGCGATATGCATTAGACCTGAGTCATTGCTGATGACGGCCTTACTTAAACCAATCAAAGCAATCGCTTCATCTAGTGAGGTATTTCCGCACCAATTATGGATGTGGTCATCTTGCTTAGCTTGGGAATGAATTTCTTGGGCAAGTGCGTGATCACTTTTGCTGCCCAAAAGAATGATCTGATTATTTGGGTTTCTAGCAATTAATCTTTGTGCTAGTTCTGCGAAATGACTTGTTGGCCAGCGCTTAGTTGGACCATATTCGGCGCCTGGGCACATGACGTAAATATTTTCAGGATCAATCTTGGCGCTTTGCAATTTTGCCCGTACGGATTGATTTGCTATGGGGGAAACATTTAACTTTGGTGTCGGGCTATTGGATATTGCTAATGCTTGATCTTTACCAAGAAGTTGGCTCAGCGCAAGATAGTGCTCGACCATGGGCGGGCGATTTATTTTGCTTGGGTTATCTAAGGGGAGATTGATTAATCCAAAGCGCAACTCGCCACGATAGCCGATTCGAAAAGGAATATTAGCGAGCCAGGGAATCAATGCCGACTTAAAGCTATTAGGTAATACAAAACACGCTTGATATTTTTTTACTGCAAGTTTTTTTGCTAGCTGTTTGCGTAAGTCCCATTGCAATTGTTTGTGTTCGAACTTCGCTTCGATTACTTCGTGAACTTCTGAGCAAGCGCGATAGATGGGTGCCACCCAATTGCTAGCAAGTACATCAATGTTTGATTCTGGATATTGCTCTTTTATATTTGATATTAAAGGCTGAGTCATTACCGCATCCCCAATCCAGTTTGGGGCGATGATCAGAATACCGTGCATGTAATGTATCCCGACTCAGCACCCCAAGGGGTGCTGATAAGGCTTAGTGACCGTGTGGCTCAGTGCCGGGAATGAGCTTGTACTCCGCGCCACAGTAAGGACACTTGGCATCGCCGGTTTTAGTAATGTCTAAGAAAACGCGCGGATGCGAGTTCCATGCTGGAGTTTTGTTGGTGGGGCAATGAAGAGGTAAGTCTTTGCCGTCCACCATAACAACTTGAGCTTGAGTCATATCCTGTTTCCTAATTACTGAAATTACTTAACATAAGTGAGCCAAGCTTTGTATTGATCATTTCTGCCGTACACCGCATCGAAATAGGTCTTCTGAATTTTTTCAGTGATGGGACCACGCTTGCCATCTCCAATAGTGCGATCATCTAATTCACGAATTGGGGTTACTTCAGCTGCTGTGCCAGTGAAGAAGGCTTCATCAGCAGAATAAACTTCGTCGCGGGTGATGCGTTTCTCACGAATTTCATATCCAAGGTCTTGTGCAATCTGCATAATGGAGTCACGAGTGATGCCATCTAAGCAAGAGGCTAAGTCTGGTGTGTAAACAATACCATTGCGAACCATAAAGAGGTTTTCGCCAGAACCTTCAGAAACATAACCTTCGGTATCAAGCAATAAAGCCTCATCATATCCATTAGCAGTTACTTCTTGGTTGGCCAAAATAGAGTTGATGTAGTAGCCCGAGGCCTTGGCACGAACCAATGAAGAATTGACAAAGTGGCGAGTAAAAGAAGAGGTTTTAACCCGAATACCCTTATTGATGCCATCTTCGCCCAAATAGGCACCCCATTCCCAGGCGGCGATAGAGGTATGAATACTGTTGCCTTTAGGGGAGATTCCAAGCCTTTCGGCACCAATGAAGATAATTGGGCGTATATAGCAAGCTTCTAGTTTATTGCTGTTTACCACGTCAATAATGCCCTTGGAGATCTCTTCTGGACTGAAAGGCATGTTCATTTGGAAGATCTTGGTGCCGTTAAAAAGCCGCTTTACATGCTCCTGAAGGCGGAAAATAGCGGTTCCCTGGGCAGTTTTGTAGGCTCGGATGCCCTCAAATACCCCCATTCCGTAGTGCAGACTATGAGTTAACACGTGAACATTGGCCTCACGCCAAGGAATTAACTTCCCATCAGTCCAAATAAAGCCATCGCGGTCGGACATCGACATTTTTTCTACCTTTTGTGTCAGTTAAATATCTGTAAAAGCGGATTAAGCAAGGCTCTAGGCAGGTGGATTATGGTCTCCCGGCCCAGAAATCATTTAAGTTCTTATTGTAGAGCAGGCAAGGAAGTCTGTCGGTTTCGATCCTTGGGTGTTGTTGGACCAGTGCCTTTAGAATGGAACTTTCCCTATAAACCACCTCATTTACCCAAACCCATGCCGGAATCCTTATTTAAAGTTAAGCGTTTAAGCGAATTAGCCCAATCAGGTCAATTAAAGGGTAAGCGGGTGTTAATTCGTGCTGACCTCAATGTTCCTCAGGACGAAGCTGGAAATATTACTGAAGACACGCGTATTCGGGCATCGATGCCAGCGGTTCAGATGTGTTTAGACGCTGGGGCAGCAGTGATGGTGACTTCCCATTTGGGTCGCCCAACAGAGGGTGAATTTAAACCGGAAGATAGTTTGGCTCCGGTTGCTGATCGCATCGCCAGCTTATTGAATCGCAAAGTTCCATTGATTAGTGATTGGGTAAATGGAGGATTTGAAGTTAATCCAGGTGAGCTGGTGTTGCTAGAAAACTGCCGTCTCAATGTCGGCGAGAAAAAGAATAGCGATGAATTGGCTAAAAAGATTGCTGCGTTATGTGACGTCTATGTCAATGATGCGTTCGGTACCGCTCATCGCGCTGAAGCAACGACATATGGTGTGGCAAAGTTCGCACCAGTCGCTTGTGCTGGTCCATTGATGGCTGCAGAGTTGGATGCATTAAGTCGTGCATTAGCGAGTCCAAAACGTCCGCTGGTTGCTATTGTTGCAGGCTCTAAGGTTTCATCCAAGCTCACTATATTAAAAGCTTTATCTGAGAAAGTGGATGAGTTGATTGTTGGGGGCGGCATTGCCAATACCTTCATGCTGGCTAAAGGATTGCCAATTGGTAAATCACTCGCTGAGCCTGACTTAGTCGAAGAAGCTAGAGAGATTATGGAGATCATGGAAAAGCGTGGTGCTCATGTACCGATTCCAGAAGATGTAGTGGTTGCTAATGAATTATCTCCATTAGCGCGTGCGAATCGCGTGTCTTCGGATCAAGTTGCAGACGATGACATGATTCTGGACATTGGGCCAAAGACTGCTGCGCGCTTATCGACCATGCTTGCTCATGCCGGCACAATTGTTTGGAATGGCCCATTAGGTGTATTTGAAATCGATCAATTTGGTGGTGGTACCAAAATGTTGGCCGCAGCCATTGCGCACTCACCTGCATTCTCTATTGCTGGTGGTGGCGATACTTTGGCAGCGATTGCGAAGTACGGTATTGAGAATCAAGTGGATTACATCTCTACTGGCGGCGGTGCCTTCTTGGAGTTTTTAGAAGGTAAAACCTTGCCAGCTTTTGCAGTACTTGTTGAAAGAGCGAAAGACTAAATATGTTGAGAGCAACAAAAATCATTGCAACCCTAGGGCCTGCCTCCGAAAAACCTGAAGTACTGCGTGACATGATCCGTGCTGGAGTAGATGTTGTGCGAATGAACTTCTCTCACGGTACTGTTGCTGACCATAAGGCGCGTCACGATTTAGTACGCACTATATCAGCTGAAGTCGGCAAAGAAGTCGGCATCATGGCTGACTTGCAAGGCCCTAAAATTCGCGTAGGTAAATTCGCAGATAGCAAGATTCTTCTGAAAGAAGGCAGCAAATTTACGCTTGATGTGGCTTGTGAGCTTGGCGATCAAACCAAGGTGGGCCTTGATTACAAAGAGTTGCCTGATGATGTAAAGCCAGGTGACCGTCTTTTATTAAATGATGGTTTAGTTGTTCTGACGGTTGAGAGTGTTAAAGGCGGAGAGATTTTTACTATCGTTGAGCAGGGTGGACCACTCTCCAATAACAAAGGTATTAATCGTGCTGGCGGCGGCTTAACTGCTCCTGCTCTAACAGAAAAAGATATTGCTGACCTAGATGCCGCTATTGCAATGGGCGTTGATTTTTTAGCGATTAGCTTTCCTAAAGACGGTGCCGATATGGCTTATGCCCGTAAGTTGGCAGATGCCGCTAGTGCCAAGTATGGGGTTGGAAAAGTCAGAACGATTGCCAAAGTGGAGCGTGCAGAAGCGATTGAACCAGAGGCATTGAAAAGCATTATTGCTGAGAGCGACGGCATTATGGTTGCGCGTGGCGACCTCGCTATTGAGGTTGGTAATGCAGCGGTGCCTGCACTACAAAAGCGCATGATTACTTGGGCGCGTGAGGCGGATAAATTTACGATTACCGCTACGCAAATGATGGAGTCCATGATTAATGCTCCAGTACCTACACGTGCAGAGGTTAGCGACGTAGCCAATGCGGTATTGGATGGTACTGATGCAGTGATGTTATCTGCTGAATCTGCTGCAGGCATGTATCCAGTGCAGACCATCAAAGCGATGGCGGAGATTTGTGTTGAAGCTGAGAAATCTGATCGCGTAAAACTCGATACTGATTTCTTAGATCAGACCTTTAGCCGTATTGATCAAACGATTGCTTTGGGTGCTTTATTTACAGCCCACCATTTGAACGCTGATGCAATCGCTGCATTAACTGATTCAGGTTCAACAGCAATTTGGATGAGTCGTCACAATATCCATGTACCGATCTTTGCATTGACTTCTAAGATTGCTACCCAGCGCGCTTTAAGTACCTATCGTAATGTCACTCCAATTGGTTTGGACTATACAAAAGATCGTGATACCGCACTGCAAGAGGTTGAGGCATGCTTGAAAAAAGTGGGTGCAATCAAGAGGGGCGACACCGTTGTCCTGACTTCCGGTGAACCTATGGGCGAGCCCGGTGGAACCAACACCCTAAAAATTATTCATGTGAAGTAATTCACATTGAAGGCAGATTTATTTTTAATATTATTACTATTTAATTAAGAGAACATCATGGCTTTAGTATCTTTAAGACAACTCTTGGATCATGCTGCTGAAAACGGTTACGGCTTACCAGCGTTTAACGTAAATAACTTAGAGCAAGTAACTGCGATTATGGAGGCAGCGAATGAAGCTGATTCCCCAGTCATCATGCAAGCTTCAGCAGGGGCACGTAAATATGCTGGAGAAGCATTCTTGCGCCATTTAATTTCTGCTGCAGTAGAGGCTTATCCACATATTCCAGTAGTTATGCACCAAGACCATGGCCAAAGCCCAGCAGTATGCATGGCAGCAATTAAGAGCGGCTTCACCAGCGTAATGATGGATGGCTCATTGGAGGCTGATGGCAAAACTGTTGCCAGTTATGAGTACAACGTAGATGTCTCTAAAGAGGTGGTGAAGTTCTCTCACTCAATCGGAGTTACGGTTGAGGCTGAGTTGGGTGTATTAGGCTCGCTGGAGACTATGCAGGGAGATAAAGAAGATGGTCATGGCGCTGATGGCAAGATGACTCGTGAGCAGTTGCTTACTGACGTTGAGCAGGCAGCCGATTTTGTGAAGGCAACCCAGTGCGATGCTTTAGCGATTGCGATTGGTACTAGCCATGGTGCATATAAGTTTAGTAAAAAGCCTACTGGCGATATATTGGCAATTGATCGTATTAAAGAAATTCATGCGCGCATTCCAAATACGCATTTAGTGATGCATGGCTCTTCCAGTGTTCCTCAAGAATTGCTTGCTGAGATTCGTGAATTTGGCGGCGATATGAAGGAAACTTATGGCGTTCCTGTTGAAGAAATTCAAGAGGGTATTAAGAATGGCGTACGTAAGATCAACATTGATACCGATATTCGTTTGGCAATGACTGGTGCGATTCGCCGTTACTTCATTGAAAACCCATCTAAATTTGATCCACGTGATTATTTGAAGCCAGCCCGAGAAGCGGCTAAGAAGGTTTGCATTGCACGCTTCCAGGCTTTTGGTTCTGCTGGTCAAGCATCCAAAATCAAGCCGATTTCTTTAGAGAAAATGGCTGAGCTATATAAGAGCGGCAAATTAACTCAAATTGTGAAGTGATTTAAATATGTCTGCTTTGTACGCTACCTCAATTAAGTCATTACCTTTGCTGTCCAAAGGCAAAGTGCGCGATGTTTATGCATTAGATGACGACAAGTTGTTGATGATTACTACTGACCGTCTTTCTGCTTTTGATGTAGTGATGGGTGAGCCTATTCCGGAGAAGGGTGTAGTTCTCAACCAAATGGCAAATTTTTGGTTTGATAAATTGGCAGCCATTATTCCGAATCATTTGACTGGGATTGATCCTGCCACCGTAGTGTCAGCAGATGAAATAGAGCAAGTCAAAGGTCGCGCTGTTGTGGCTAAGCGATTAAAGCCGATTCTGGTGGAAGCAGTGGTGCGCGGTTATTTGGCAGGAAGTGGCTGGAAAGACTATCAAGAAACAGGCAAGGTATGTGGCATTGTTTTGCCGGAAGGCTTAGAGAATGCACAAAAACTACCTGAGCCAATTTTTACCCCTGCTGCTAAGGCTGAATTTGGGCAGCACGATGAAAATATTTCATTTGAAAAAGTAATTGAATTGATTGGTGAAAAGTTAGCCAATCAAATTCGTGAGGTCAGTATTCGTTTATATAAAGAAGCCTCTGAATACGCTGCGACTCGCGGAATCATCATTGCCGATACCAAGTTTGAGTTCGGCTTGGATGCTAATGGGCAATTGGTGTTGATGGATGAGATCCTGACGGCTGACTCTTCTCGTTTCTGGCCCACTGAAACCTACTATGTGGGCTCAAACCCGCCTTCTTATGACAAGCAGTTTGTCCGTGACTGGCTTGAAACTGCCATGGTAGAAGGTAAGCTATGGCCTAAAACAGCCCCTGCACCGCAATTGCCAGCGGATGTCATTGAAAAGACTGCCCAAAAGTATCGTGAAGCCCTAACCCGGCTTACTGAGACTTCTTAACTCGGAGATAATAGAGTCCTTAATGGTTATAAGGCATTTGGAGAAGTAAATGAGTAAGAAGCCAATCGTCGGAATAGTGATGGGATCCAATTCAGATTGGGACACCATGCAGCATGCCGCTCAAATGCTCGAGCAGTTTGGTATTGCTCACGAAGCTAAAGTTCTCTCTGCGCATCGTATGCCTGACGATATGTTTCAGTATGCTGAAAATGCCCAAGCTAACGGATTACAGGCCATTATTGCTGGTGCAGGTGGCGCAGCGCATTTACCAGGCATGCTTGCCTCAAAAACCATTGTTCCTGTTTATGGCGTACCTGTTGCTAGTAAATATTTGCGTGGCGAAGATTCTCTCTTCTCTATTGTGCAAATGCCTAAAGGTATTCCGGTTGCGACTTTTGCGATTGGTGAGGCCGGCGCAGCGAATGCTGCCTTGCATGTGATTGCAGGCTTAGCTTTGCATGACCCTGGCTTAGCTAAGCGTTTAGAAGATTTCCGTGCAAAGCAATCTGATACTGCACGTTCGATGAATTTGCCGGGATATTAATTACATGGCAGATCGTCTTGAACCCATTTTGCCGGGTTCGTATTTAGGAATTTTGGGTGGCGGTCAATTGGGACGGATGTTTACTCAGGCTGCCCAAGCTATGGGCTACAAGGTTTGTGTGCTCGACCCTGGCTCTGATAGTCCTGCCGGCTCTATTGCGGAAAAATTTATTCAAGCTGAATACACTGATAGTGCTGCTTTAAAAGAGATGGCTGCCCTGTGTTCATCAGTGAGCACTGAATTTGAAAATGTGCCTGCTCAAGCATTGGATGAGTTGGAATCTTTAGGTGTATTTGTGGCGCCACGCAGTAGCTGCGTATCTTTAGCGCAGAATCGGGTGGCCGAGAAAAAGTTTCTAGCTACCTGGAAATCTGAAACCAATATTGGCCCAGCGCCATATGGCGTCCTAGAATATGATGCCGATATTGCCCATCTTCCAGCAGATTTATTTCCGGGAATACTAAAGACTGCTCGCATGGGTTATGACGGTAAAGGGCAAATTACTGTTTATACAGTCGATGAGTTACCAGCAGCTTGGGCAGAATTAAGTAAGGTGCCTTGTGTATTGGAAAAGCGCATGGAATTAGACTTCGAAGTGTCAGCTTTGGTAGTACGCGGTTATGACGACGCTGTAGTCGCTTATCCAGTCGCTCAAAATATTCACCGTGATGGTATTTTGCATACCTCTACTGTGCCGGCTCCAGCACTTAAGCCTGCTCAAGAAAAGAAAATTATTGATGCAGCAAAGGCACTCATTCGCAAGATTGATTACGTTGGTGTTCTTTGTGTTGAGTTCTTTGTTCTCAAAAACGGCGATATTATTGCCAATGAAATTGCTCCGCGTCCACATAATTCTGGCCACTACACAATGGATGCATGTGTGAGCAGTCAGTTTGAGCAGCAGGTGAGGGCAATGGCTAGATTGCCTTTAGGTGATACCCGTCAGTTAGCACCAGTATCCATGTTGAACTTGCTGGGCGATCTTTGGTTTGAGGGTAGCGAAGATAAAGCCCGCGAACCTGCCTGGAATAAAGTTCTGGCTCATCCCGATGCCAAGTTACACCTCTACGGTAAGTCTGCACCCCGTATTGGTAGAAAAATGGGGCATATTAATTGTTTAGGTGAAGCTCTCAATGAGGCTCGCCAAAATTGTGCCGCTGTCGCTACTGAATTAGGGATCGAGCCCTAGAATGTCCAGCGACAGTACCCCACTGCAATCATCTGCAGTGATTAACGAGGCAGTACAAAGCTTACGAGACGGTGGTTTAGTCGCATTTCCTACTGAGACGGTTTATGGTTTGGGTGCTGATGCAAAGAACCCAGAAGCCATTAAGAAAATCTTCACCGCTAAAGGACGCCCATCAAATCATCCTTTAATTGTTCACTTAGCTGCACCAGATAAATTTGATCAAGCCCAAATTGATTGGGTTGCTCTACTGGCACCATGGGCAAGGGATTTATCCGAAGAAGCACTAAAGTTAATTAATGCATTTTGGCCCGGCCCATTAACCTTAGTTTTCAAAAAAGATAAAAGCGTTTTGAATGAGCTAACAGGCGGGCAGGATACGGTAGCCATTCGCGCACCTTCTCACCCAATTGCCCAAGAGCTATTACGTAAATTTAAAGGTGGTGTTGTAGCGCCTTCAGCAAACCGTTTTGGCAAGGTATCACCTACTAGTGCTGCAGATGTCCGTCATGAATTCGAAGGAATGTTAGATTTGATGGTGTTGGATGGCGGTGATTGTGAAGTTGGTATTGAGTCCACCATCATTGACTTATCTTCAGGTGATAAAGCCGTGCTTTTAAGGCCTGGCGCGATTACTCCTAGTGAGGTCTTTGCGAAGACCGGTATAAAGGTTTGTCTGCCTGGTGAGGCAAAAGCTAACGAAGCGAAGGATGATTTACCTAGAGTATCTGGAAGTTTCAAAGCCCATTACGCACCAACTACCCCTTTGCGCCTATATGCTCCTGGTCGTGTCTTAGATGCCTTGAGCGAGTTTCCAGACATTAAATCGCGTGTTGCTGTAGCAGTGTGGGATTCGGAATCTTCTTTAAGCGAGGATGGGCATCCTTCGGCGCACTTTGAAGAGGTAGAAGTTCCTAGTGATAGCACTGCTTTTGCAAATCGCTTGTACCGAACTTTGCGCGATCTAGATCAGCAAGGTTGGGATTTGATTTTATTTCCTGAGCCGCCAACAGGCGAGGAGTGGGATGGTGTTAGAGACCGTCTTCAACGCGCATGCTTTGGCTCTGGCCCATCTTCTAGTAGCCACGATAGCAACTGATCGTGGGCTTCTAATCCTCTCCAGGCATTGGGGTGGTTGATGAATGAAGTTACTGCATACATCTTCCCAGATTTGCTTAAAACATAACCTGAGATTGCTCGCACATCTGCAAGAGAGCCGGTTTTTATTCTGGCTTCAGGCTTTTTCTTGAGATGCAAAAACTTACGAAGCTGACTCATTAGGCGATTTCGCATCGTGCCATCTGTACCCGCAATTGGCAGACTATTATAAAAAATATCGCCTACCGTTAAATTACGTGCGGTTAGTAAGAGTTGATTCATTTGGCTGGCGGAGATTGCTTCATTACGAGATAGACCAGAGCCATTCTCAATTACTAGACCTTGAAAATCTAAAGCATTTTGCTTAAGCCAACTCTGAATAACGAGTTCTCCATTGGTAGTAGTAGCAGGTTTCCCCATTTTTTCTAAGGCTAGGGTTAATAGCAGTTGGCGTGCCATCACGTTGTTGGAATATTTATTAATATCCAAAATATCATCCGCCAGTACAATGCCCTCAAATTGAAGCAGCAGTCTTGCTGCCAGTGGCACATTACCGTTTTTACCCACTGGTGGTCGTACCCAAGTACCACCAGACATCTCCCAGGCGGCAGCAAAGCCTTGCGTTAGAAAGGTATTGGCATCTAGTGCAACAACATTAAAGTTCACCCCTTTGCAGGTGTTGGGAAATGCTCCAGAGAACTGTGCGGTTAAAGGTTGATCAGTGTTACTTACGCCTTCTGGATCTAAATTAAAACGAATATTACTTTTCCAGTTGTCGCATGAGCGATCAACTAACTGCATTTGGTTAGACACCTTCAGTTGAGAAAGTGCTGGTGTGTAGCTGATGTCGATAAAGTCAGCGGTACGTGACTTGCTCAACTGAAACGAAAGTGTTCTAAATGCATACAGTAAAGGATCTGGTGGAACGTTATAGGCACGCAAGGATTCACCATCAATGGTGTTGTGCTCCATTACGCTCGGCGCATAAGCGCTGCGATCAAAGAATAAGTTGCCATCTATCTTCTGAATACCCAGACTCTGAAGCTCTTTCATCATCTTCGCAAGTTCTTCGGGAACGAGCTTCGGATCACCGGTACCTTGCAAATACACATTACCCTTGAGGGTGCCTTGACGAATTACGCCATCGGTAAATATATTGGTGCGCCAACGATATTGGGGGCCTAATATGTCTAGACCAGTAAGCGTTGTTAATAACTTCATTGTTGAAGCTGGGTTCATTGGCTCATTAGCACGCCAATCCAACATTTTCTTGGCGACATGTTTTCCAGGACTTCCAGACTCGATTTCCACAACTGAAATACTGACAGTATCGAGAGGAATCTGGTTGCGTTCTAGGCTACTGACTACAACCTTAGGGATGCTGAGGGGCGCAGTTTCATTGGTAGCGGCGTAAGAGCTGGCTAGCCAAAAGGTAGTTGCTATTAAGACGGCTGAATGTCGGATGTAAGGGCCCATTTCCTATAGGATAAACCCACATTATTGGAGAGTGCAGCATGCCAAAGACTAAAGCTTTGAATATCTTGCTTGATATCCGGTAATCATTTGATTTTGCTCTTCAAGCAATTGGATAAAAGTTTGGATTCGATGGTCCAGCATCCCTGTTTGCTCCAAAGCTTCACATGCTTGAATAAATTTTGTAGCACTAACTAGTTGGGCTCCTCCCTTAACCTTATGCACCATAGCACTAAAGCTTGCCTCATCTATAGATTCCTCTTTAAGCGATAAAAGAGCTTCATCATGAACCTTTTTAATTTCCTCAAGGATGACCAGAATATATTTCGGACTACTTCTTAAGAGATTTTCGAAGGCATCGAACGAATATTCATCTTGGATCCTAATAGGTGCGGTTTTATCAGTAGAACCCTCGTTTTGGAAATAACGACAAAGCTCATTTTCTAAAGTCATGAGACTCAAGGGTTTTATTAGGACCCCATTCATGCCCGCCTCTAAAAATTGATGGCGCGAGTCTAGTGCATAAATATCTGCAGTGATCCCAATGATGATGAGATCTCGATATCCTTTATTCCGTAGGTGCTTTGCAAGATCTGACCCCTGCATTCCGGGAATGGACTGGTCCGTTAGAAGAAGATCAAAATGCTTTTGGCTGATTAAAGCTAGTGCGGTGCTAGCGTTATCGCAAACGGATGCCTCAATACCCAAAGCCTGAAGCTGGAGAGAAATGATTTGACGGCTAGCAGGATGATCTTCGACCACTAGCGCTTGTAGAGGGCGCTCATTGCTTTGAGCATGCTTCGATACTAGCTTTCTAGAGGCATTGGTATGTTCTGGCGTTAAGGTTCTAGTTGCGGCAATACTGGTGCGTGGGAATGCAAGGCAAAAATGGATATTGCTACCAAAGCCAGGGGCGCTCTCAAAGTAGAGCTGACCATTCATGGAAGTGACTAAGTGGTTTGTTATGGTTAGACCAAGACCGGTTCCATTCTGCTGTTCGGCATTACCTGGGATTTGCTCAAATGCTTGAAGTGCAATTGCGATCTCCTCTTTACCCATGCCAATGCCTGTATCGATTACCCTGAATTCAATTAGCTGGCCAGCATGATCATCTGCAAGTACGCTAATTGAGAAATAGATTTCACCGCTATTGGTAAATTTAATCGCATTGCTAATCAGGTTTTGTAATACTTGACGCAAGCGCAAGGTATCGAGCATTAAAACCTCTGCAATACGTGGATCTTTAGAGGTATACAGTTTGAGATTTTGCCTTTGAGCTACGGTTGCAAATGCTGAATCAATGTTATCAATCAAGCTATTGAGATTGCAAGGTTCAATATTGAGTGTGAGCTTTCCAGCCTCGATCTTTGAGAGGTCTAGAACTTGATTGAGGATTCCTAAGAGAGATTCTGCAGAAGAATGCGCGCTTTTAAGTAAGGTTTTTTCATTTGCAGGTAGTGGGCTGCTGAGCAATAGCTCCTGCACTCCCAAAATAGCATTCATTGGGGTGCGGATCTCATGGCTCATGGTTGCCAGAAAAGTAGACTTTGCAGCATTCGCATTTTCAGCCTGCTCTTTGGATGACATTAGTTCTTGCACCTCTTGTCTTTGCAGGGATTGCTTTTGATGCATGCGCCAGATTAAGTAAGATCCTAGTAATAGGATTCCTAGAGTGGAGAGCCAAGGCAAATGGTTTGCAGGAGAAGGAACTTCCTCTAAAGTGGATGCGTTGATGCTAAAAAGTTGACGCGATGCGATTGGATCTAAGTTACGTAGAAAATGATCCAGTACACCATGTAAAGCCTCATCCTGGTGGGCAATAAGCCAGCGATATGCAAATGGTTCTCGGCTATAAAGCCCATCCACTTGTAACCTATCAGGGCTTAATTTTTGAATGAGTTGCTGCGCTAATCGAAGCGGCAAAACAATTGCTTCTATATCGTTTTTGAGAAGATCAAAAACCAATTTCTCGGCATGACTAGAAATGCTAGCTTGAGGGTGATTGGGTATTGGCGGGTTTTCAAAGCCACGGTCAAAGTAGGCAATATTGATTGGGTCAATAGGCGTATCGTTTTTTGACCGTTTTGTCAGAACAGCGTCTTGGCCCCAGAAGATTGCCTCTGATAGAGATCCAAACTTGAGGTAATCATCATTTAATGAGGGCGGATCAATCATGAAGTCCACCTCCCCATTGGCAAGCTGCTGCAACCCTTCTTTATCGTTCTTGCGCCACTTTGGTATAAATTCTTGCTTGGTAAATTCACCCAACTTGCTTAATACGTTATGAAAGATTCCGTATTCACTCCTTTCGGTTACCTCTAAATACGGGGCGTATTTTTCATGAATACTAAAACGCACTACGGGATGGGCATCGATCCACTGCTGCTCAACTGGACTCAGTAAATTTGCATATGCATTGCCTAGCACCCCATTAAACAAGATGCAGACTGCAATACGGATGATGGATCGATGCATGCTGAATTAGCTTTCGATAATATTATTCATGCGACAGAACAAAATAAGGTCAGCAATATTATTAATACCTAGCTTGTCAAAGACTCTGGTTTTGTAGGTTGCAACAGTCTTATTGCTGATATGCAACATGTCAGATATCTGTTGATTGGTATTGCCTTTGCCGAGGTACTTCATGACTTGCAACTCACGATCAGAGATTAGTGCCAGCTTATCGTTATCACTCAGTGAGCTATTGCCATTTTTTCCATGGGTGAAAAAGTTATAACCTTGAGAGATCGCAACGCAAGCAGCTAGGATGACATCAGCCCCAGCAGTTTTATTCACAAAACCATGCCCGCCCAAGGAGCGGACTCTGCCGCCGTAGACTGCCTCATCCATACTCGAGAGAACTAGCATACGAACATCGGGATACATTAGTCCAATGCGGCGGATAACGTCAAAGCCATCGGTCTTGGGCATATCCAGATCCAAAATCACCATATTAGGATTAACCTCCTTCATGGATCTGAGGCACTCCTCCCCATTCTGGGCTTGCCCTGCAATTTCAAAGAGTAACTGGTCTTGCAACATACTTTTAAGAGCCATCAGCATTGCTGGATGGTCATCTACCAACATCACGCGTTTTCTCATTACTTGTCTCC
>CANCPL010000031.1:0-23137 GCA_947380065.1 Burkholderiaceae bacterium | reverse complement strand
GGGGCAGAACTCATTCGCCATGAAGGAGCGCCATTGCCGATGAAGCCCTTAAAGAAATGGGATGATGGGCAGCAAGTGGTATTGGCTGGCGATGCTGCAGGTGTTGTTGCTCCAGCTTCAGGTGAGGGTATCTATTACGCCATGCTCGGCGGTCAATTAGCTGGCGAGGCCGTTGCTGAGTTTATCGAGAGCAAGGATCCCGCAAAACTTCAGTTGGCTCGTAAGCGCTTTATGAAAGAACACCGTATGACCTTTTTGGTCTTAGGCATCATGCAATATTTTTGGTATTCAACCGATAAAAGACGTGAGAGCTTTGTCAAGATGTGCGAAGACAAAGACGTTCAAAGATTGACATTTGAGTCTTATATGAACAAAAAGCTAGTGCGCAAAAAGCCTATGGCCCATCTCAAAATATTTATTAAGGATATGGGGCATCTTTTAGGGTTAGCTAAGGTATGAGGCTCTTTTTTCAACATAAGTACCTCTGGATGATTGCAGCTTGGATGGTTGCTACTTCCATCTTGGGTGGTATGGCCACAAAGCTAGGTCCTTGGTACTTCTCCTTGATTCAACCCCCCTGGAAACCACCAGATTGGTCGTTTGGAGTCATTTGGACCATTATTTTTATTTTGTCTGCATTGGCATGGATGGTTGCTTTTAATAGCAACCCAACACAATCTCAGAAAAATAAAATCACCTTTCTTTTTGTGCTGAATGGATTTTTAAATGTGCTCTGGAGTGTATTTTATTTTCGCATGCAACATCCTGATTGGTCGTTAGTAGAGGCATTTTTTCTGTGGGGTTCGGTACTAGCCATTATTTTAGTGATGTGGCCAATACGGAGAATTGCTGCATATCTCATGCTGCCATATCTCATTTGGGTCACGATTGCGATGTGCCTGAATTGGGATACGCTGGTTTTGAATCCAGGGGCTTATTAAGCATATGCCAAGTATGAAGTTGCTCAACCTCGGTGTTAACCACCACACGGCTCCCATTGATATTCGGGAGAGTGTTGCTGTTGCGCCTGAGGTTTTGCATGATTCTTTAATCGATCTGCGTAAATATTTGCAAAGAGAAAATGCTGAAAATCAGCCAGAGGTAGCCATTCTTTCTACCTGCAATCGCATGGAGATCTATTGCGCTGCCAATGATGTTGAATATGAAGATCATCATTTAGAAAGTCGTGCTTTTGAATGGCTCGCTGCTCAAAACAATGTTCAGAAAAACGAACTACGCCCCTATATCTACTCGGCAAAGGAAAGCGATGCAGTTAAACATGCCTTCAGAGTTGGTAGCGGCTTAGATTCTATGGTCCTAGGTGAAACCCAAATCCTAGGGCAAATGAAAAAGGCAATCGAAAATGCTAACCAAGTAGGCACTTTAGGCACTTACTTAAAGCCTTTATTTGATAAAACATTTTCAGTAGCAAAAGTTGTTCGAGGCAATACACAAATTGGAGCCCATTCTGTCTCGATGGCGGGCGCTTCTATTAAGTTAGTTGAGCGCATCTTTGGAAAAATTAGTGATTGCAATGTTTTATTTATTGGTGCCGGTGAAATGATTGGTCTTTGCGCAAATCATTTCGCCAGTAAGAATCCTAAAAAGATTGCTATCTCTAATCGAACTATTGATCGAGGTAGTGAATTACTTCAAACTTTTGCCAGCCAAAATCTCAAGACAGAAGTTTTTCCTTTGGCAGATTTACCGCAGCAGATACATCAATACGACGTGATTGTTTCCTGCACTGCTAGTTCGTTACCGATTGTAGGCATGGGCATGGTTAAAACGGCACTCAAGGCTCGTCAATCTCGTCCCTTAGTTTTGATTGACTTGGCGGTGCCAAGAGATTTTGAACCAGAAATTAAGAGTTTAAAAAATGCTTACCTTTACTCTATTGATGATCTGGGTGAAATAGTCAATGCTGGAAAAGCAAACCGCCTTGAATCGATTGGCGAAGCAGAGAAAATTATAGAAAAAGGGGTCGTAGAGTTTTATGAAACTCTGGAGAAGAGAGCGGTTGTTCCTATCATTAAGTCAATCCAAGATGTAGGCGAGCAATATCAAAAGATTGAGCTAGAAAAAGCAAGTAGAAGAATTGCAAATGGTGATGATCCTATGGTTGTACTTTCACATATGGCAATAGCGCTTGCCAATAAATTTATGCACGCACCAATTCATGCTTTAAAGCAGTCTTCCGATGTAAATTTGGAAGAATATAAAAAAATTATCTCTAAAATCTACTCATCGAAATGAGGTTGCTATGCTCAAAATGACCAACCTCCTTGAAACCATATCTAATCCGCAAGACTTGAGGGAGCATGAGGCATCCAAGCTTCCTCAAATAGCTCGTGAGTTGCGAAACTTCATATTGAGCTCGGTTTCCAGCACTGGAGGACATCTTTCTTCTAACTTAGGAACTGTAGAGCTCGCCGTTGCACTTCATTATGTTTTTGATACTCCTTATGATCGTCTGATCTGGGATGTAGGCCACCAAAGCTATGCCCATAAAGTGCTTACAGGTCGCAGGGAGGCGATGTCGGGTCTAAGGCAATTCGGCGGTATTTCAGGGTTTCCTAAGCGCAGCGAGAGTGAATATGATGCGTTCGGAACTGCGCATTCCTCTACGAGTATTTCAGCAGCTTTGGGGATGGCGGTCGCTGCCAAAACAAAAAATGAGAAGCGTAATGTAGTAGCCATTATTGGCGATGGTGCAATGAGTGCTGGCATGGCATTTGAAGCGATGAATAATGCCGGCGTGAACAAAAAAGTACCACTCATTGTGATTCTGAATGACAACGAGATGTCAATTTCACCAGCGGTTGGTGCACTGAACCGCTATCTGGTGAAGTTGATATCTGGTTCTATGTATGCAGCGACTAAACGGGGTATAGATAAAGTACTCTCTGTAGCGCCACCTATTCGCGAATTTGCAAAAAGATTAGAAGGGCATGCAAAGGGGATGGTAGGCCCTGCCACTATTTTTGAAGAGTTTGGCTTTGACTATTACGGCCCAATCGATGGCCATAATTTAGAGGTATTAATTTCTACCCTAGAAAATGTGAAAGTGCTTGCTCAAACTGAGGGGCCTCAGTTTCTTCATATCATTACGAAAAAGGGCAAAGGATACTCATTGGCAGAGCTGGATCCTATTGCCTATCATGGTCCAAGCGCATTCGATCCAATAGCGGGGATTGTGACAAAGCCAGTGGTTAAAAAAACCTATACCCAGATATTTGGTGAATGGTTATGCGATATGGCGCAGGCTGATGAGCGTTTGATCGCCATTACTCCTGCCATGCGCGAAGGCTCAGGATTGGTAGAGTTTGAAAAGCGTTTTCCTGATCGTTATTACGACGTAGGGATAGCAGAGCAACATGCCGTTACCTTTGCAGCTGGCATTGCTTGTGAAGGGCTAAAGCCAGTGGTCGCAATTTATTCGACATTCTTACAGCGTGGCTATGACCAACTGATACATGATGTGACCTTGCAAAACTTGCCGATCGTATTTGCTATTGATCGAGCAGGTATGGTGGGGGCGGACGGGGCAACGCATGCTGGAGTATTTGATATTGCTTTCTTACGCTGCTTACCAAATTTAGTGCTGATGACGCCATCAAATGAGCAGGAATGTCGAGCAATGCTGACAACTGCCTTTCAGCATGACGGTCCAGCAGCCGTGCGCTATCCACGTGGTTCTGGGGCCGGACTAGAAACAACAGGTCTACCTTTAGACGTGCTACCAATTGGCAAAGGACTTGTCGTTCGCTCAATTGATAAAGCCTTGCCTTCAGAGAAAAGAATTGCGTTCATTTGTTTTGGGCCCTTGCTGTATAGCGCGCTTTCCGTAGCTGAAGATATAAATGCCACCGTTGTAGACATGCGCTTTGTGAAGCCTTTGGATGAGAAATTATTATTAGAAATCGCTGATAGTCACGATGGACTAGTGTTTGTTGAGGATAGCGCCACTAAGGGCGGCGCTGGTAGTGCTTGTTTAGAAGTACTATCAGATAACAATGTCCATATTCAATCTTTATTATTAGGTCTGCCTGATGAGTATGTAGAGCATGGTGAAGTGAACTTACTGTTGGATAGCTATGGGCTGTCTAAGGAAAAGATTAAACAAAGAGTTTTGGCTCGCTTCTTATAAGATCTGGTGAAGAGTGGAGTCAATTGAGATTGCCCCATTTCGTGATTTATGTACCGATTGTGGTGTATCTCGAACTACGCAGCCCAAACGTTGTGCAACTGCCTGCCAATTTATTCAGCCCAATTACCCTAAATTTGAAACATTAGCTCACGGTAGAGAGCGTACTCAAGCTGGTTCTGACGAGGTCTTCTTTGGGCCCTATTTAGAAATGTTTAGGGCTAGGTTAAAGACGCCATTAAAGGGCGCTCAGTGGACCGGAATTATCACGCGACTTTGTGAGGTGCTGCTAGAGCAAGGAGTTGTCGAGGCAGTAATCACCATGAGTTCTGATCCTGACGATCGTTGGAAGCCTGTACCGGTGATCGTCACGAGATCTGAAGATATGGCGCAATGTAGGGGAATGAAGATGGGTTATGCCCCAATCATTCAATACCTCGAACAAGCAAAAGATCTAGGGTATAAAAAAGTGGCCATGGTGGGTATTCCATGCCAGGTCTATGCCGCAAGAGCGCTTGAACAAGAATTTGGCTTTGAGAAATTACTGATCATTGGCTCACCTTGCTCCGATAACACCACTACCGAACATTTTCATCAGTTCTTGGGCTTGCTTTCTGAAAAGCCAGAAACAATTTCTTATCTAGAATTTAGAGCTGACTATCATGTTGAGATTCGTTTTGAAAATGGTCAAAAACAAGAAATACCTTTTTTAAAGCTGCCCCTATCTAATTTGCCTGCAGATTTTTTCCCCACAACCTGCAAGACCTGTGTTGACTATGTCAATTCACTTTCCGACATTACTGTTGGGTATATGGCAGGTACAGGTGAGCAATGGGTCATTATTCGCAATGCAAAGGGAAAGGGTCTAGCAAGCTTACTTGCGGCGGAGCTTGTTTTGGAGCCCTTATCTTCTGCTGGCAATCGATTAAGTCCTGTAAAGGGCTTTATGAAGAATGTGGAGTTAGCAGCCGGCGGGTTGCCACTGCAAAGAATGCCAAATTTTTTAAGGGGAATATTTGCCTGGGTAATGCCGAGATTTGGGCCCCGTGGTCTGGAGTTCGCAAAAGCGAGAATTGAGATGAAGGCAATCGAATCTATTATTCATTTACGAAATACTGCGCCGCACAAAATAAAGAATATGGTTCCTGATCACGTTTGGAAGCTAGCGAAAAGATATGGTTTAGAGCCCCAGAATGCTGAAACTAAAGGTTCTAGGGAAAGCACCTAGCAATAAGTCTTTGTGATTTGATCTAAATCAATTTATAAAGTAAGAATTCCAATAAAGAGGCTCTTAGGCAGCCACGGTTTTTTTCAAAAAACTCTTTTGAGACCGTGTCTTGATCAAGTGATGTTCATGAATTTATCTAAGCTAGTGAGCATTGCGGGGTTCAGAAAGAAGTCTACTCATGACGATTTCGACCTAGATCAACAACAGTCGACCAAAGCTTCGAATGATATGTGGGAGGACTGCTTAGTATCTAATGCGCCCACAAAATCAAAATTTGATCAGGACAAAAAAACTCATCCAATAGAAAAAGCCTGCACAGAAGGTGAGTATCTTGAATCTCTTGTAAAAACTATTGAGGGGAACATACTCCCACTCATTATTGAGCAACACTTAGATTCATCCATCCCTGCACAATTCCCAGCCAAGCAAATCATCGATCAAAAAGCTGTGGAGGATTTAACCAAGTTAGTCTTACAAGAAGATGCTCGCATTTCCGTTGACTACGTAAAAGAGATGCATGCTTCTGGCACTGCTTTAGAAGATATTTATTTACTTCTGCTAACTCCAGTGGCAAGAAAATTAGGGGCAATGTGGGATGAGGATGAATCTAGTTTTACAGAGGTAACCATAGCCCTATGGCGCATCAAGCAGCTAATGTATGACTTAAGCCCCATTTTTCAACAATATTCTGAACAGGGTAAAACTGGTTCGAGCATTATGTTGGTGCCATTGCCTGGTTCGCAACATAACTTGGGGCTCTTTATGGTCTCCGAGTTTTTTGCAAAAGCGGGATGGCGTATATGGGGTGAATTGGCAGCTACCGAAGAAGATATTGTTTCTATGGCTGCAAATGAATGGTTCGATGTTGTCGGTTTATCAGCAAGCGTTCGAGAGCAGTTTCCGCAATTGAAGGAATTAATTAAGCGTATCAAGGCTAAGTCAAAAAATCCTAAGGTGGGCGTCATCATCGGTAGTCCTGTTTTTAATCAATTCCCTGAGCTTATAGATGATCTAGAGGCAGATATGGTTGGCATGAATGCTGAGGATGCGCTTGAAAAAGCCACTTTTTATGTTGAGCAACTGCGCTAAATTATCAATCTAAGTCTATGGCAGTCCAGTTAGAAAATGATTTATTTATTAAGGCTTGTTTTTGTCGTAAGACTGAAAGAACGCCCGTTTGGCTGATGCGTCAGGCTGGAAGATATTTACCTGAGTATCGAAATACCAGATCTAAGGCGGGAAGTTTCTTGGATCTGGCTAAAAACCCCGATTTCGCCACCGAAGTAACGCTGCAACCCATTGATCGTTTTGGCTTGGATGCGGCAATTTTATTTTCCGATATCTTAACCATTCCCGATGCTATGGGCTTAGAGCTATCTTTTGAGAATGGCGATGGGCCACGGTTTGCTAAGCCCTTAAGATCTGAGCGTGAGGTGAACCAATTACCCGTAGCCAACATGGAGCAACTGCGTTATGTTTTTGATGCGGTTAGCTCAATAGCAAAGGCGCTTACTTCAAATGGGAAACAGCAAGTACCTTTAATTGGATTTTCTGGAAGTCCTTGGACCTTGGCTTGCTACATGATTGAAGGCTCGGGTTCTCGTGATTTTTCCTTGGCCAAAAAGATGTTGTATGAGCGTCCTGATCTATTACAAAAAATTCTAGATATTAATATTCAGTCAGTGAGTGAATATTTGCGCTTACAAATAGATGCAGGTGCACAGGCTGTGATGATCTTTGACACCTGGGGTGGTTTATTAACTTCAGAGGATTATTTGCAATATTCCCTCCAGCCTATGGCTAAGATAATTAAAGACATACGTAGCCATCCAAAATACGATGCCGTACCGATTATCTTATTTACTAAGGGGGGCGGCATTTGGTTAAGTGACATAGCTAAATCAGGAGCTGACGTATTAGGAGTAGACTGGACCATCGATTTGGCTAGAGCGCGTCAGGTGATTAATCAAGCAAGCAGCAAGCATATAGCTATGCAAGGAAATTTGGACCCATCCATCCTTTTATCAAATCCGCAAGAGATTGAAAAAAGAGTTCAGCAATGTTTTGAAAATTTGTCTTCTGTCGAATCGGCAGAGGGAAGTCCATTAGACGGACATATATTTAATCTGGGCCATGGCATTAGCCAATTTACGCCCCCTGAAAATGTTGCTGCTTTAGTCTCCAAGGTCCGCCAATGTTCGGCTGATCTTAGGGCAGGCAGAGTTTAAAAATACATGACAAAAGTACATCGAATAGTCATAGTGGGTGGAGGCGCAGGTGGGCTAGAGTTAGCCACTAAACTAGGTGACGACTCTGGCTCCAATAAAACAAGCGTAACCCTTGTCGATAAAAATAGAACACATATTTGGAAGCCTAAACTCCATGAAGTGGCAGCAGGCTCAATGGACCTCGCTGATCAAGAGTTGGACTATATTGCCCAAGCGCATTGGCATCATTTTAAGTTTCGATTGGGTGAGCTAATCAGTATTGACCGAGAGAAAAAGCAAATTCAAATTGCTCCTGTCATTGATGAAGCTGGAGAATTGGTTACTCCAATACAAACCATTTCATATGACACGCTGATTATTTCCATAGGTAGCTTAACAAATGATTTTGGTACACAAGGCGTTGCTCAGTACGCTCAAAGACTAGAATCCTTGGCTGATGCTAAGCGTTTTCATTTACGTCTAGTGAATGCCTGTTTGAGGGCCCAAGCACAAGCTGGCCCCCTGGCTCCGCATCAACTTAAAGTGGCAATTATTGGTGCAGGGGCAACTGGCGTTGAGCTTGCCGCAGAGTTGCATAGAACTACTCGAGCCATTATTTCTTTTGGAATGGATAGGGTGGATCCAGAAAAAGATCTAAAAGTAATATTGATCGAAGCTGCCCCCAAAATATTGCCAGCACTCTCAGATCGTATTTCCACTGCTGCGCAAAAACTATTGCTAGATCTTGGCGTTGAAGTCATCACCAATGCCAAGGTGCAAAAAGTTCTACCGAATAAGGTATTGCTCTCAGATGGAGTAGAAATTCCTGCGGAATTGATTGTCTGGGCAGCCGGAGTGAAGGCCCCCGATTTTCTCAAAGGTATTGGCGGACTTGAAACTAATCATGTCAATCAATTGCTGGTCTTGCCGACTTTGCAAACTACTTTGGATCAAAATATTTTTGCGATTGGAGATTGTGCAGCTTGCCCTTGGCCTGAAGCAAATAATGGCAAGGGAGGCATTGTGCCTCCTCGTGCTCAAGCAGCTCATCAACAAGCTTCGCACTTATACAAACAAATTCAACGGATCATTCAGCATGAGCCGTTGAAGCCTTATGAGTATCGAGATTTTGGATCATTAGTTTCGCTTGGTGAGTACAGCAGTGTCGGTAGCATGATGGGAGGCCTCATTGGGGGAAGTCTGATGGTGGAGGGGTTATTTGCTAAATTTATGTACATTAGTCTTTATAAGCTACATCAACTGGCGCTTCATGGTTGGGTAAAGGTAGTTTTAGACACTCTAAGTCGATTAATTCATCGCAGGACCCACTCAATTGTTAAGTTGCACTAGAAGTAATTGCTTACATGGTGCTTGCACGGATCATCAAAAGCAAAAAGGCTTCTGAGTCAATTGACTTAGAAGCCTTCTACTGTTTGGTTGCGGGGGCAGGATTTGAACCTACGACCTTCGGGTTATGAGCCCGACGAGCTGCCAGACTGCTCCACCCCGCGTCTGAGCCTTAGATTCTAGCATTTTTCAAGGGTGCCTGTCGAGGTTTTCCTGCAAATAACGCATAAATAGGGCGTTTTTTGGTAGAAATTCTTGATTTAAGGACTGCCGTTAAGGAGTAACATATTGCCACGCAATATCACGCTAAGGTTTATTTATGTCAGTTAGCAATCCTGAGTTTTCAGAGTCATCATTATTGAGGCCTGTGGAGATCTCGCGAGAAGATCATCCCCATAAAAAAGGCGCCTCTATATCGCTCATGTTTGCCGCCATCGGCGTAGTCTTCGGTGATATTGGTACTAGCCCCCTATACGCATTAAAAGAATGCTTTAGTCCTGAGCACGGCATTCCGTTTTCAACAGATGCAGTTTATGGAGTGATCTCCATGGTATTTTGGGCCTTTGCGGTGGTGGTTTCGCTTAAATATGTGTTGTTTGTGATGCGTGCAAACAATCATGGCGAAGGCGGTATTTTGGCTCTTATGGCTTTAGCCTTAAGAACAGTACCTGCAAATTCCAAGCGTTCCTTATTGATCATCATGGCAGGTGTATTTGGCGCCTGCATGTTTTATGGTGATGCCATTATTACGCCGGCCATTTCAGTACTCTCTGCGGTTGAGGGTTTGGAAGTAATCTCTCCCGATCTCACTCGATATGTCATACCAATCACCATTTTTATTTTAGTCATCCTCTTTTTTATTCAGAAGACAGGGACTGACCTCGTTGGAAAATTATTTGGCCCCATCATGATGCTCTGGTTTGTTGCCATTGGATTGATGGGCTTGCATCAGATTATTCAGAATCCAGCCATTTTTGCAGCGATTAATCCAATGTTTGCGATTAACTTTCTGATTGAGCACTCATTACAAGGCTTTATCGTTTTAGGCGCAGTTTTCCTTGTATTAACTGGTGCAGAAGCTTTATATGCCGATATGGGTCACTTTGGACTCAAGCCTATTCGCATGGGTTGGTTTTTTATTGTGATGCCTTGCTTGCTCTTAAATTACTTTGGGCAGGGGGCCATGTTCTTGAATGATCCTGAAACAATCTCCAATCCATTTTTCTTAATGGTGCCAGAGTTCTTGGTGTTTCCATTAGTGATTTTGGCTACATCAGCCACCGTGATTGCTTCGCAAGCGGTTATATCGGGCGCTTTCTCAATGACCAGTCAAGCGATTTTGCTGGGCTTTGTGCCCCGCATGAAGGTACGTCATACATCCGATAGGGAAATTGGTCAGATCTATATGCCCCTAGTCAATTGGGCTCTATTGATTCTGGTTATTGCTGTTGTGTTGGCATTTAAGAAGTCTGAAAACTTAGCGGCTGCATATGGTATCGCTGTGACTACCACCATGATTATCACTACGTTTTTGGCTGCGATTGTGATGCGTGTTGTATGGCGCTGGAATACTCTTCTGGTTACTTTGGTAATTAGCTCATTCCTGATGGTTGATTTAGCATTCTTGACTGCTAATCTTTTAAAGATTATGGAAGGCGGTTGGTTCCCTCTATTGCTCGGTGCTGCATGCTTCTTATTACTGATGACTTGGTATCAAGGACGTAAGATTTTGCGTCAAAATGCCATAAACAACGGTATTGAGCTGAAGAGCTTTATTGATTCGTTGATGCAACATCCACCTCATCGTGTAGAGGGTACAGCGATTTTCTTAACCGCCCATGTTGATTATTTGCCAGTCTCATTTCTACATAACTTAAAGCACAACCATGTCTTACATGAGAGAGTATTTTTCTTAAAGGTAAGTATTTGGGATGTGCCATACGTCAAAGACAGTGAGCGTATTACCCTACGTGATCTTGGTAATGGCATCTATGTAGTACGTGCGGTTTATGGTTTTAATGAAACGCCAGACATGGGGCAGATTATTGAGTTGATCGAGAAATCATCAGACCTTCATTTTGATTTGATGAATACCTCATTCTTCTTATCGCGTGACACTATTGTTTCTACAGAAATTCCTGGTATGGCTATCTGGCGTGAAAAATTATTCTGTTGGATGTACCAAAATGCTGGGCGCCAGTCTGACTTCTTTAAGATTCCTGCAAACCGTTTAGTTGAGTTGGGTGCAAAGGTCGAGATTTGAGAAAAAATCTTTTGCTCCAATCAAAAATATCTATTGCAATATTTTTGTTGGTCTCTGCATTCAGTGGTGTTGTTTTAGCCACTCCTGCAGAAGAGGCTGAGCTCGAGCAGTTAGATAAGATAGAGCAAGAGTTGGAGCTTCAGCGTGAGTGGTCTAAGTACCGCTGGGGTAAGGCATCTTCAGAGTGTTATCAAAAATATTGGGTTAATTCTTGTTTAAAGGATGCTCGTGCAGATTATCGGAAGGAGATCGATCCAATTCGCGAGCAAGAGGTAGCTTTGCATGAAGTACAGCGCAAGCTTCGTGAAAGCCTAAAGAATCAAGAAGACATTAAGCGTGCAGCCGAACGCGCCTCCCCAGAAAAAGCTGCTGAGAGAGCTGCTAATCAGCGTGAGTTTGAGCAGAAACAAAAAGATGCCGCAGCTAGAGCTGCTGATCTAGAGCAGCGTCGTAAAGATGCTCCTAAGCGAGCTCAAGAAAATAAAGCGGGCACTCAGCTCGATTAATTTACCCCCCCCCAATTTACTTTTTATTTAATTAGGCAATCCTTGGCTAAAGTCAAAACGGTTTATATCTGTCAGTCTTGTGGCGGAACCTCTGCTAAGTGGCAGGGTCAATGTCCATCATGTCAGGCCTGGAATACCTTGGAAGAGGGTTTGCCTGAGACGACATCTAATGCTCGTTTCCAGGGTTTGGCGCAATCATTGCCGCGCCAAAAGTTATCTGCTATTAGCGCTGAAGATCTACCAAGATTTAGTACGGGAGTCGAAGAGTTCGATCGAGTGCTGGGTGGTGGCTTAGTTCCGGGCGGCGTGGTGCTCTTAGGTGGCGATCCCGGGATTGGTAAATCTACTTTGCTATTACAGGCATTGGCGGAGATGAGTTCTGCTGGCATGAACGTGCTCTATAGCAGTGGTGAAGAATCTGCTGCGCAAATTGCCTTGCGTGCAAAACGTATTGCGTTGAATGCGCCTCAGCTTGAAGTATTAGCAGAGATTCAGTTGGAAAAATTGATTTCCATTATGGATACCGTTAAGCCACAAGTATTGGTAGTTGATTCTATTCAGACCTTGTATTCAGAAGTGTTGAGTTCTGCCCCTGGTTCTGTAGCCCAAGTGCGAGAGTGTGCTGCCCAATTAACGCGCTCCGCTAAATCAAGTGGCATCTGCGTATTAATGGTGGGCCATGTGACTAAGGATGGGCATCTTGCCGGGCCTCGTGTTCTTGAGCACATTGTGGATACCGTCTTATATTTTGAAGGTGATACCCATTCTTCGTTCCGCTTAGTACGCTCAATTAAGAATCGTTTTGGTGCTGTTAATGAGTTAGGCGTCTTTGCGATGACTGAAAAAGGTCTGCGCGGTGTAACTAACCCATCGGCTATTTTCTTGTCGCAACATGAGCAAATGGTTCCGGGTGCTTGCGTATTGGTTACGCAAGAAGGCAGTAGACCTCTGTTGGTTGAGATTCAGGCATTAGTGGATACCGCACATGTCCCTAACCCCCGTCGCTTAGCCGTTGGCTTGGAGCAAGCTCGCTTAGCAATGCTCTTGGCAGTGTTGCATCGCCATGCTGGGGTAGCCTGCTTTGATCAAGATGTTTTCTTAAACGCAGTTGGTGGTGTCAAGATTTCTGAGCCCGCTGCTGACTTGGCAGTATTGTTAGCCATTCAATCATCGATTCGGAACCGTGCGTTACCAAAAGAGTTGATCGTATTTGGTGAGGTTGGTCTGGCTGGAGAAATACGTCCTTGCCCAAGAGGTCAAGAGCGCTTAAAGGAAGCTGCAAAGCTTGGCTTTACTATTGCGATCATTCCGAAAGCAAATATGCCAAAGACCAAGATTCCAGGGTTAAAAGTGATTCCCGTAGAGCGCATTGATCAGGCAATCGCTGCCGCTGCAGAGTTAAGTTAATTTCTTAACTGGCTTAGCGTAAGTCTTCAGCCTGAATTAACAATACCTGTTCATCCCCAGCAGATACTTCCATCCAGATTGCTGGGATTTGGGGAAACGCTTTTTTGAAGTTCTCATACTCATTACCTATTTCAAGCAAGATAGCGCCGCGCTCAGATAGGTAGTCGGGCGCAGCAGCAATAATGCGTCTGATCAAGTCCATGCCATCGTCGCCGCCAGCTAACGCTAGTTCTGGTTCAGCGTGGTATTCAGGGGGAAGCATACTCATTGAAGCGGCATTCACATACGGGGGATTGCAAATAATCAGATCGAAGAGGTTCTCTTCATTGGGCTCAGGCAAGGCATCCCAAAGATCGCCATCGAATAGCTCTACTTGAGAACCCAAACCGTGGCGATCAACGTTACGCGCTGCTACGGAGAGTGCAGGCATACTGATATCACAGGCGCTCACATGAATATCTGGGCATGAAAGTGCAAGAAGAATTCCTAGTGAGCCATTGCCAGTGCAAAGATCAAGCGCTTTGCCATCAGCAGGTAACCAAGGCTCTAAAGAACCATCAACAATCAGTTCGGCAATCCAAGAGCGCGGAACAATACTTTGCTCACTGCAAAAAAATGGAACGCCCATGAGCCAGGCTTCACCCAAGATATAAGCAAGGGGTTTGCGTGTAGCGATTCGAGTGTCAGTAATGACAGAGGCTTTTTGCTGTTGATCCTCGGAGATTGCATCATCTAGGTGATCTAATGCTTCTGCTGGGCTAAGATCGATTTGCTTGCTAACAATCCACAAAGCTTCGCTTTGTGCATCAATTGCTCCATGGCCATAATGCAAATTGGCTGCATCAAGTTTTTGTGCATTCTGATGAATGCACTGATTCACTGTAAGTTGTTGCTGAGGCTCAGGGTCCATGATGGAAGGGGTCTTTAGAGAAAAGGGTGCGCTCGTAATGATGCAATGATGCGACTATGCGATTAATTGTTCGAGAGTCTTGCGATAGATGTTTTTGAGTGGCACCACATCATCAACAATAACGCACTCATCGATTTTATGACTAGTCGCATTGAGTGGACCAAATTCCACTACCTCTTTACAAATCTTGGCGATAAAGCGACCATCACTCGTGCCACCAGTGGTAGAGAGTTCTGTATCGATATTGGTTTCTGCTTTGATAGCAGTGCGTAGTGCACCCGCTAAGGCACCATCACCGGTAATAAAGGGGCTGCCGCCTAAGACCCAGTCAATCTCAAAATTGAGGCCAGCATCTTTTAGAATCTTCTCTAGACGTTCGCGTAATTGCTCTGGCTTGCTCTCGGTAGAGAAGCGGAAATTAAAATCGATAACCAGCTCACCAGGAATGACGTTATTCGCGCCAGTCCCAGAATGCACATTGGAGATCTGAAAGCTCGTGGGTTGGAAGTATTGATTGCCTTTATCCCATTCAGTTTCTACTAATGCAGAAATTGCTGGTGCAGATAAATGAATTGGATTTTTACCTAGGTGAGGGTAGGCGATGTGCGCTTGAACGCCATGCACCCTGAGTTTCCCTGATAGAGATCCACGACGTCCATTCTTAATCATGTCACCCAGCCGATCAACCGATGTCGGCTCACCAATCACACAGTAATCCAAACGCTGGCCCTGTTTTTGCAAGCGCTCGCACATGATGACAGTGCCATCGTTAGCAGGACCCTCTTCATCGCTAGTGATTAAAAAAGCGATGGAGCCTTGATGGTCCGGATGGGCGCTTATAAATTCTTCTGTAGCAACTACAAAAGCTGCGAGGGAGGTTTTCATATCAGCAGCACCACGCCCATAGAGCATGCCGTCACGAATGGTTGGGGTAAAAGGATTGTTTGTCCACTTCTCCAGTGGGCCGGTAGGCACTACGTCGGTGTGACCCGCAAATACCAAGACTTTTCCTTGATCGCCGCCTCTACCTTTTTTAATTGCCCACAAGTTAGTTACTTGGAAATTTTCAGGACCACTCACAACGCTCTCGGTGTGAAAACCAATCGCCTGCAATCGCGTTTTAATTAAATCTTGGCAGCCACCATCAGCTGGTGTTACAGAATGGCAGGCAATGAGAGCTTTGGTGAGCTCAAGTGTGGCGCTCATGGATTTAACTTAGTCGCGGAGTAATTCGTTGATGGCAGTCTTTGCTCTAGTTTGAGCATCAACCTTCTTAACAATGATGGCTGCGTACAAGCTGTACTTACCGCAAGCGGAAGGAAGGGAGCCTGGAACAACTACTGAGCCAGCTGGAACACGACCATAGTGCACTTCACCAGTTTCGCGGTCATAAATCTTGGTGCTTTGACCAATATAGACGCCCATGGATAAAACAGCGTTTTCTTCGATAACAACACCTTCAACAACTTCGGAGCGGGCGCCAATGAAGCAGTTATCTTCAATAATGACTGGGCCAGCTTGAATTGGCTCCAAAACACCGCCAATTCCAACGCCACCAGAAAGGTGTACGTTTTTACCGATTTGGGCACAAGAGCCTACAGTCGCCCAAGTATCTACCATCGTACCTTCGCCTACATAAGCGCCAATATTGACGTAAGAAGGCATTAAAACAGCGTTTTTACCGATAAATGAGCCGCGGCGAGCTACCGCAGGGGGGACTACGCGGAATCCACCGGCAGCAAAGTCAGATGCAGTGTAGTTTTCAAACTTGCTAGGAACCTTATCGTAGAACTGGGTATACCCTCCAGCACTCATAGGTTGATTGTCTTCTAGGCGGAAAGAGAGCAGAACCGCCTTCTTAACCCATTGATTTACCTCCCACTTACCGACATCGCGGCGCTCAGCTACGCGAATGGTGCCGGCATTAAGCCCTTCTAAAACGGCATTTACGGCATTACGGACATCCCCAGGGGCGCTATCTGGAGACAGGTTAGCGCGGTTTTCCCAGGCTTGTTCAATGATGTTTTGTGGTGATTGGCTCATGCTTTTTAGTTAACTATCAGATTGTTAAGGGATTTTGTCCCTGAAGGTAGATTTATCATTATATAGATGGGGCAAAAACGCGTCTAAGCAGGCAAGAGCTTGCTATCATCTTCCCACTTTAGTTTTAATTTTTTACCCCTTTATTTGAACCCCTTTTTTCCCTGCAAAGTCCGCCGTGCAACTGAAATCCATCAAACTTTCCGGCTTTAAGTCTTTCGTAGACCCAACCCATTTTGAAATGCCTGGCCAACTCATTGGAGTTGTGGGTCCCAACGGTTGCGGAAAGTCGAACATTATTGATGCCGTCCGCTGGGTTTTGGGGGAATCCCGTGCCAGCGAATTGCGTGGCGAATCCATGCAGGACGTTATTTTTAATGGTTCCGGCTTACGTAAACCATCTGGCCGCGCTAGTGTTGAACTCATATTTGACAATACGGAAGGCCGTGCTCAAGGTCAGTGGAGTGCTTTTACAGAATTGGGTATCAAGCGCGTTTTGACACGTGATGGAAATTCTAGTTATTACGTTAATAACCAAGTAGTACGTCGTAAGGATATTCAAGATATTTTCTTGGGTACGGGTATGGGTCCAAGAGGTTACGCCATTATTGGTCAAGGCACCATCAATCGCATTTTGGAAGCAAAACCTGAAGAGTTACGCGTTTTCTTAGAGGAAGCAGCTGGCGTTTCTAAATACAAAGAGCGTCGTAAAGAAACTGCGTCCCGTTTAGAAGACACTGTAGAAAACTTAACGCGTGTTGAAGATATCTTGCGCGAGCTTGATCAACAGTTAACTCGCTTAGAAAAACAAGCAACAGTTGCAGAGCGCCATGCTGAACTTTCTACGCAAATGAAGTCACAGCAACAACTGCTGTGGTTTGTGCGTCAGACCGAGGCTGGTAAAGAACAAGAGCGTCATGCTAATGGTATTCGCGATACGCAAGTTGGCTTAGAAGAGCAGACCGCTAAGCTCCGTCACGCAGAGGCCGAACTGGAAACGATGCGTACACAACAGTACGCATTACAAGATAAAGTTTCGCAAGCTCAAGGCGATTTGTATCAAACTAATTCTGATGTCAGTCAGGTTGAGGCGCAGATTCATTATGTACAAGAAGCGCGCCAACGTTTGCAACAACAAACCCAAGATTTGCAAGCGCAATTACAACGTTGGACTGTGCAAGAAACGGATGCTGCACAGGCACAGCGCACTACGGAGTATGAACTCTCATTAGCTACTGAAAAAGAACAAACCCTTTTGGCTGATTTAAATGGCTTGCAAGAGCAAATGCCAAGTCGTGAAGAGGCTTATCAAAACACCTCACGTGCACTTAATAGCGCACGTGATGCAGTTGCTTCAATTGAGCAGCGCTTAGCCAGTTTGGGTGAGCGCCTTCGCTCCATGTCTGCCCAGTCGGATGAATTGAAAGGGCGCGAGACTCGCCTTGTTGGTGAGTTTGATAGTTTGCGTCGTCCTGATGCTGAAGCTTTGCAAACAGCAATAGATCGTCAGGTAATGGCTGCCCGTAAAGTGGAGGAAGCTAAGCAGCGCGCTGTTGAAACTCAACAACGCGTTCCAGCTGCTGATGAGGCACGCAACACTGCACAACAACAAATTCAAGTAGCCAATCAAGATCTTGCTCAGACCGAAGCGAAGTTAACAGCATTGACTGCCTTGCAGGCAAGCGTACAGGCCCAAGGCAAGATTGGGCCTTGGCTGGAAAGTAAAGGCCTTAAAGAGAGCAAGCGTCTCTGGCAAGAGCTCAAAGTAGAGAGCGGCTGGGAAACTGCACTGGAATCTGTACTGCGCGAGCGTTTAGCTGCAGTGACTGCAAAGAGTGTGCAAGAAACATTGGCCTTGGCCAATGACGCGCCTCCAAGTCGTTTAGCAATTTTGCTCACAGAAGAAATCACGCCAGCACATACCTCTGCTCCAGCGGACTTCACACCATTATTGAGTCGCGTGCAAAGTGCAGGCGCTACAAGATTGACATCCGTTCTTCAGGAGTGGTTAGATAACATCTACATCGCTGGGAGTCTTGAGGATGCTTTACATCGCCGTGAAAAATTACCGGCTGGTGGCGCATTCGTTACCCAGCAAGGTCATTTGGTGAGTCGTGTTGGTGTACAACTATATGCAGCTGATTCTGAACAAGCTGGTATGTTGGCGCGTGCCCAGGAGATGGAAAGTCTCGAGAAGCAATTGCGCGCACAACAACTTATGCAAAGTGAACTCAAAAGTGAGCTGGATCAATGTGTAGCAAATTATCAAGCAGCGCATCAAGCGGCTGAGCAAGCTCGTGAGAATGCTGAACATGCTGTTCAAGAAGCTCATGGTTTTGAAGTAGAAAGAATGCAACTGACTCAAGCTGAAGAGCAATATAGTCAACGTGCAGCGCAGATTCAGGGTGAGTTAAGCGAGTTGCGCCAACAGATGGAGCAGTTGTCTCAAACCCAAGAACAGTCTGCCGCTGAGTTGCTTGAATCTGAAGAGTCCAAGCAAGCTTTGCAAGAAGGCTTGCAGGTTGCTCATGAAAAATTAGAGCACTCCACCGAGGAGCGTGATCGGTTACGTGAATCACTCCGTGCTGCTGAGATGGCTGCCCAAGAGGCCGCTTTTGCAACCCGTTCTTTGCAACAGCGTATCGCTGATTTACAGCGTGATCAAAGTACTGCTCGTACTCAGATCATGGAAATTCAAGATAAGCATGATGCCGCTGCTCAAGAATTGGCAACCTTAAGCGATGAGGAAGCGCAAGATAAGTTACAAGGCTTACTGTTGGCCCGAAGTGCACGCGAAGCCGCTTTAGCAAATGCGCGTACTGAACAAGATGCTTTGTTACATCAATTGCGCGAAGCTGATGAGTCACGTATGCAGGTTGAGCGTAGTTTGCAGCCAATGCGTGACAAAGTAGTTGATTTGCAATTACGCGAACAGGCTGCACGTTTGAACTTTGAGCAATTTGCTACTTTATTGTCCGATGCAGAAGCTGATCTCACAGCGCTCGAAGCCAACTTTAGTACAGACCTAAAGGTCGGCGCCTTGCAGAGCGAAGTAAATCGCTTGAATACAGAAATTCAGTCTTTAGGCCCAGTAAATATGGCGGCGCTAGATGAGTTGTCAAGCTCACGTGAGCGTAAACAGTTCTTGGATGCGCAATCAGCTGACTTGAACGAAGCAATGCAGACGTTGACAGATGCGATTGCCAAAATTGATGCTGAAACACGTGATTTATTACAAGGCACTTTTGATCAAGTCAATATGCATTTCGGAAAACTCTTCCCAGAGCTATTCGGTGGCGGTCATGCTGAATTGGTAATGACTGGTGAAGAGATTCTAGACGCTGGTGTACAAGTAATGGCCCAGCCTCCTGGTAAGAAGAACAGCTCCATTTACCTCCTTTCCGGCGGTGAAAAGGCTTTGACAGCGATTGCTTTGGTATTCTCACTCTTCCTCTTGAACCCAGCCCCATTCTGTTTGCTTGATGAGGTTGATGCTCCATTGGATGATGCAAATACCTTGCGTTATGCAAATCTGGTTGCCAAAATGTCAGACAAGACACAATTTTTGTTTATCTCACATAACAAGATCACAATGGAAATCGCTCATCAATTGATTGGTGTCACTATGCAAGAGCAGGGCGTATCCCGCATTGTTGCGGTAGATATTTCTTCTGCTGTTTCCATGGTGGAGGCCGCCTAAGTGTACGTAGAACAAATCATGACGATGTTGGGTTTGTCTGATTTGCAATTGGCGCTCGCCGTTATTGGCTTATTGATTCTGATAGCGGTAGCGATTTTGAATATTAAGTACGCGCGTGCTCGCCGTAAGGCCAAAGGGCAAAATGAATATGCTCTTGATGATCGTTTTGGAAAAGACCCTACTTTTGGCCAAGACTTTGTAGGTGGCAATGCCTCTGGCCGAGCTGAACCCAGTTTCGGCGAGGTAATTCCAACCATTTCTGCCCCAGAAAAATTCGTCATTGATCCGCGCATCGATTGTGTCATCACACTTCGCTTTGATGAAGGTATTGGTGGCGCAGAAATTCTGGAAGAAATTAACGCATGGACAGATCTAGAGGCGCAATCAACAGCACGTTGGATGTGTGAAGGCTTAAATGCCGATATTGATGCAGCTGAAGATTGGGAAGAATTAAAGCCTGAAGCATCTTATTCTGATTTGCAGTTAGCTATTCAGTTGGCTAGCCGTAAGGGTCCAATCGGGGTTTTAGAGCTCTCTGACTTTTGTTCTCGTGCTCAAGCTCTTGCTGAGACTTTGGGTTCGCAAATCGATATGCCTAGCGTAAGCACCATGCTAGATGGCGCTAAAGAATTGGATATGATGGCTGCTGAAAGTGATATTCAATTGAGTATCAACATACTGTTTGATGAGCCATGCCCTTGGGGTAACTTCGATGTGCTCATGCGCCAACGCGGTTTCAAGCTATCTCGCAACGGACGTCAGTATGAATACCCTAGCAAAGGCATAGTGCTTTTCAACAGCGCTGATTTAGATCCTAATAAGTCGGTAGTTCAAGTAACACTATTACTAGAAGTTCCTTTGGTTTCACAAGATGAGCGTGCATTTGAGAGAATGCTTGCTGAAGGTGTTGAGATTGCACAGACTGCTCACGGCCGTCTAGTGGATGACAATGGCATTAACTTGAGTGAGGCTGCAGTTATTAGCATCCACCAACACCTTGATATTCTGTATGCCAATCTCGAGAAGTCTGGCGTTCCTGCCGGATCTTCTACAGCTAGCAGACTATTTAGCTAGGAAATCACTTTGTCGTCCACTAGTCCGACAAATTTAGCGGAGCGTTACGCATTCTTACAAGTAGAGCTAGCTCGTCTAGAGCATGCCTATTACGTTTTAGATAATCCGCTTCTCCCTGATATTGAATATGACCGCCTCTATCGAGAGTTAATTGATATTGAAGCTGCTCACCCTGAATGGATTACGCCAGAATCTTTATCTCAGCGCGTAGGTGGGACTGCATTAAAAGAATTTGATTCAGTTACCCATGCAGTGCCAATGCTTTCTTTAAACAATGCCTTTGAAGATGCTGAACTTGTCGCATTTGACCGTCGTTGTCGCGAGGCGCTCCATATTGAGCATATTACCTATGCGGGTGAATTGAAGTTCGATGGCCTGGCGATTTCACTTCGCTATGAGAATGGTTCATTGGTAACGGCGGCTACTCGCGGCGATGGTGCCAGTGGTGAAGATGTCACAGCCAATATCAAAACGATTCGCGCCATCCCCTTAAAGCTCGTTGGAAAAGAAATCCCGAAGGTTTTAGAGGTTCGGGGTGAAGTCTTTATGTACCTCAAAGATTTCGAGAAAATGAATCAGCAGGCCGCACAGTTGGGCGAGAAAGAATTCGCCAACCCCCGTAATGCAGCTGCAGGCAGTCTGCGTCAGTTGGATTCGAAGATTACGGCTAAGCGACCTTTATCTTTTTTTGCTTATGGCTTAGGCGCTCTAGAGCCTCAGTCTTGGCTACCCAAAACTCATGAAGAGTTACTAAATGCATACGCTGAACTAGGTTTGCCCGTTTGCTCAGAGCGTAGGGTGCTGCACTCTGTGGAGGAGATCTTAGCTTTCTACAATGAGGTTGGTGAAAAAAGAGACGCATTACCTTATGACATTGATGGCGTGGTCTATAAGGTGAACTCCTTTGCAGAGCAGGCAAAGCTTGGCTTTGTCTCACGGGCACCTAGATTTGCTTTGGCGCACAAGTACCCAGCACAAGAGGCTTTGACTACCGTATTAGGGATTGATGTCCAGGTCGGACGCACAGGCGCAATTACTCCAGTTGCGCGACTTTCTCCAGTGGAGGTTGGCGGAGTAACCGTTACTAACGCAACACTCCACAACGAAGACGAAGTTAAACGCAAAGACGTTCGCATTGGGGATACCGTTTCAGTAAGAAGGGCGGGCGATGTCATTCCAGAAGTAGTTTCCGTTATTAAGGATCGTCGTCCTGAAAACACTCAAGAGTTTCAAATGCCAACCCGCTGTCCGGTATGCGATTCTCATATCGAGCGCTTGGCTGATGAAGCGGTAGCCCGTTGCAGCGGCGGTCTCTTCTGCGGCGCACAGCGTAAACAGGCGCTCATTCACTTTGCCCATAGAAGGGCCCTCGATATTGAAGGTCTGGGTGAGAAGATTGTTGATCAGCTGGTAGACAACAACCTAGTTAGAACTCCCGCAGATCTTTACAGATTAGGCTTCGCAGCTTTAGCAAACTTAGAACGTATGGGTGAGAAGTCGGCCGATAATCTCATTCAAGCAATCAACCAATCCAGAAATACCACCTTAGCTAGATTTATCTTTGCATTGGGTATTCGTCATGTGGGCGAGACCACTGCCAAGGATTTAGCGAATCACTATCAGTCCATGCACGCCCTCATGGATGCCAACATGGAAGATCTGTTGACAGTAAAAGACGTAGGCCCTGTTGTTGCCGACTCTATTACAAGCTTTATGCAAGAAGCACATAATCGTGAAGTGATTGAGCAGCTACTTGCCTCTGGCATGCAACTCGCTGTTGATGAAAAGGTGATTAGTGCCGCAGTAGCTGGCAAGACCTTTGTTCTGACGGGCACCTTCCCAACCATGACAAGAGATGAGGCAAAAGATCTCTTAGAAAAGGCAGGGGCCAAAGTAGCAGGATCAGTTTCTAAGAAGACTGATTATGTAGTCGCTGGCGTAGATGCCGGTAGCAAGCTGACTAAAGCAGAAGAATTGGGTGTACCGGTAATTGATGAAGCAGCAATGCTGGCTTTATTAAGGTAAAGGAAATCTAAAAGACAAATTATTGTGCATATGTCAGCAGTTTCTTACTAAGAAATCAGGTGGCAATTTTTAGCGGCCCTCATTAAGATTTTCTGTTTGAAAGTCTTACATGCAGAAATACCCTGGATTTTTTAGTTCAATTATTAGCCAAAATAGATATAGAAATGTAGATAGCGTACTTGTTGTGATGCATGCAAATGTTGAGTTTCTAAATTTCTTAACTGCATTAGCCGGCGTCACCAGAATAGCGGGTGTTATACCTAAGGCTAGCTCTAAAAAGTTT
>CANCPL010000030.1:0-23451 GCA_947380065.1 Burkholderiaceae bacterium | reverse complement strand
GCTTTACGCATAGCCCAAGTTATTAAAGACACTCATCCAGAAATCAAGATCGGATTGGGTGGTGGTTATGTCAATACAGAGCTACGAGAATTATCGGATTCTCGTATTTTTGATTATGTTGACTTCATCACGCTAGATTCTGGAGAGAGGCCGCTCTTGGCTTTGCTTGAGCATCTTAAGGGGAAGCGCTCTGCAGAGCGATTGGTCCGCACTTTTATACGCAACGCAAGCAATCAGGTGCAATATTTAAATTGGCAAGAGCCCGACGTGCCTTTTGAGGAGGTCGGCACCGCTACTTGGGATGGCTTGCCTTTAGATTCCTATTTATCGCTTCTGGACATGTTAAATCCCATGCATCGTCTTTGGAGCGATGGCCGCTGGAATAAGCTAACAGTTGCACATGGCTGTTATTGGAAAAAATGTAGCTTCTGTGATGTCTCTCTCGACTATATTTCTCGTTATGAAACTGCGTCAGCAAGTTTATTGGTAGACCGTATTGAGCAAATAGTTGCAGAGACTGGTCAGACTGGCTTTCATTTTGTAGATGAGGCCGCTCCCCCGAAAGCATTAAAGGCCTTAGCTGAGGAGCTCATCCGTCGTAAGGTGCTTATCTCTTGGTGGGGGAATATTCGTTTTGAAAAAACCTTTACTTCTGAATTGGCTGATCTTTTGGCAAGAAGCGGTTGCATCGCTATGTCTGGCGGTCTTGAGGTAGCCTCTGATCGCCTACTTAATTTAATGAAGAAGGGTGTGTCAGTTGAGCAGGTCGCTCAGGTTACCAAAGGATTTTCAGATGCTGGCATCTTAGTGCATGCCTATCTCATGTATGGTTTTCCCACGCAAACCGTGCAAGAAACAGTAGATGCTTTGGAATATGTAAGGCAACTTTTTGAGAATGGCTGCATTCAAAGTGGATTCTTTCACCGCTTTATTTGTACAGTGCATTCCCCGGTTGGCATCAATCCACAAGAGTATGGAATTGAATTAATCCCATTGCCAGAAATTACTTTTGCGAAAAATGACGTTAGCTTTATTGATCCTACTGGTGTTGATCATGATGCTTTAGGACAAGGGTTAAAAAAGGCTATTTACAACTATATGCATGGCGTAGGTTTTGACATCAAAGCGCACACTTGGTTTGATGGGCTTGGGATGACTATTCCCAAGACAACAGTGCCTAAAAACTTCATTGAGAAGATCTTATTTCAATAGCTTACCCCTCAGATTCAGATTTACAATAATTGTCAGAATCTTTCATTCAAAGCAGGGGAAATAAATGAACTTATCGCGCCGTACTTTCATTGCATCAGCTGCCTTAGCACCAATAGCTTGTGGTGTGCCACTGGCTTATCAAAGGGGAACGCCAGTTGCACAGCCGACTCCTACGCCGATTGTTCGAGCTCCTCAGGTGGGGCAGGAATGGACCTATGTAAAGCGCGATACTTTTAATGGCAAGGTATTAGATGTCATTACCGAAAAAGTGGCTAGCCTAGGATCAAGTATTGTGATTGATCGTTCGGACGAGAGTGGCGCAAAGTTACCTAGTGAGATTCAGGGTCCTTGGGGAATGGTGCAGACCGACACATCTTGGCCGCGCGTGATGAGCTTTAAACCGCCAATTCCTTTGTGGCCTCAAGAATTCACTGCTAGCTGGAGCAAGCAGTTCAGTACTAAATATAGTGTGGCTGGATATTCCGATAACGTATTGGGTTGGCAAGAATATATGAGTGCGCAGGGTTGGGAGCAAATCACCGTACCTGCTGGAACTTTTTTGACTTTACGTTATCAAAACCTCATCAACTATGACAGTGAGGATGCCAATAAAGTGAACTGCATTCGCAAAGAGACTATTTGGTTTGCTCCTAGTATTGGCCGTTGGGTAGCTCGCGAATCATCTGGTTCTTACAGGATTCAAGGTCAAATTGGTGCAGAAATTTTAGAGGGCAGCTACCAATGGCAACTCACTTCCTACAAATAAAAGATCTACAAAAATACTTTCTTTTCATGCTGCCATTATTCTTGGCGGCTTGTATTTCTTCACAACCCTATCCAAAGGGCGTTGTTGAATCTCAACCCCAAGTAACGCCGGTAGTTCGTGCTCCAAAGCTTGGCCAAGAATGGGTTTATCAGGTTCGCAATGTATTTAATCAAGAGCTAGTTGATACCGTGACTGAGCGGGTGGTTTCTGTTGGGGACCAGATTCGAATCTCGCGTGTGGGTGTTAAGGCTGGTCCATTACCAGATGAAATTCAGTCGCCTTGGGGATTTGTAGTTCAAGATCCGCATTGGAATCCCCCTCAAAAGCTCACTATTGCGATTCCCCTCTGGCCCGAGCAATTAAAGGCGAATTGGAGTAGTTTTTATCAATCGAGATACGAAGTCTTGGGTTATCCCGATGGCAGTTATTACTGGGGCTTGAGTATGAATGCTTCCCAGTGGGAGCGTTTATCGGTTCCCGCAGGCCAATTCTTGACCCTCAAATACCGAAACGAAATCCCTTACTTTCAGAGTCAAGATATCTTTAGGCTTTCCAATTATCGCGAGGAGGAGCTCTGGTTTTCTCCTGAAATTGGCCGCTGGGTCGTCCGTAGATCCTCCGGACGCTATTTGCTTGGAGGCATGAGGTGGAATGGTGCCTTGTGGGAGGACTACCTGGAGTGGCAGCTAATCTCCTGGAAATAAGCAAAGCGCTTAAAATAGATGCATTGCTATGTATACCGTAAAAGAACTATTTCCCACGCTCCAGGGCGAAGGTGCCCACGCTGGTAGGGCGGCTGTATTTTGTCGTTTCGCAGGATGCAATCTTTGGAGTGGGCGTGAAGAAGATCGTGCTTCGGCTATTTGCCAGTTTTGCGATACCGATTTTGTGGGTAATGATGGAACGGGCGGGGGTAAGTTTGAGACTGCAACTTTGCTTGCAGATGCAATTGAGGCCTCATGGCGAAGTACCTCTGCTGGCCCTCAGCAAAGATATGTAGTTTTCACCGGTGGAGAGCCTCTCTTGCAATTAGATGATGCATTAATTGCAGCGCTTCATCAAAAAGGTTTTGCAGTGGCAATTGAAACGAATGGCACCATTAAGGTTCCCAAAGGGGTTGATTGGATTTGTGTAAGTCCAAAAGCTGGCTCTGAATTAATTGTTCTTCAGGCGGATGAGTTAAAACTAGTGATTCCGCAAAATGATCTCCGAGAGTTGGAAAAGCAGATGGCGCGGTTCGAGGGAATGGATTATCGCAATCGTTTCTTGCAGCCTATGGACGGCCTAAACCTTAAAAGGAATACTGAGTTAGCGGTAAGCTTGTGTCAAAAGCGCCCCTTGTGGAGATTGAGTTTGCAGTCCCATAAACTGATTGGGATCCGGTGATTTCGCTCAGCACAAATTGATTAAATAAGTACCTAATGATAAAAAAACAGCCAGACATTTCTATTACCCGCCGTCTTGAGTTTGACTCAGGACATCGCATTCCCAATCATGGCGGTCAATGTCGTCATCTGCATGGACACCGTTATGCAATTGAAGTCACGCTCACTGGAGAAGTGGCAGATCATCCTGGTAAGGCTGACGATGGCATGGTGCTGGATTTTGGGGATATCAAACGCTTAACCAATCAATATGTTGTCGATCTTTGGGATCATGCATTTTTAGTGGCTAAAGAGGATGAAGGTTTAGTGGCTTTCTTGGCAACCTTGCCCAACCATAAGACAGTCATCATGGAGCACGTGCCTACTGTAGAAAACTTGGCAAATGCTGCATTTGCAATATTAAAGCCGGTGTTTAGCAAAGCCTTTGATGGTCATTTGGAGCTATCTGCCATTCGTCTCTATGAGACGCCCAATTGCTGGGCTGATGTTCATTCGACCTAAATGACACAAGCAGAGCTTGATCGGCAATATATGCAAATGGCAATTGAGCAAGCTCAGTTGGCGGCGCAATCTGGCGAAGTTCCTGTGGGTGCGATATTGGTTCGGGACGGCCAAGTTTTAGCCAAGACATTTAATAAGCCGATTGCCAATCATGATCCTAGCGCGCATGCTGAAATGCTGGCATTACGAGAAGCCGCTTTGACTCAGGAGAATTACCGCATTCCTGGAAGCACCTTATATGTAACCCTTGAACCCTGTGCAATGTGCTCGGGCGCCATGCTTCATGCTAGGATTGATCGAGTGGTCTATGGCGCAGCAGATCCTAAAACAGGGGCTGCCGGAAGCGTGCTAGATCTATTTTCTTCGAAACAGATAAATCATCAAACGAGTGTTGAAGGTGGCATTATGAGCGAAGAGTGCGGTCAATTGCTACGTGATTTTTTTAAGGGGCGACGTTGAAACCAATTCATCTCATTGCTCCATCTGGAGCAAGCTTAGATAATAAAAGTCCTCTGGCTGGGATAGACTGGTTAGAACAGCAATCGATTGCCGTCCAAAATACAAATTGCGTTCATCGAGTCTATGAGCGATTTGCAGGCAGCGACGAAGAGCGTCTAGCCGAATTAAATAATATTTCCGCATTAGACCCCGATGCCTTAGTAATGGCAATGCGGGGAGGTTATGGCCTCCATCGCTTACTTCCTGGTATTCAATGGGATGCTATTGCAAAGACCATTCAACATGGTTTACAAGTTTGTGGTCATAGCGACTTTACTGTCTTTCAGTTGGGGCTCTTAGCAAAAACAGGCGCTATTACATTAGCTGGTCCAATGCTCAACTATGACTTTGGACGACTTGGGGACGATGGTGAGCCAGTAGTACCGGATGAGCTCATGTGGAAGCATTTTAAGGCCGCAGTACAAGACCGAAAACTCGATTGCCAAGTGTCGACTCAACAATCCTTCTTGGGCAAAGACAGTTCGCGCTCGATCACGGGCTTGTTATGGGGTGGCAATTTAACGGTATTAGCTGGTCTTGTCGGGACACCTTATCTTCCAAGCGCCAAGCAAACACATGGCGGCATCTTGTTTCTGGAGGATGTGAATGAGCATCCTTATCGCATTGAGAGAATGTTGATGCAACTTTTGGATGCGGGCATCCTTTCCAATCAAGGCGCAATATTATTGGGTGGCTTTTCTGCTTATCGTCTTTACGATAACGATAAAGGGTATTCGCTCGAGCGTGCAATTGAAGTCATTCGCCAACGTCTGCCACAAGAAATACCTCTTTTAACGGGCCTTCCATTTGGTCATCAGCCCAATAAGCTGACCTTACCAGTTGGCGCTCAGGCAGAATTACATTTCAGCCCCAGTGGCTTTGAAATCCAAGCGCAATGGTAATGTTTTTTAGCGATCGATTGAGTCATTCTTTCTATAAGGGCGCTCTCATTTCCATTGCGCTCACTTTTGCAGGAGCAGTAATGGCAACTGAAGAGCCGAAATATTCTGTTCTCGAAAAAGAACCTCCGTTTGAAATTCGATCCTATGCCCCAATGATTGTGGCCGAAGTTCAAGTCGATGGCGATTTAGATGCGGCCTCTAGTCAAGGATTTCGTTTAATTGCAGCCTATATTTTTGGTCAGAATCAAGTCAGTGAAAAAATTGCCATGACCGCACCTGTAATGGTTGAGGATCAAAAGCAAAATAGTGCAAAGATTGCCATGACAGTCCCTGTAGGAGTTGAATCTAACGCAGGCAAATGGACTGTGTCATTTGTCATGCCCGCAGAGTACACCATAGAAACAATACCTAAGCCGATGAATTCACAGGTGCAATTACGTCAAATTCCCGCGATCAAAAAGGCGGTAATCAGTTTTACCGGTTTTTATAATCAGCAAAAAGTTGCCGAGAAAACGCTGGAACTTGAGCAGTGGATGAAAACACGCAATCTTCAAGGTGTTGGAGCCCCTAATTTCTCGCGTTACAACCCGCCATGGACTTTACCCTTCATGCGGCGTAATGAGGTCATGATGAACTTGCATGATTAGTTCTTCGCTTCGAAGCTTTTCAATAAAAACTGGCCGCCGCCGTTGATTCCGAGGGCTTTAACCAAAACTGGTAGAGCCTGTGCCAAGTGTTTCTCTAGAGTCCATGGGGGATTGATGACGAACATACCGCTTGCTTGTAAGCGACGTTCACCCGGCGCATTTTCAACGCGCAACTCTGTATGTAGCCAAGAACGTTGATGGGTGGCTGCGATCTTTTTCAGGCGATCTGGTAGGGCTGCTGACTCTCTTCTCGAGAGTACGGGGTACCAAATTGCATAGCAGCCAGTAGCAAAACGTTGTAGAGCCTCTTCCATGGCAACTTCTAGATAGCGATAGTCTTGCTTGTCTTCGTAGGAGGGATCAATTAAAACTAAGCCGCGTCGACTAGGGGGAGGGAGCAGGCCTTTGAGTCGGGCAAAGCTATCCTCGGCATAAATATCAATCTGCTTAGACTGCTTTAGCTGACCAATATTGTGTCTCAGGATATCAATTTCTTTGGGATGTAGTTCAAATAATTTGAGACGATCTTGCTGACGTAACAAGTGAGCCAGAATGAAGGGGGAGCCTGGATAGGTGGAGAGTTCTCCTGCTGCATTTTCCAGATCAATGCATTTCACATACTCTTGGATGCTTTCCGGAATGGGTATGTTTGCATGTTTGCAAGTTTCGATAAACTGATGAAGGCGAAAAATCCCACCATCAGCCTCTTTGCTCACCGTAGAAAAGCCATCCTTGAGGCTGTAAATGCCAGCGCCAGCATGTGTATCTACAATCGTCAGTGCCCCAGGCTTCTCTTGCAGGTACTCGACCAAATGAATTAAGGTCAGATGCTTCAGGATGTCAGCATGACTGCCAGCATGAAAAGCATGTCGATAGCTAAACATAAATTACTTTGGAGTTCCTGAGCTTTGAATAAATTGTGCTTTAACAAAAAAGACCAAGGTAATGACTACGATAGCAATTGAGACGTATTGCAGTGGCAGATTCAGTTCGAGATCCATCGTCTGGGTGAAATGCGCATATATTGCAGCCCCACCACTAAGTGCAATGAAGCGAGGCCAGAAATTCTTGGGTGTGAGCTGAGCTTCAGGAACATATTGTGCAAGTATTGCACCGATCATTCCGCACCAAATACCAATTCCCGCTCCAGCTAAAACATCTGAGAGCCAGTGGGCTCCGACCCCAATTCGCGAAAGACCTACAAGTGAGGCCACAATAAATAACGGAGAAATTTTGATGCGCTTAGATTGATCGCAGGCGAAATACAGTGCGCTTGCGATAGCAAATGCAGTTAAGGTATGACCCGATGGGAATGCCTTGCTCAACAAGGGTTCTCCAAAATGATAAAAACTTTCACTATTAAGTACGCTTTCAGGCCTTGGTAGGTCAAAGATGCGTTTGAGACTAAAGCTTGCTAAAGCAGTAATGGCCCCAGCAAATATTCCGGCGGTTAACAAGCGAGGCGCTATCAGCAGTAATGGAAAAGTGAAAGCAAACAATCCCCAGCCATTACCTAAAAAAGTCAGCCAAGCCCAAAGGGTGTCTGGTAGTAGTTGCGTAAACCGATTGATGAATAAAAAACTACTGGTTTGCAGTTCACCAAAGTAAATGGCATAAGCGAGCGCAAGAGGGGCTAATGGAATAAACCAAGCAAACGCAGGAATTACTTTGTTGTTCATCCAGCTTAGCGAGCCTTCACCTGATCAGCATCTTGAAGTTGCTGGATGACTTTATCAAGAACTTGCGGGACAGTGATCGCTTGCATGCACACATTGTCGTGACAAGGTGTTTTACGATGATTGGCAGCGCTCACGCAGGGTGAGCAGGCGAGGTTTGCAGTAATGGCGATTGAGTTACCAATTGAACCATAAAGGGCCGGAGTCTCAGGTCCAAAAAGAACTACCGTTCTTAATGGCGTCACTGCTGAAAAGTGGCCAGGACCAGAATCGTTTGTCACCATTACATCTGAAAGGATGTAGAGCGGTGGCAGTTCAGCAAAGCTGACTTGACCAGCAAAGTTCAAGGCATTTTTAACATTAGCTACGGTACGTACTTTTTCTACATAGACGAATTCAGCCGGTGAGCCAGTAATCAGAATGAGATCGTTTGGATATTGCTGATGGATCGCTTGAATCAATTCAGAAAAACGTTGCTGTGCCCAGCGGCGCTGGGGAAGTAAATCGCTTGCATTTGGGTTAATTAGAATCAGGCGATCCTTGCCTGCGGTGTAATCGATGCGGGCTTCCTTAGCCATCTTCTCAATGCGCTCACGCACCTTTTTTAGGGCATCTGGATTGATGATGGCCTGCTCTAAGCGCACTTCAGAATCTTTAATCTCAATTTTGCTAAAAGGAACTTCAATCTTTTGGGCGAAGGCAGCATGAATTAACGATAGAAAATTCTTAGTAATGTGTATGTGTGGGTTGTAGTGCACTTTGCGGGTCAACATAAATCCACGCCATAAACCTTCGCCGTGAAAGATGTGATATCCCACGCGGCGACGTGCACCGCACATGCCGGTCAGTAGTGCGGTAAATCGAGAGAATAGCTCCAAGTCAATCACGGTATCAATGTGGTGCTTGCGAGCAAGAATCAGAAAGCGCAGCGTATCCTTAATTAACCCGCCCAAGCTTGATGAGTCAATGGTGAAAATATTTTCTGGTTTTACGGTGTTGAGTAAGGTGAGGCTGGCACGATTACTTTTGAAGATTAAGAAAAATAACTCGGCGCCGCGTGCTTGCGCATTACGCATTGCAGGGTCAACCAAAATGGCGCTTCCCATTTCAGAGAGTTCAATAAACAGTAATTTCTTTGGAGTCTCTGGCCCGCGATTGAAAATATTTTTCACGCCGTCAATGAGGGCGATAAATGGGCTAACAACGGCACAAAGTGGTACGCCGACCCAGTGATCAATGGCGCGCATGGTGTTGACGCTAATAGTCATAGTTTTACTCTACAGAATTATTTTCGTTTTAATAAAAAATAGGCGCCAGGTAGTACTGACAAGACAGTAATTGCTCCGTAACTAATGGAAGCTAGCACCGTTAGTGATGGGTTAACACCCCATAAAGCCAAGACTGATGAAAGGGTTGCTTCGCGCAATCCCCATCCTGAAATACTAATTGGTAACATCAGCAGCAAACTTAACGCAGGCAGGCCAATCATTAAGCCCTCAATTGGAGCATCTACTCCGTAAGCTTTCATACAAAACAGCAAGGCCAAAATAGTCAGAAAGTGAATGCCAATCGCTAAGCAGGCTTGAGCAATATTATTGGGCCACGCAAATGCAAGATTGATCCCAGGCATCGCATTACTCATATTGAAGCGATCCAAGAATTTCTGTAGTAGTTGCTTGCTAGGTGCCCAGGCAATGATCAGAGCAATTGCTACACCTGCTAGCAACATGACTGCTATCACCGCATAGCCCAGGTCCTGACCCCAGGTTGCCAATGTGGCGCCGCCTAATATCAATCCAATTCCACCAAGTAGGTTATTGCCAGCTAAGCCTAAGAGGCGATCGACCAATACCATCGAAAAACTTAAACGCAATTTGGGTGTGGCACTTTCGAGATCTACTGAATGGTGAAGTTCTTCATCTAATTCTTTTGTTTCGCTTAAATTGCCGGCGCTGGTTAAATGGGTTGCAGTAATAGCGCGATAACTATCACCACCCAATGTACTTGGTAAGCCTTGGTTAATTAGGCCTCCTGCAAAATACAGGCCAATGTAGGAGCGGATGCGTCGTGGAAATCCTACCGCTTGCATAAATAATCCCCAGCGATATCCACCACAGATAAAGGCACACATCATGCTTGCTAGTGCGGCCAAAAACCACAATGGTTGCATTTGAATATGGGTATCAAATAGAGAGTGCCAATCAATGCCACTCGTTGCTTTCCAGAGGAGAGCAATCGATAAGAGAACGCGAATCGTGGGCCAAGCTCGTTTGAGAATGGATTTCCATCTCGATTGGGTTTTGGTACTGGGCTGGGCTTGTGAACGCATAAGCGTAAGGATAATGCCTTGGGCGCCTAAGGTCTTGAATTTGAGGGAATTACTCCGAGCGGCTGGGGTTCTGCCAATTACTGCAAAGGCTAAAGTCAAATTTTGATAAAACTCGGCCAAAACGCTCAATTTCTAGACTATCGAGGGGCTCGCATGTCTCAAAACCGGATTTACTGCCTACTGGTATAGGGTAGGGCATACCTGACCAATGAATGAGTAGGACATTTGACCCGCTTGGCAAATCCCCAAACCAAAGATCGAACTGATCTTGTCGCTGATCTAAAACAAATACCGGAGTGGGGTAGGCGTACCAAGCGGCGCGACTACCTAATGTCCAGTTTTGAACTGCAATTCCATCGACTTTGGTGGCTTTGCTAAGAGCTGCTGCTTTTTGACCTGCCACTTTCCAGCCATACAAATCAGCTATGGGATTCGATTTGATTGCAGCAGAACTAATGCCACCAGACAATACATAAGCAAAGCCGATGCAGCACAGGGCGATTTGGATAAAAAATAAAATACGAATCCAATAACGATGTTGTGTAGCCCAAGCTTTTGCTAAACCAATTCCAGCAAATGGTGCCAAACAAAACCATGCGGGTGAAGTCCAGTGAGGAAGGCCGCCTCCGCCAGAAAGGCTAACAAAGATTGCGAATGGAATCAGAAAGAATCCGAAGAGTGCAAGCAATGAAATCTTTGTAGCATGCATACAGTCTTTTAAAAATACAAAAGCCCCCAATATAAAAAGCGGGCCAAAGACAAGTATTTGAATTCCAATGTAAGCGCCCAGCCTGCGCCAGAGCCATTCACCACCACCGCCATGGGCAAGTTGGTACTTAAAGGAAATCCAATCATGTGCCCAATTCCAATACAGAACAGGGGTGATGATCAGCAAGGCAAGGACAGCGGCCAGCCAAAAACCGACTTTAGTGATCCACGGTTTTCTTGGGGTGCTCAGGAAAACAAACAACAATGCAAGCGCAGTAAAAGCGGCAGTGTATTTGCTGAGGCCTGCCAGACCTAATAAAACGCCAGTAATAATCCAGTCACCAATGCTAAATTGATCTTTGTTCAGCCAACGTATACCCATCAACATTAGCCCAAGACTGATGGGTGCCAGTAAGGTATCGGGCAGCAATCCAATCGCTAGAATATGCAGCATGGGTGCTGCGATCACAATGAAGATCGCTAATAGACCACATAAATTTGCTGATGGAAGTGCGCTTGTCAGATAGCCTGCGTTGCGTCCGCGTATGAAGTGATGTACTTCAATCGTTACTTCATAAACCAGGTAACAGGAAAGAATCCACAATAACTCTGGAATCAGGCGAATCACACCTTCTGAAGAGGTTAGCGCCACTAGGGGCCATTGAATCCAGCCAACCAAAGGCGGATGGTCGAAGTAGCTCCACGCTAAATATTGGGCATACAGAGCATAGTGAGCCTCATCAACCGAAAATTCTATTGAAAAGCCCAAGGCTAGATGCACTGCTGCAGCAATAATGACGCAGATTGCAGCCCAGCTTGAGGGTGATTGTTGGCGCATGGGATGATTTTAGACTCAGATGCAGCATTCTTTGGGACAATTAAGATATGTTGAAGCGGCTTCCCCTATTTTTAATCATCACCACAGTCCTATTTTTGGCTGGATGCGCTGGGTTGAGTGGTGATTCTGTGCAAAACGAAGCTGGTCAACCATTTAATGCGGATCTATTGCCGGCCCAAGAGGAGTTACCTAAATTCTCGGCCGAGACCGCGCGTGATGGCATGCCTAATGGTTGGAATTTCTATCGCATCGCGCCATTTAAAAAGAATACAGTGTATCGCCTTGAAAGTTATCAAGGTAAAACAGTGCTTAGCGCTAATTCCAAAACATCTGCTTCTGGCTTGGCTGTCAAATTGCGTCCGCGTCAGGCTGCTAATTTATTGTTGCAGTGGGAGTGGAAGGCAATAAACCCAATTGTCAATGCTGATAACGCAGATGGCTATGCTGATGATGCGCCACTTCGCATACTGGTTGCATTTGATGGCAATAAATCTAAGCTGCCATTAAAAGAAAAAATGACTTTTGAGATGGCCAATCTCATCAGTGGACAAGAGATGCCTTATGCAACTTTGATGTATATATGGTCCGGCAAATCGCCTATCGACACTATCATTAACAATGCCCATACCTCAAGGATCAAAATGATTGTGGTGGATTCTGGTTGGGAGAATTTAGGTCAGTGGCATAAGCATCAACGTGACTTAGCGGCTGACTATAAGCGTGCCTATGGTGAAGCGCCCGGTGAGGTTATCGGTATCGCCTTGCTTACTGATACGGACAATACCAAATCAGAGACGCGTGCCTTTTATGGTGATATTGAATTGATTCGTAAGAATCAAAAGTAAATGTTTTTTAAGAATGGGTAGGGCGCCAACTTTTTAGGAGTAGCGCATTACTGAGAACGCAGAAGCTTGATAGTGCCATAGCGCTTCCGGCCAGCATGGGCGAGAGATAACCTAGCGCTGCCAAGGGGATGCTAGTAGCGTTAAAGATAAAAGCCCAAAATAAATTTTGCTGGATCTTTTTCCAAGTGCGTTTGGAGATATCAATAGCATTCGCTACTAAGTTAGGATCACCCCTCATTAAGGTAATACCAGCAGCCTGCATAGCGACATCGGTACCCGTGGACATTGCCATACCAACATCTGCAGTTGCTAGAGCAGGCGCGTCGTTTACGCCATCGCCCACCATTGCCACAAATTGGCGTTCACCATTTTTTGATTTGAGTTTGCGAATAATGTCTGCCTTATCGCTTGGCATGATTTGGGCAAATACTTCTTCAATGCCTATGGTTTTTGCAACACGATTAGCCGCGGCAAGATTGTCACCAGAGAGCATCACTGCGCGGATATGCAAGTGATGTAAAGAAGTAATTGCCTCTTTAGCGCTGTCCTTAAGCTCATCCCCAAAGGCGATGATTGCAATCGGAAATGAGGGCGCTGAAGACGCTGAGGAGGATTCATTACTCATCAATACACTCACAGTTTGCCCAGCATCAAAACATGCTTGCGCCTTTTCCAATATTGCGGAGTGATGTTGACTGCCCTCTAAAGAAGCAATGCTTTGCAGACTAAGGCTTTGGCCCACAAAAAAACCTGAACTGGGTGTACCGCTAATGCCGATGCCCGGCATCGCTTTGCTATCAGTTGGGGTAATGGGGCTGAATTCCTTTTGCTTGGCAGCATCTAACAGTGCTTTTGCGAGAGGGTGCTCACTGCCAAGTTGTAAGCCTGCAGCAGCGGCTAAGATGTCATCCTTGGTAAATGTGTTTGAAACTGGAATGATCTCTAGCAATCGAGGTTTGCCAACAGTGAGCGTGCCTGTTTTATCAAAAGCAACTACATTTAAGCGATGCGCTAACTCTAATACCTGGGGGTCCTTGATGAGAATCCCAAAGCGTGCTGCCACTCCAGTTCCGGCCATGATGGCCGCAGGTGTTGCAAGACCTAAAGCGCATGGACATGCAATAACAAGAACTGAGACTGCTCGCAAAATGGCAAGCGATGCAGAGTCCAAATAAAACCAGTTCGCCAATCCAGTAAGGATCGCAATCACAATCACACTGGGCACAAAAATTGCGCTGACTTGATCTACTAATTTTTGTATCGGCGCTTTTTGGGTCTGAGCATCTTCTACCATGGAGATAATTTTGGAGAGAACGCTCTCAACGCCTACAGCGTGAGCCTCAATCACCAATAGGCCTTCGCCGTTGAGTGAGCCCCCAATCACTTTTTCACCAACATGCTTTTTGACGGAATCACTTTCTCCCGTGAGAAGAGATTCATCAATATGGCTATGGCCAAGCAAAATGATGCCATCTACCGGAATACGCTCACCCGGCAATACCAAGACACGATCTTTTGGAAATACCTGATCTAGGGGAAGGTCACGAAATTGGTCTAGTGGAGAGTGCTCGGTAATGACGATATTTCGATCAATCACTTTTGCATGCTCGGGCCAAAGTTTTTGGAGCGCACGAATGGCTTCGCTCGTTTGTTGCTTTGCTCTAGCTTCTAGCCATTTGCCAAGCATGACCATGCAGATAATAACGGCTGAACCTTCGAAATAGAGTTCATGCGTCGCATGAGTAGAACCCACCATTTGATAGACACTTAAACCATAGGCAGCGCTAGTACCAAGGGCTACCAATAAATCCATGTTGCCAACGCCCGACATCAAGGATTTGAAGCCTGCCTTATAAAAGCGCCACCCTAAAACAAATTGCACAGGGGTGGCGAGTAGAAGTTGCCATTTTGGAGATAGTGACCAATGAATGCCAAACGGCATCAGGAACATAGGAAAAAAGAGTGGGGCGGACAGAGCAAAGCCCAGTAAGACGCGACCTAGGCCATCGGCTCCCCAGAACAATTTAGAGGGTGCCAAGTCTGGAATCCCATGAGGGATACTGATTTTGGCCTCATAGCCTGTCTTTTGAACTAAAGCGATGATTTCATCGATGTTGACCCCAGAATCCGCTTTTAGGCGAATTTTGGCTTGTTCGGTAGCTAAATTGACGCTAGCCGCCTCCACCCCCGGAATCTTGTGTAAAGCCTTCTCAACCCTGCCTACACAGGAGGCACAGGTCATGCCACCGATATCTAAAGTAAAAAGCCCTGCATTAGCGTCTTTTGGTGAGTTCATATAGAAGATAATCTACTGTATTGAAGCCATATTCAAATCAAAAGGGCCTTTATGTTGAGTTTAAAAGTATCTGGAATGACTTGTGGGGGCTGTATTAATGCCGTAACTCGGGCTATTCAGGCCCAGGATCCGCAGGCAGAAGTGCAGGTGGATTTAGCAAGCCAGATCGTGAATCTTGAGACTAGCTTATCCCAAGAAAAGGCTAGCGAGCTCATAACAGATGCTGGATTTCCAGTTGCTAAATAGTCATTGCCTGGGACGTTTATAACCCCAATGAAATCCAGCAGAGCCTGATGCTTTTTTAAGATACTTCAAGGAAAGTGGTTGGACTCACTTTCAGCAAATATTTGCAGCTACGAGTAAGCTAGCGCTAATTAAGAAAAGTACCAAAAACCTAGAAGTACTTTCTAGGTTTATTCATATTAGGAGAAGGTAGTGTCAGTTACACCAGAGTCAGTACAGGCAGCACTCAAAAACTTAGTCGATCCCAATACAAAGATTGATTTTTTCACTGCGAAAAATATTAAAAATCTCCGCGTAGAAGATGGTGATATTTCTTTAGATATTGTCTTGGGCTATCCCGCTAAAAGCCAGTTTGATGCGATTCGTAAATCGGTGATCAATGCTTTGCGTGAGTTACCAGGCGTCAAAAATGTCAGCGTTAATATTTCCAGTCAAATTGTTGCGCATGCAGTGCAGCGTGGCGTCAAACTACTGCCTGGCGTAAAAAACATTATTGCAGTGGCGAGTGGCAAGGGTGGAGTAGGGAAGTCCACAACAGCTGTGAATTTAGCTTTAGCACTTTCTGCCGAGGGTGCGCAGGTCGGCATTTTGGATGCGGATATTTATGGACCCAGTCAGCCAATGATGTTGGGTATTACTGGTAGACCGGACTCTATTGAAGAAAATACGATTGAGCCAATGGAAGCTTATGGTTTGCAGGCAAGCTCGATTGGATTCTTGATCGATGATGATGCGCCGATGGTGTGGCGTGGCCCCATGGTGACTTCTGCTCTAGAACAATTGCTTCGTCAAACGCGTTGGCGAGATTTGGATTACTTAATAGTAGATATGCCGCCTGGTACGGGCGATATTCAATTGACTTTGGCGCAAAAGGTTCCTGTTACCGGATCTGTCATTGTTACTACGCCACAGGATATAGCCTTATTAGATGCTCGCAAAGGGCTAAAGATGTTTGAGAAGGTGGGCGTACCCATTATTGGCATTATTGAAAATATGAGCACCTACGTTTGTACAAAATGCGGACATGAAGAGCATGTATTCGGTACTGGTGGCGGTGAAAAAATGTGCAAAGAGTATTCAGTAGATTTCTTGGGTACTTTACCTCTGAATCTATCGATTCGTGAACAGGCCGATGCGGGTCGTCCTACTGTAGTGGCTGATCCCGATGGTGCAATCAGCGCTATCTATAAAGGTATTGCTAGACAGGTCGCTATCCGTGTTGCTACTCTATCAAAAGACATGAGCAGTAAATTTCCGAACATCGTGGTTCAAAACACCTAAGGCTCTGAACATTTATGCGCTTTGCGGTACTCATGCGTAAACAAAATATTGATAACCCATGGGTTTCGTACCGCTGGGCACCTCAGGAAGTGCTGCCTGATTTTGGGCAATTCAATAACAACCAAAGTAATTCCATCTGGGGTCAGTTTCTGGGGCGAGATGCGGATGGCGAATCCTGGTTATTTACAGGTTATGAGCTTGACCTTTTTTTGGATGAGGCTGAGGGCTACTATCTCAATGTTTCTGCTAAATCCCCAAGCTGGTTTGTAATGTGGCGTCTGGAAGAAGACGTTGAGCGATATATTGATGAGCAATCTATTTCCTTGGCTAAATCCGAGACAACTTTTGCTGTTCCACATCGTATTTGCGTCAGCTATAACGAGGCTGCGCGCTTGCTTGATGGTGGTGAGTCAGTCGATACCGTTCCCATGATTGACGAGCATGCTGCTTGGTTGCAAGAGTACGTCAATGACAACTATCGTCCGGAGCCTAAAAAACGCCACAAGCCTGCTTCATTCAAGGGTGCTCAACGCCCTGCGGAGGAATAATGGCCGATGGATTTCTGGGCCGTTGGTCTAAGCGCAAAGCAGGTAAAGAAGATGCTTCGCTCGAGAAAAAAGTAGAGACACCCAAAGAGATTACTCAGGCCCCACCGGTTGAGAGTGTCCAAGAGCCTGCACCTCCTCCTGCTAACTTAGAGGATGTAGCCAAGATTGATCGCTTTGATCCTGATTTTTCTGCTTTTATGAAACCAGATGTTGATCCAGCCGTTCAGCAAGCCGCCCTAAAGAAAATGTTTACCGATCCCCATTTCAACATCATGGATGGATTGGATATCTATATTGATGATTACAGCAAGCCAGATCCACTGCCTCCTGGAATGCTCGAGCGAATGGTCCAGAGCGATATGTTGAAGCTTTTCAGTAAGTCAGCCGAGCCTGAGACTCAAGAGCCTAAGGCAATTGAGGGCCAAGAGGCAAATTTGATATTGGATGCGCAACAGCAAAGTGATTTAACATCCACACAGCAAATACCTTCTGTTCCCTTGGATACAGTGCCGAATGAAGCCCCAATAGAGTCAGAACAGAAAAAAACCTAAGAAGATAGCGCATGAGTCAAAAATTAGTCTGTAACTGCAATGGCACTATGCCCTTAGATGCAAAAGAAATGGGTGTGCCGATTCATCAATCGTTATGTAGACAGGAAGTCGGATCTTTTTTAAAAGCACTAGACGGTTCTGATTCATTGGTAGTGGCTTGCACGCAAGAGGGTGCGCTATTTAGAGAGTTGGCTGATCAATCTGAAAAGCCTTTGGTTGCGCCACTGCGTTTTGTGAATATTCGAGAGGTTGCCGGCTGGACGCAAGAAGCCAAAACCTCTGGTCCCAAAATTGCCGCATTACTAGCTTTGGCGGATATGCCAGAAGCTGAGCCTGTCCCAGTAGTGAATTATGAAAGCCAGGGAAGATTACTCATCGTCGGCGCTGGCTCCCAAGCCATCCCTTGGGCAGAAAAATTAAGTCAGTCTTTGGATGTGTCTGTTCTCTGTACTGAGCCGGGTGACTTGCCGCTAGCCCGCAGTTATCCAATCTTTACTGGTGTAGTCACTAAGCTAGATGGTTATCTCGGTAACTTTTCAGTTAACTGGGATCTACAAAATCCAATTGACCCTGAGATGTGTACGCGCTGTGGAGCCTGCGTTGAAGTATGCCCCGAAGGCGCTATTGATCTCTCCTTTCAGATTGATTTAAGCAAATGTAAATCCCATCGCGATTGCGTTACTGCGTGTGCCAGTATTGGCGCCATTTCTTTTGATCGAAAAGAGCGTGATCGCAATTCTGAATTTGATCTCATTTTGGATTTAAGGGTAGACCCCAAAATGCGTATGAGCCAAACCCCGCAAGGCTATTTTGCTCCTGGTACGGATCCTCTGGAGCAAGCGCTGGCAGTCAATCAATTGTCAGAGATGGTGGGGGAGTTTGAGAAGCCTAAATATTTTGTCTATAACGAAAAAATTTGTGCCCATGGTCGTAATGGCAAAGTAGGTTGCAATGCTTGTATTGATGTTTGTTCAACTGGTGCGATTGGTTCAATCTTTAAAAATGGCCAAGGTTCTATAGAGGTCAATCCAAACCTCTGTATGGGTTGCGGCGCATGTGCCACAGCCTGCCCTTCCGGTGCGATGCGTTACAACTACCCAAGCGTTGCTCATCAAGGCAAAGAACTGAAAACGGTAGCAAGCGTCTTTACTGCCGAAGCGAAAAAGATGAATCAGGCAGTGGCCCCAAGTTTGCTGTTACATACTTTAACAGTGGGCACGCAAATGATTGATGGCTTAGGCCGATCTTCACACATCATGCCAAAACAGTTTGAAGGTCTTCCTTCATTTGTCATTCCCTATGGCATTGAACATATCGCCTCAACAGGTTTGGATTTATGGCTTGGCGCACTCACATATGGTTTTGCTGAGGTGACATTGTTATTAAGTGGTGATGAAGACCCTGCGTATCGTGCTGCGCTTGAAGTACAGGTGGATTTAGCAAATAGTATTCTTAAGGCATATGGCTTTGATGAGCGAGTTCACTTGATCTTAGCAAATTCAGTTGAAGATATAGCAACTGTGTCTAAAGCAATGGGGGCATTGCGTCAGCGTGGATCACTCGGCCCTATTTGTACGCCTGCAAGCATTGGTTTGTCGAATCAAAAACGCGAAACGCTAGAGGCTGTCCTTGAGCATTTACAAAAACAAGCCAAGTCACCATTGCCTGAAGCGGGAGTTGTGCTTCCAAAGTCTTCCTTATTAGGCGGCCTGACAATCAACAAAGACGCTTGTACTTTGTGTATGTCTTGTGTCAGCGGTTGCCCTGAGGGCGCGCTGTTAGATAACCCTGATGAGCCCATCCTTTCTTTTATTGAAAAGCAGTGCGTTCAGTGCGGTATTTGCGTGCAAACCTGCCCTGAGAAGGCTCTGACGCTTGCCCCTCGTTTGCAAACAGTTGAGCAGCGCAAGCAACGGACTAACTTAAATGAAACACAAGCCTTCCATTGCATTAGCTGTGGCAAGCCTTTTGGAACACTGAAGATGGTTGATCTCATGCTCACCAAGCTAGGCGCTCACGGTGCATTTGCTGGTGCTGCAATGGATCGATTGAAGATGTGTAGTGATTGTCGAGTTGTAGATATGGTGAAAAAAGAAACATGAGTGAACTAGCAAAAGACGCTGCTAACGAAGCGGCGAAGGATAATTTAGCTACTGAAATAGGTGATGTTGGCTTGCCAGAGGATCTAGCAAGGGCAGATTTATATGGTTTGATTGCTCGTTTTTTTCAGATGCCGCCTGATCAAGAGCTTTTAGATCAAATTGCAGCATCAGCAGATCAGCACGATGCATCTGATGAGGCGCCATTGGCTAAAGCCTGGATGGACGTGGTTGAGGTCGCCAAAAATAATCCTGCCAAGGCTTGGCTTGATGAGTTTGATTTGAATTTCATTAGCGTTGGCAAGCCCAACGTCGTACTCAATGGCTCCTTTTACATGGCAGGCCATTTAAATGAGAAGCCTTTGATCAATATTCGGAATGCATTGGCTGAATTTGGACTTGAGGCTGCCGAAGAGATAACAGAAACCGAGGACCATATTTCTGCGCTTTGCGAAGTGATGCGTTATCTGATTGCAGGGGATGATGTAGTGATCTCAAACCTTACAAATCAAAGGGTTTTTTTCAATGAGCACATTCGCCCTTGGTACGACGAATTGTGTAATGCCATTGAAGATATTCCAGAGATGCATCTCTACCGCCCAGTAGCCGCTCTTACAAGAGAATTCCTTGCGATTGAAGGCCAAAGTTTTGATATGATTTAATGTTGCAATGCAACATAGGGTAAGCCTTAGACGGGTTTTGTTACAGCGATATGTCAAAAATGCAATTACCAATTACACTTGAGCCAAATCAAGAAAAACTACATAGGAACATGCCATGCGCACCAAAACTACCATTGCATTAAGCGAAGAAAATAAACCATCGCGCCGTAAGTTCTTTATTGGTGCAGGCGCCGCCGTTGGTGCCGTTGCTGTTGCTAGCCAAACTCCAGTTGGCAAAGCGGTTATTCAAGAAATTAGCGGTACAAAAGCCGTGAAAGATGTTGGTCAAACTATGACTGCTCACATGCGCAAGTATTACGAAACCACTTTGATTTAACGATCTTTAATTTGCTTTTGTTTTAACTGTTACTTAATAAATAAAAAAAACTTTCTCAGGGACAACATATGAGTCTGACTCGTAAATCCAATACCCCACAAAGCAGTCGTTCAACATCACGCCTGATTGGCAGCTTGTCACGTGGCTTAAAAGCAGCCGTGCCAACGATGGATCGCCGCTCATTCCTTAAACGTTCAGGCGTAGGAGTAGGAGCTGGTATCGCAGCTAGTCAATTAAGCTTCGTGCAAAAGGCCTCTGCTGAGCAAAGTAAGGCCATGCTTGATGGTAAGGGCAAGATTGAAGTCAAGAGATCGATTTGTACTCACTGCTCCGTAGGTTGTGCGGTGGATGCCACGGTTGAGAATGGTGTTTGGGTTCGTCAAGACGCTGTGTTTGATTCCCCGATTAACATGGGTGCTCACTGTGCTAAAGGCGCTGCCTTGCGTGAGCATGGCCATGGCGATTACCGCTTACGTTACCCAATGAAGTTGGTAGATGGAAAGTACCAGCGTATTTCTTGGGACCAAGCCTTAACTGAAATTACTGCCCAGATGAAGAGCATTCGTGAGAAATACTCTCCGGATGCGATGTTCTTTATCGGCTCCTCGAAGCACAATAATGAACAGGCCTACTTACTCCGTAAGTGGGTTTCTTTCTTTGGTACTAACAATACAGACCATCAGGCTCGTATTTGTCACTCCACAACTGTTGCCGGTGTTGCAAACACCTGGGGCTATGGTGCGATGACCAATAGCTATAACGACATGATGAATTCCAAGGCTGCTTTGTACATTGGTTCAAATGCGGCTGAGGCTCATCCAGTTTCTATGTTGATGCTCTTGCACGCAAAGGAAAATGGTTGCAAAGTGATTGTGGTTGATCCACGTTACACCCGAACTGCTGCTAAGTCAGATCAGTACATCCGTATTCGTTCTGGCACTGATATTCCATTCTTGTTTGGAATGCTGTATCACATCTTTAAAAACGGCTGGGAAGATAAGAAGTACATCAACGACCGTGTTTACGGCATGGATGAGATCCGCAAAGAGGTAATGGAGAAGTGGACTCCTGCAGCCGTTGAAGAGGCTTGCGGTGTTCCTGAAGCACAGGTTTACCAGGCTGCAAAAACGATGGCAATGAATCGTCCTAGTACGGTTGTGTGGTGTATGGGGCAAACCCAGCACACTATCGGTAATGCGATTGTGCGCGCCTCTTGTATTTTGCAATTAGCCTTAGGTAACGTAGGTAAATCTGGCGGCGGTACAAACATTTTCCGCGGTCACGATAACGTTCAAGGCGCAACTGACGTAGGCCCTAATCCAGACTCATTGCCTGGCTACTATGGCTTAGCAGCTGGCTCATGGAAACACTTCGCGGCTGTTTGGGGTGTTGACTACGACTGGATTAAGGGTCGTTATGCGCCTGACATGATGGAGAAATCCGGCACTACTGTGTCTCGTTGGGTGGATGCTGTTCTCGAGAAGAATGACATGATCGATCAGCAGACTAACGTGAAGGGTCTGTTCTTCTGGGGTCATGCACCTAACTCGCAAACTCGCGGCCTCGACATGAAGCGTGCGATGGATAAATTAGATCTCTTAGTGGTAGTGGATCCATATCCAAGTGCTACTGCTGCAATGGCTGCGATGCCCGCTGCAGAAGGACAAGCAGTAAATAAGAATCGCAATGTTTATTTGTTGCCTGCTGCAACGCAGTTTGAAACTTGCGGTACAGCTACAGCATCGAACCGCTCATTGCAGTGGCGCGAGAAGGTAATCGACCCATTATTTGAGTCTGTTCCCGACCACGTAATCATGCAAGCTTTTGCTGATCGCTTAGGTTTTGGTGAAGAGTTGTCGAAAAACTACAAGATGCTGAGCACTAAATTTGCAGGCAAGCAATGGAAAGAGCCACAGATCGAAGACATCTTGCGCGAGATTAATCGTTCCGTTTGGACTATTGGATACACAGGTCAAACACCTGAGCGTCTCAAGGCGCATATGAGAATGGTTGCCACATTTGATCCGAAGACCTTAAAGTCACGTGGTGGTATTGATCCGGTAACTGGATACAACACAACAGGTGACTACTATGGCTTGCCTTGGCCTTGCTACGGCACAGCAGCAATCAAGCATCCTGGTTCGCCAAATCTGTATGACACCAGCAAAAGCGTCATGGAGGGCGGTGGTAACTTCCGCGCCAACTTCGGTGTTGAGCGCGAAGGTAAGAATCTGTTGGCAGAAGACGGCTCCTACTCTAAAGGCTCGGCGATCACCACTGGCTACCCAGAATTTGATCACGTGTTTGTGAAGAAACTAGGTTGGTGGGATCAGTTAACTGATGACGAGAAAAAACTTGCAGAAGGTAAGAACTGGAAGACTGACTTATCTGGTGGTATTCAGCGCGTAGTTATGAAAAACGGTTGCCATCCATTTGGTAATGCAAAAGCACGCGCAGTAGTTTGGAACTTCCCTGATGCGATTCCAACTCACCGTGAAGCGCTCTACAGTACAAACGCGCCAATGATGCGCAAGTACCCAACTTCTGCTGATAAGAAAAACTTCTGGCGCCTGCCAACCCTCTATAAGTCTGTTCAAGATCAGAACTTGAATCTGAAGTTATATGAGAAGTTCCCAATCATTCTGACCTCTGGTCGTTTGGTTGAGTACGAGGGCGGTGGAGATGAAACTCGTTCCAATCCATGGTTGGCAGAACTCCAACAAGAAAACTTTGTGGAGATCAATCCAAAGGCTGCAGCGGATCGCGGTATTAAGAACTGGGATTATGTTTGGGTGAAGTCGCCAACGGGTGCCAAGATCAAAGTGCGCGCAATGGTTACAGAGCGTGTTGATCAAGGAACTGCTTTCGTTCCATTCCACTTTGCGGGTTGGTGGCAGGGCGAGGACATTCGCAAATACTATCCAGAGGGTGCTGCCCCTGTAGTTCAGGGTGAAGCGGTCAACACTGCAACAACGTATGGTTACGACCAAGTGACGATGATGCAAGAGACTAAAACCACTATGTGTCAAATCGAAAAATTTGCCTAAGTCAAAAAATAAAGTCAGGAGAACACAATGGCAAGAATGAAATTTATTTGCGACACAGAGCGATGCATTGAGTGCAACGG
>CANCPL010000029.1:0-25595 GCA_947380065.1 Burkholderiaceae bacterium | reverse complement strand
GTCACTAAAACTGCTTTTCCTTGCTGGGATGGGGGCGTTGAACTAGGGTTCAATTAAATTCTCTTAGACTAGCGAGCTATGGATATTACCTTGACCAGCCTTGAAACGGAGCATAGTGCCCTTCTAAAGGCCAAAATAGCCTCTCAAATCGCTTCAAAGGACGGCTGGCTCCCGTTCTCTCGCTATATGGAGATGGCTTTATATGAGCCAGGAATGGGCTACTACAGCGCCGGCTCTCACAAATTAGGGGCTGGTGGGGACTTTACTACCGCCCCAGAATTAAGCCCTCTTTTTGGCGCAGCTATTTGCTCCACCCTTCTGCCGGTGCTTGAGGGCCTTCGAGAACAAGGTATCGCCACTCAAATCTTGGAGTTTGGGGCTGGAACTGGAAAACTTGCTAGCTCGATACTGGCCCGCCTCAATGATCTTGGGTTTCATTTGGACCGTTACGACATCATTGAAATTTCACCTGACTTAGCCCAGCGACAACAAGAAAGAATTGGGGATCTTCTTAAGCAACTCAATCTCAAAACTCAATGCAACTGGTTAACTGAATTACCGGAAAATTTCAAAGGTATCATTCTGGCGAATGAAGTGATTGATGCCATTCCTTGCGACACCATCATTTATCAGAATGGGTTTTGGTATTGCTACGGTGTAGCTTATGAGAATGACAAACTCATTTGGAAATTAGGCTCTCCTGTAGAACAACAATTGCTTCCAGAAAGCCTTCTTGATGGCAATTTCTCAGAAGGCTACATCACTGAACTACATACGCCAGCAAATGCATGGATGCAACAAGTTGCCAAGCATTTAGAAACTGGCCTATTTCTCACATTCGACTATGGCTTTCCTGAAAGCGAGTACTACCACCCACAAAGGCTTGAGGGCACCCTGATGGCCCATCATCGCCATCATGCGATTCAAGATCCATTTTATCTTCCCGGTCTTTGCGATTTAACAACACACGTTGAGTGGTCACAAATTGCTCGTAGTGCTTTAACTGAAAATGTAGATGATGTATATCTCACCAATCAAGCTGCCTATCTACTGGATGCTGGTATTGGTGACATTGCTTTAGAAATTGGCGACCCTGGTGATCCAGAAAAATTTCTACCGATTTCCAACTCATTGCAAAAGTTGTTGTCTGAGGCAGAGATGGGCGAACTCTTTAAGGCCTTTGCGTTTTCTAAGAAACTAGAAGACTTGCTGCCAGGCTATGTACTCGAAGATCTGCCGGGCCTACGGGGTAGAAATAGACTGTAAAAGTTTAATTAAGCTTCTAAGGCTGCGGTAATTGCAGACAGCCTAGCAGACTCAAATGCACTGCCAATCCGCTCACCATTGGATCGATCTTCTGCAGCGACGCCAGCAATAATTTCTGCAGTATTGATAGCTTGTGTGGCGCGCATTGCATTGATCAAGGGCGAAACAGGCATTCTCAATTTTTCCGCAAGCTTCAGAAGTGCTCGCGCTCGATCTGGCTTACGCCAAACATCCGCACGGTTAAACCAAGCTAAAACATCTACTGCCTGATAAGAGGTATTCAGATACTTCTTTGCCAAGATCCCAAGATCACTGAAAATTTCACTGAAATCTCGCACTTCAATAGGCATGCGAACACACTCAGCCCATGAACGAATTTCACTAGCAGGTAGATCCATCAAAGTAACTGCACAGCGCTCTTCAAGACTATTTCCAATCAATACAAAATGTGTGATCAATTCCTCACGAAACAGTTCCTCAGATAGCTTGGCAGCCAATGAAGGCGCCAATATCGCTCTGGCAGCACCAGCATCCAATAAGACTTGAAACAAGCGCATAGGCTTGGAAGCAACCAAGCCCCTAGCTAGCTCCTGCCAAATACGCTCTGCTGATAATGCGTTCAATTCCCCTGAGCGAACAATCGCTTTTAAGGCGATGAGTGTTTCATCGGCAACGCTAAATTCAGGGAAGCGCGCAGCAAAGCGAGCAATACGTAAGAGGCGCAACGGATCTTCTGCAAATGCATCTGACACATGACGAAATACTTTAGCAGCCAAATCTTCTTGGCCGTTATAGGGATCAATAATCGGGCCGAACTGCTTTCCATCGGCACCCACCTCTTGCGCCATCGCATTGATTGTTAAATCACGACGCTCTAAGTCTTGCTCAAGCGTTACGGAAGGATCGGCATAAAAATGAAAGCCTTTATAACCCTGGCCAGTTTTACGCTCAGTACGTGCAAGCGCATATTCAGCTTGTGTCTCTGGATGAAGAAATACAGGGAAGTCTTTACCAACAGGCCGAAAGCCCTTGGCTATCATCTCTTCTACGCTTGAGCCCACCACAACGTAATCAATGTCGTTCACAGGCAAGCCCATGAGGGTATCCCTAATGGCACCGCCCACTGCGTAGATTTTCATTACTGCATACCCTCTAGGGTGCGACGACTCATTTTGAATACTTCCGTCAACGCATCAACACCATTTGCTGGCAAGGTATTAGGCAACTGCATGGAGGCAATATTGTCACGTGACATCAATGTTGGGCCTGGCAAAAATTCAAATGCCAATGCTTGTAGATAGCCCACAAAGGCTGGCACAGGAATAATGGCGCAAGAGGTTTTTGCCTTACGTGCCGCAAACTCAACAATCTCTTTCATGGTGTAAACCGTTGGGCCCACTAAGTCATAAGTCTGATGAATCGTTTGGGGCATTATTAAAGATTTAACAAATGCAGTAGCAACATCATCTACGCTAACTGGCTGGAACTGCGCTTGATAATTTGCTAGGGGCATGGCTGGAAAAAGCTTAGTCAATTTAGAAAACAGGTTAATAAACTGATCTTGTGCACCAAAGATGACTGAAGGCCTATAGATAGTCCAGTCCAAATTACTTGCTCTCACCGCAGCCTCACCATCACCTTTACTACGCTGATACATAGACGGACCCTGAGAATCTGCTCCTAAAGCACTCATATGTAAGTAGCGTTTTAAGCCATGCATCTGCATCGCAGTAATAATATTTTTTGGCAGCTCCACATGCGCCGCCTTAAATACCTTTCCATATGGCTTAGCTGGCTTATCGTGCAATACACCAACTAAATTAATCACAGCACCATTTGGCTTAATACGTCCACAAAGACTCTGCAGCTCATCAAACTCATGAATATCAGCCTCTTCAATATGCACTTTAGGCAGCATCCGTAATTCACGTGCCGCTACTAAATGACTGGTGGGAACTAATACAGAGTATCCAGCTAGCTGTAGTTGTGCAGCAATCACTCGCCCCACAAATCCATTACCGCCGATCAAAAGGATGTCATATTTCATGGGAAGCTTTCTTTACTTTAGGCAGCAATGATTGGTTTAAGGAAGCTCAGATTGAGTTGCGGCCTTAGGTGTAATAACACCCAAGCGTTGCTTTAAAGATTGTGTTTGGCCGTTCATCACCGATGAATAGTAATTCGCATTAGAGAGTACATTCTTCACATAAACGCGTGTCTCAGTAAACGGAATAGTTTCAGCAAAGATGGCTCCCTCTGTAGGGCCAGATAATTTTTCACGCCAAGCCTTTGAGCGAGAAGGTCCTGCGTTATAGGCCGCAGAGGCCAAAACCCAAGAACCATCTAGATCAATAAGGACCATATTTAAATAGTTACTGCCCAATGTCAGATTGGTATTAGTATCGCTGAGCTTGTCATTGGTGTAATTTGTCATTCCAATTTTCTTGGCCACATACTTTGCCGTATTGGGCATTACCTGCATTAATCCAGATGCGCCTACAGACGATGAGGCATTCATAATGAAGCGCGACTCTTGACGGATCAAGCCATAAGCCCAGGCAAGGTTCAAATCAATTTGACGCGCAATGGGAGACAGCTCTTCTTTGTAAGGAGTTGGGTAGCGCAAACTAAAGTCGTGCTCTTGCTTTGTACGATCAGCTGTATTAACGACACGGTCATATAAGTTGATGCGCTTTGCATACTCTGCAGCAGCCAACAATTGCTTGTCGGTCATGTTACGTAATTCCCAATTCCATTCGCGATTACCTTCAAAGCGAAGATTCATGGCATATAAGCGCTCGCCACGAATAAAGCCCTTGCGGCTTGCCATGGCATCAATCTCCTGCTCAGTCACTTTAGTTTTGGCAGGCGCCTGATTGGGTTTACCCAACTCTTCGCGTGCGAGCTGACCATAAAAGTTATATTGATCTGCAATCATTTCGAAACTATCTTTGGCTTTTGCTTCTTGACCCTCCACCTTTAGCGCGCGGCCGTACCAATAAGTCCAAGCAGGATCTTTACTGCGTACGGCAGGATTCATGCTATCAATCGCATTTTTAACCAGGGTCCAATCTTTAGCGCGCAAGCCTGCACGCACTTTCCACTCCTGTGACTCGACTGAAAGGAGTTCGTTATAGCCAAGCTCTTGCTGCAGGCGGTATGCATCATCTGCATTAGGATCTAATTTCTTGGCCAAAAATTGTCCAATCACACCCCATGCAACGGCTTGATTCTCTTTGCTATAACGCGAAGCATTTTGAGAAAAGTCACGATAGGCTTTAGCTGGATCAGCCTTAGCTGCTTTGACAATATCTGCAATAGGATCTTCGCCACCAAGGCGACGGGCCATTGAGTCAAAACCTTTTTCACTAGCAGCGCGGCCAACCGCTTTTGCCTCACTCGGAGACATGCCGCCAGCAGCAACTAACGATGGGACCAATTCTTGGCATGCCTGTCCAAAATAACTTGGATCCAACAATACCGCTCGAGAATCAATAGCCAATTTCGTTGGATTTTCAGCTTGCGATAATTTGGATAATAAGGAGTAGCACTTCACTTGTGTATCGTCATCCAATACAAACTTGGCATACTCCGCATCAAAACGCGCCCAGTCCTTACGCTTACCAAGCACCAAAAGCCAATCATTACGCATACGGTCAGCCAATGCTGTGCCTTGATATTGATTTAAAAAAGTAACCACTTGTGAATCCGCACCATAATCATTGCGCGCTCCACCAGCGCTATCAAATAATTGGGGCTTGATGCGGAAGTAGGCTACATAGTCATCAAATGGATAATTAGATAAGTTCGCTGACAACTGCTGAGTACGAAATACATCATTCTTTTTTGCAGCTTCACGCAAATCGATAAACATGCGATCGGTATCAGTGATTTCTGCTGGAGCAATCTTACTTTCATAAGACTTGGGTAGAGCAGGCTTTTTCAGCTTTTCGGCAAAGCTACTGGACATAACTAGGGCTAGGCCTAAAAGCAAAATTTTGGCCCATTGAAGGTGTTTGCTACTTACTATTGCAGACTTCATTCTTGCTATCTAACCCTATCTCTATTTGCAAGGCTATGGGCCCTGCAGCACTTGATTACTATATCCTTTAATTTTCGCCTGATAATGGTCGATATGCACGGTAATTCACTAAAAACTCTTCGCCAAGATTTATTAAAACAACGCAAAGAATTTGCTGCTGGAAATGGCTACGCTTCTGCAAAAGCAGGCTTGATTGCAGGTCTCAATCATTTTTTAGTCAATGAAGGCAAATCCATTCGCTCAATAGCGCTTTATTGGCCCATTCAAGATGAAATTGATTTACGTCCCACCTTACTCAATTGGGCGAAGAATGATACTGCGCGTAAATTAGCACTGCCTTATGCACGTGCCGATAAACACCTTGATTTTTTCGAGTGGCAAGAGGGTGATGCCTTAATTCCAAGCGCACATGGTGTGCCCGAACCTAACCCAGAAAATACCACTAGGCCGAAACTGACGCCTGACTGCATCCTCATTCCCTGCGTGGGTTGGTCTAGCTCTATTGTGAGCGGTAAAGCACACTACTGGCGTCTAGGATATGGAGGCGGGTACTTTGACCGAACCCTAGCTCAGCTACGTAAGGACAACCCAAACCTCATTTGCATGGGGATTGGATTTGATTGGCAAAAATTAGATGATTCTCAATGGGCGGCTCAAACACATGATGAGCCATTAAATTTGCTACTAACCGAATCAGACTTGTTCAGTTAGGGACTTATTTACTTAGTTAAATCTAAGTTATCGGCAATTGCCAAAACTGCATCAGCCTGATTGAGTGAGTAGAAATGAAGCCCAGGTGCACCAGCCGTTAATAGCTGATCGCACAAGTCAGTCACCACCTCTTCACCAAATGCCCGAATAGAGGCGATGTCGTCGCCATAAGACTGAAGACGCAAACGAATCCAACGCGGAATTTCTGCGCCACAAGCATCAGAGAATCTCAATAACTGACTACTATTTGTGATTGGCATAATGCCGGCGATGATGGGCTGCGTTACGCCGAGATCATAAGCTTCATCCACAAAGCGGAAATAAGCATCGCTGTTATAAAAATACTGGGTAACGGCAGAATTTGCACCCACCTTCATTTTTTGTACAAAGAAATCGACATCACTAGCAGGCGACTTTGCCTGTGGATGCATTTCAGGATAGGCGGCTACATCGATATGAAACCAATCACCTGTTTCTGCACGAATAAATTCAACTAATTCATTGGCATGATGAAACTCGCCATACTGACCCATGCCAGATGGCAAGTCACCACGCAAAGCCACAATACGCTTCACACCTAAAGCTTGATATTGCTTGAGCATCTCACGCACGCTTTCACGTGAGCTACCAACACAAGATAAGTGAGGAGCAACTGCTGCACCGGCAGCATGAATGTCGCTCACCACTTTTAGTGTGCCTGATTGTGTAGAGCCACCGGCACCAAACGTCACAGAATAAAACGAGGGCTTGAGCGTTTCAGAAAACCGCTCACGCACCAGATGCAACTTACTCTCACCTTCAGGTGTTTTTGGAGGAAAGAATTCGACGCTTAATTCCATGATTTTGGGCCTAGATATCTATTGAACAGTGACTGGATTAATAACGATAGTGGTCGGCCTTGTATGGGCCTTCCTTCGTTACGCCAATATAAGAAGCTTGCTGATCTGACAACACAGTTAATTCTGCATTCAGAGTCTTAAGCTGTAAGCGGGCTACCTTCTCATCCAAATGCTTAGGCAAGGTGTAAACACCAATTGGGTATTTATCTGTACCCACTGCATTCCACAATTCAATTTGTGCAATTACTTGATTTGCAAATGAAGAGCTCATGACATAAGAAGGGTGACCTGTACCGCAACCTAGATTAACCAAGCGGCCTTTAGCCAAGATGATGATGCGCTTTTCAGGCTTGCCATTGGCGGCCGGGAAAATCACATGGTCAACTTGTGGCTTAATCTCTTCCCACTTGTATTTTTCAATACCAGCAACATCGATCTCGTTATCAAAGTGGCCAATGTTACAAACGATGGCTTGATTCTTCATCTTAGCCATGTGGTCATGTGTAATCACGTGGTAGTTACCAGTTGCAGAAACAAAGATATCGGCTTTATCAGCAGCGTAATCCATTGTTACAACGCGGTAGCCTTCCATTGCAGCTTGCAATGCACAGATTGGATCTACTTCGGTAACCCAAACTTGAGCAGACAAAGCGCGCAATGCTTGAGCTGAGCCCTTACCCACATCACCATAACCACAAACTACTGCAACCTTACCGGCCACCATTACGTCAGTGGCACGCTTGATTGCATCTACCAAAGATTCACGGCAACCATAGAGGTTGTCAAATTTGCTCTTAGTAACAGAGTCATTTACGTTAATTGCAGGGAACTTCAAATCACCCTTAGCAAACATTTGATACAGACGATGTACACCAGTAGTGGTTTCTTCTGTAACTCCTTTGACTTGCGCTAAGCGTGTTGAATACCAAGTTGGGTCTTGCGCCAATTTGTTCTTGATGGCTGCAAACAAAATAGTTTCTTCTTCGCTGGTAGGATGATTCAAGCAAGCTTGATCTTTTTCAGCACGTGCACCAAGGTGCAATAACAAAGTAGCGTCGCCACCGTCATCCAAAATCATATTGGTGTAACCACCATCAGCCCACTCAAAAATACGATGAGTAAAGTCCCAATACTGCTCAAGGGTTTCACCCTTGATTGCAAATACTGGCGTGCCGTTCGTAGCGATTGCAGCAGCAGCATGATCTTGTGTAGAGAAAATATTGCAAGATGCCCACTGCACTTCAGCGCCAAGAGCCTCAAGTGTTTCGATCAACACCGCAGTTTGAATGGTCATATGCAATGAACCAGTAATGCGTGCACCACGCAATGGCTGTTGTGCTGCAAACTCATCACGAATAGCAATCAAGCCAGGCATCTCAGTTTCAGCGATCGCAATTTCTTTGCGGCCAAAGTCAGCCAAAGAGATATCAGCAATTGCGCAACGAGTTGCTACAAAATTATTTAAATCAGAAACGGTATTCATTCATGCTCCAGCTAAATACGATCCAATGCTGGAGTAGAAACTCGCTAGCCATTGAATCATGGGTTAGCGAGCGCGGTTGCAATTAGCAAACTCCATTTAGGAGCAGCTCCCTTCAAGCCTGGGGAAGTGCTGGGTCTCAGCATTCCTTGCAACGCTCCTTGAAGGTATGCCGTAATTGTAAACAATTACGGCATATTTCGTCTCAATACACCTACAAACTGCGTATTTCCTACTTACAGACCTGCTGCTGCACGTAATACAGCCGCTTTGTCTGTTTGCTCCCAGGTAAATTCTGGCTCCTCACGCCCAAAGTGGCCATAAGCAGCAGTCTTACGATAAATTGGACGTAAGAGGTTGAGCATCTTCACGATACCTTTTGGACGTAAGTCAAAGTGCTCAGAAACCAATTGAGCAATCTTCTCGTCAGAGATCTTACCGGTACCAAAAGTGCTCACCATGACTGAGGTTGGCTTAGCAACACCAATTGCGTAAGAGATCTGAATCAAGCACTTGCTCGCTAAACCAGCAGCAACCACATTCTTCGCAACGTAACGACCAGCATATGCAGCAGAGCGGTCAACCTTAGAAGGATCTTTACCAGAGAAAGCGCCACCGCCATGGGGAGCTGCGCCACCGTAGGTATCCACAATAATTTTGCGGCCTGTTAAACCACAATCGCCCTGTGGGCCGCCGATAACGAAACGACCGGTTGGATTAACCAAAAAGTTAATCGCACCTTTGATCAAATGTTTAGGCAATACTGGTTTGATGATTTCTTCAATCACTGCTTCACGCAATTTCTCGAGGGAAATCTCTTCATCATGCTGAGTAGAGAGCACAACGGTATCGATAGAGTCAGGTTTGCCATCCACATAACGTAAGGTCACTTGTGACTTGGCATCAGGGCGCAACCAGTTCAAACGGCCATCGCGACGCAATTGTGATTGACGCTCAACCAAACGATGCGACAAGTGAATCGGCAAAGGCATAAGCTCTGCAGTTTCGTCACAAGCATAACCAAACATCAGGCCTTGGTCGCCAGCGCCTTGGTCTAAGCCATCATCATGAGCCTTATCAACGCCTTGAGCGATATCAGGACTTTGCTTGTCATAAGCAACTAATACTGCACAACCTTTGTAATCGATACCATACTCAGTATTGTCGTAACCAATTTCACGCAAGGTATTGCGAGCTACCTGAATGTAATCAACGTTAGCGTTAGTAGTAATTTCACCAGCCAAAACTACCAAGCCGGTGTTACATAAAGTCTCTGCGGCAACACGTGCAGTTGGATCTTGAGCCAAAATGGCATCCAAGATTGAATCAGAAATTTGGTCTGCTACTTTATCGGGATGACCTTCAGAAACGGATTCTGAGGTAAAGAAGTAATCGTTTGCCATTGCATATTCCTTTAAAAAATTAACACGATCATTGGGACAACTCGACGTGCCAGGAACTACAACGGCGACGCTTTAGCAGAATTTATGAATCGCCCTGCAAGTTGCCTTAACTCAGCGATAGTGAGATTTTATCCGAAAAATACCCAATTCAGCAAAGTAAGCTGAAATCCACACACTGAGAGCGGCATTGAATATCATTAGGGGGTGCGAAAACTCCTTCTCAAGCTCTGCCTTAGTGCTATTGCCGTACTTCCCCTTGCGCTAGCGCAGGTGATTGGGTCATTTTTAGGCATGCTGGCTTATGCTAGCTCAAAGCAATATCGCTCTCTCTTCAGGCCTCAATATGAGGCTGTAGTTCGTGCTCGGGATCTGCCTTCTAGACTCTGGGAAGCAGTGCGCGCCTCTGGGATGTTGTTTTCAGATAGTTTATGGATTTGGCGCAATCCTAAAAAGGCGCTTGCATTGGTAGAGGTTCAAAACTGGGACTTGGTCGAAACTGCCATTAACGAAGGTCATGGCTTAGTCATGCTGACTCCTCATCTCGGTGGCTTTGAGATCATTCCACGTGTACTAGCACAGCATTTTCCAGCAACTATTCTCTATCGCCCCTCACGCCAAGGGTGGCTCAATGAAGTGGTAGAAGAAGGTCGCGCCTATCCTAATATGCATTTCGTGCCGACCAACCTCAACGGTGTGCGCCAAATGACTAGAGCGCTCACGCGAGGCGAAGCAATCGGCATTCTTCCGGATCAAGTTCCCAGCGGAGGCGAAGGTGTTTGGGTTCCGTTCTTTGGGCGCCCTGCATACACAACGCCATTACCAGCGCGTCTTGCCAATCGAAACAACACTCCAGTGGTGATGTTTACCGCCAAGCGCAAAGGCATTGGTATGGGTTGGCTCATGCAGGCAACCCGTCTTGCCCCCCTTTCTGAGGATGCAAATATTGCTGCCGCAGAACTCAATGTTGCAATTGAAAATGCAGTGCTCGTCGCACCTGAACAATTCATTTGGTCATATAACCGCTACAAGCATCCCGCTGGTGCAGAATTGCCTCCAAGCAATTAGATAAATTCATTATCATTTTTGAAATGACCTGGTTACAAAACCTCTTCAATTTCGTAGCGCTCAGTCTCTTGCGACTCTTTGCCTTTTTGCCTTATACGATTACTGTCCACGTTGGGTATGCCTTAGGATGGCTAGCTGCCCATGTTCCAAACAGTCGTACCCACGTAGTAAAAACCAATTTACGTTTGTGCTTTCCTAATCTCAGTGAAAAAGAAATTGATCATCTGGCGATTGAGCACTGGAAATTATTTGGTCGTAGCGTACTAGAAAGAAGTCGCATCTGGCTTGGTAGTGGCAAACAAATTACTGACATCGTCAAAATCAATTCAGCAATTACCTTAGGAGATCGCAAGCCACGCCTGCTGATTAATCCACACTTTGTTGGACTTGAAGGCGGCTTCATGGCACTTTCAGTGCTGGCCAACCAACATGACTGGCCACGGGGTGCGGGCCTTTACCAAAACATGAAAAACCCCTTCTTCAATCAAAAAATGATTGAGTGGAGAAATCGCTTTGGTGGGAAGTCAATTGAGAGGCAAAGTCGCTTACGCGATCTCATACGAGAAATTCAAACGGGTAACTTTATTTTCATTGCCCCCGATATTGACTTGGGCCCTCGTGACTCAGTCTTTGTACCCTTCTTCGGAATCCAGACTAACACTATTACCTCTGTCTCTCGCCTAGCAAGACTTAGCGGAGCTGAAGTGTGTCTGATGACGACTACATTAAATAAAGACCGTAAAGGCTATACCTGCCATATCAGCGAGCCATTGCCGAACTTTCCAAGTGATGATATTGAAAAAGATACCGCTCGCATAAATCAATACATTGAGGAACTTGTTCGAGAAAGACCAGCAGAGTACTATTGGGTTCATAAGCGTTTTAAACATAGGCCTGAAGGCGAACCCAGTCTTTACGATTAAACGGAAATATTTTGAGTACCAATACAAACAATCCAGTACGCAAGCTACGCTTCACCAAAATGCATGGTGCTGGCAATGACTTCATTGTGCTCAACGGAATAGATCAAGATCTGAGTGACATTACCAAAGAACAATGGCAAGGTTTAGCCCATCGTCAATTTGGTATTGGCGCAGATCAAATTCTTCTAGTTGAAAAGGCAACGCGTCCAGATGCTGATTTTCGGTATCGTATTTTCAATGCCGATGGTGGCGAAGTAGAGCAATGTGGCAATGGCTCTCGTTGCTTTGTACGCTTTGTATTAGATCAAGGTCTATCCAACAAGAACCCTTTACGAGTAGAGGTTGCGCATACCATCCTGACCCTCAAATCGCATGAGGATGGCCAGGTAGAGGTAGATATGGGAGCGCCAATTTTTGAACATAGTCATATTCCGTTTAATGCAAACGGTCTGGCAAGCCTTCAAGAATTTCAGGAGACCCTTTATGCACTTCCACTAAATCATCCTGCCACGCATGACACTTTGGTTGGAGTTCTTTCTATGGGCAATCCACATGCCGTACAAGTGGTTGGAGATGTCGATAGCGCACCAGTCCTAGAAGAAGGTCCCGAGATTGAAAGATTTGCAGCGTTTCCTAAAAAGGTAAACGCGGGCTACCTGCAGGTGATCAATCGTAATGAAATCAAATTACGTGTCTTTGAACGTGGCGCTGGTGAAACCTTAGCCTGCGGTACTGGTGCTTGTGCTGCCGTGGTTTCAGGTATCCGCAGGGGCTTATTAGATTCACCTGTAAAAGTACATACACGCGGCGGAGATTTGCAAATTACTTGGGACGGCGTCTCAAATGATGTTGTTCAATCCGTCATCATGACTGGCCCTGCCGTCACCGTCTTCGAAGGCGAAACAACAATTTAAAAGCGGTTGCCCTTAGATTCCATATTTATCGCGGTAGGCTTTAACTGCAGGCAAATAGTTTGTTAGTTCAGCATCACTAGAAGAAGTTAAGAAAGACATTAAGCCAGCCAAGTTTGCAATCGCAATCACTGGCAAACCAAACTCTTGCTCTACTGCTTGAACTGCAGATTTATCTCCAATTTCTATCGCATTACCCGAGCGTTCCATACGATCTAGAGCAATGAGAACGGCTGCCGGCTCTGCGCCCGCACCACGGATCAGATCTACCGACTCTCTTACCGATGTGCCCGCTGAAATCACATCGTCAATAATGACAACCCGGCCTTGAACGGGAGCGCCAACCAGCATGCCCCCTTCACCGTGGTCTTTTGCCTCTTTACGGTTATAGGCATAAGGCACATTGATGCCGTTATCGGCTAAAGCGATAGCCGTAGCAGCCGCAAGTGTGATTCCCTTGTAAGCTGGACCATAAAGCATGTCGAACTGAACGCCCGAATCTTGTAAAGCTTTAGCGTAGTAACGACCTAAGGCGCTTAAACGAGCGCCATCATTGAATTCGCCGGCATTAAAGAAATAAGGTGAGAGCCTTCCCGCTTTAGTTTTAAACTCCCCGAAGGACAAAACTTTTGCCTCTAAGGCAAAACGAATAAAGTTATCTTGATTTGAATTATTTGAGCTCATAGGCCTACATGTTACGCATCATTTCCGCGAACCTCAACGGTATCCGTTCCGCTGTCAAAAAAGGCTTTCTGCCATGGGCTGTTAAGCAAAAAGCCGATTTTATTTGCATGCAGGAGCTCAAGGCTCAGCGCGATGATCTAGAGGATGCCATCCTCAATCCAGATGACATGCACGGCTTTTTCCATCACGCCGAGAAAAAGGGTTATAGCGGTTGCGGGATCTATACCCCCCATAAGCCAGATGAAGTCTTATATGGCTACGGGAATGAAGAGTTTGATGCAGAAGGACGTTATGTGGAGGCCCGTTTTAAAGGGCTTTCTGTCATTTCAGTTTATATGCCCTCAGGCTCAAGCTCGCCTGAGAGACAAGAGGCTAAATATCGCTATCTTGATAGCTTTCTACCGCATCTTGTTTCCCTCAAAAAATCCGGTCGTGAAATCGTGCTTTGCGGTGACGTCAATATTGCCCATCAAGAAATTGACCTAAAGAACTGGAAAGGTAATCTCAAAAATTCAGGTTTCTTACCTGAAGAACGTGCATGGCTCACTAATCTTTTTAGTAAAGTGGGCTATGTAGATGTTTACCGCCAGCTTGAACCAGAGGCAACTGAAACTTGCTACACCTGGTGGAGCAATCGCGGTCAAGCCTATGCAAAGAATGTTGGCTGGCGCATTGACTATCACATCACTACGCCTGGCATTGCTGCAACAGCCAAGAAAACCGCTGTGTACAAGGATGAAAAATTTTCAGATCACGCACCACTTACGGTGGATTACGCCTGGAAGATTTAAGGGGTAACCAGAAGAATTTACCCTTCCCTTACTCACCTTCTTTTTTGATCTGCACGATCTTGAAATGAATCGTAGCCCAAATGAGAAGCAGGACTGGGGCGCCAATAATGGCGGTGCCATAGAAGAATGCTTGGTATCCGAAGTTGTCCACAAACACTCCTGAGAAGCCTGCTAACCATTTCGGTAAAAGTAGCATCATCGAGCTAAATAAAGCGTACTGAGTTGCTGAGTAGCGGATATTAGTTAATGAGGATAAAAAAGCAATAAAGGCAGCACTTGCGATACCAGAACTGAGATTGTCCGCTGAAATAACCCAAATCAAACCATGCAAGTCATGTCCTTGGGTAGCTAACCAAGCAAATAGTAAATTGCTGACTGCTGAAAGAACTGCGCCCACAAATAGAATTCGCAAGACACCAAAACGAAGTGTCAGCACGCCACCAACAAAAGCTCCAACCAAAGTCATCACTACACCGAATACCTTGCTTACGGCCGCTACTTCATCTTTGGTGTAGCCCATATCAACATAAAACGGATTGGCCATAATTCCCATCACTACATCACTGATGCGATAAATGGCAATTAAAGACAAAATCAACACGGCATGCCAGCGATAGCGCGTAATAAATTCAGCAAATGGCTCAACCAAGGTTTGGTACAGCCATGCTTTGGCGGTACGTACTTTAGCCAATTCATATCTTGCTGGTTCTTGACTTAATAAAGTCGTAATCACACCAACGCCAATAGAGGCCGCCATACAGAGATAGGCAAACTGCCACGCGCTAGGATCATAGCCGCTGCCTGTTTCAGCCCGAGCTGCAAGCCAAAGGACGCCCGCACCAGCCCAAATCAAAGCCAGTCGATAGCCAGTTTGATAAGTAGCTGCTAAGGCTGCTTGATGATCGCTATTAGCCGATTCAATACGAAATGCATCTAAAGCGATGTCTTGGGTAGCAGAACCAAAGGCAACCAACAGCGCACACCAAATAATCGAGTTCAGTGCAAGCTTAGGATCTAGAGTCGACATTCCAATAAGACCCAGAATGATGAGCGCTTGCGCAAAGAGTAGCCAGCTTCGGCGGCGGCCAAATAGTTTCGTCAACAATGGAATTTGTAAGCGATCTACAAGCGGCGCCCAAACCCATTTAAAGGCGTAGATCAAACCCACCCAGGTTAAGTATCCAATCGTGCTTCGATCAATGCCAGCTTCACGCAACCAAAAACTGAGAGTTCCTAGAATGAGTAATAAAGGAAGGCCCGCGGAGAAGCCCAAGAACAACATGCGCAAACAAGGCCATTCGAGATAAACCCGAAAGTCTTTTAACCAAGATTGGACTGCAGCGAACACCTTTAAATTTTTATCCTACGCACGGCGAATGCGGAATAAAGCGAGGCTGCCAAATAAGTTTGGCATCAAGGTAACTTGATGACCTTCATGCAGGATGCATTGATCAAGAACCTTCAAGCCGAGACTTGAGGCCAACTTCTCAAAATCAGCAACAGTAAGCACGCGAACATTGGGAGTGTTGTACCACTGATAAGGTAGGCTCTTCGAGACTGGCATGCGGCCTAAGCCAACAGCGAGGCGATGAGACCAATGCCCAAAGTTTGGAAAAGAAATGACTGATTCTTTTCCCACACGAACCACCTCACGCAAAATCTTTTCAGTCTGATGAATGGTTTGTAATGTTTGTGAAAGTACAACCGTATCAAAACTATTGTCTTCAAAAAGTGCTAAGCCGCCCTCTAAGTCTTGCTGAATCACGTTCAAGCCTTTTTGCACGCATGACAGTACACGTGAATCATCGATCTCGACACCATAGGCATGGACGGGTTTTTGTTTCTGTAAATACTCTAGGAAGCTGCCATCACCACAACCGAGGTCCAACACTTGAGTATTAGGCGCAACCCAATTAGCAATTGCAGCAAAGTCTGCGCGCTTATTGAAATGACTCATAGTTGAGCCTCGCGCATTTGCCTAAAGTAAGCTCGAACTAAATTATGGTAACGCTCATCGTCTAACAAGAATGCATCATGCCCATGAGGCGCATCAATCTCAGCATAAGTCACTTCACTCTTATTGCTCAGCAAAGACTGCACAATCTCCCGACTACGATCAGGCGGGAAACGCCAGTCGGTTGAAAAACTCACCACTAAAAACTTAGCATGCACTTCTGCTAAAGCGCGATTTAGACTGCCATCATAACGACGCGCAGGATCAAAATAATCTAGAGCGCGCGTAATGAGTAAATAGGTGTTCGCATCAAAATACGTTGAAAATTTATCACCCTGATGACGTAAATAACTTTCAACCTCAAACTCAACCTCAAAGCTAAAACGATAGTCGTTTGACTCGCCATTAGGCCGCTGCAATTCCCGTCCAAATTTTTCTGCCATGTCATCATCAGACAGATAGGTAATGTGGCCAACCATTCGAGCTAAGCGCAAGCCGCGCTTTGGTACAACGCCATACTCGTAATAGTTGCCGCCATGAAAATCTGGATCAGACAGAATAGCGTTGCGCGCCACTTCATTAAAAGCAATATTTTGCGCACTCAACCTTGGGGTAGATGCCACCACAACGCAATGATCTATACGCTTAGGAAACTGAATAGCCCAAGCCATTGCCTGCATTCCACCTAAGCTGCCGCCCATTACCGCAGCAAACTTCCGAATACCTAACTTGTCTGCCAAGCGAGCTTGCGTATTAACCCAATCCTCGACTGTTACAACCGGAAAATCCGCCCCATAAGGTTTGCCGGTTGCTGGATTAATACTCTTAGGCCCAGTTGAACCAAAGCAAGAGCCCAAATTATTTACGCCTATGACAAAAAAGTGATCGGTATCTACCGGCTTGCCCGGGCCAATCATGTTGTCCCACCAACCAATATCGTCTGGATCTTCCGGACTTGGTCCGGCAACGTGGTGAGAGGCGTTCAGCGCGTGGCAAACAAGCACAGCATTACTTTTATCGGCGTTAAGCTTGCCGTAAGTTTCAATAACTAAATCGTAGCCAGACAACATGGCGCCACTTTGCAAAGGCAAGGGCTCGGCAAAATGAATGGTATTTCTAGAGAGGTGTAGCTCGCTCATTCTGACAGGAGAAGGCGCAAACTAACATCAGAGGCTTCAGTTGGCAGCTTCTTAAATCCGCTACGGGCAAAGCGATGCCAACGCCCCAATACAAAACTCATCAACATGGCAGCTCGAATGCTGACTTCTTCTTGACCCAACTGCCCCCAGTTACCGCCTTGAGTTTGAGCAATACGTAGAGCTTGCTTAAGAGACGCTTCAACACGATCTAGCACTTGAGTAATACGCTCTTGAAGACGATCATCTTCTTGCAACAAAGCATCTCCCAATAAAACGCGGGTCATGCCAGGATTCTTTTCTGCAAAGAACAAGAGCATTTGCAAAATTCCGCGCGCCTGAGCAAGGCCAGATTCTTCTTTTTGATTAATTTGATTAATCAATCCAAACACTGTTTGCTCAATAAAGGAAATCAATCCCTCAAACATCTGCGCCTTACTGGCGAAATGACGATACAGCGCAGCTTCAGAGACTTGAATTTTTGCCGCTAAGGCTGCAGTAGTAACGCGCTCGCCCTTAGGGTTTTGTAGCATCTCAGCAAGCACTTGCAGAATCTGCAATCGGCGCTCGCCTGGGCGAGGGCGCTTACGAGCTTTGCCAACATCAGCATTGCTGTCGTTGATGTTAGCTGGCTCTAAAGATTCACGCATGCTTATCTACTTATCTAGAACGGATCATCGTACCGAATGCTTGCTCGGTCAGAATTTCTAACAATAAAGAATGCTCAATACGACCATCAATGATGTGCACTGAATTCACGCCACTCTTGGCTGCGTCCAATGCAGAGGATATCTTAGGCAACATACCGCCTGAAATAGTTCCGTCAGCAAATAGCGCATCAATTTCTCGAGCAGTTAAGTCCGTTAATAACTTACCGTCTTTATCCATCACACCAGGAATATTAGTCATCATGACCAACTTCTCTGCATGGAGGATTTCAGCCATCTTACCGGCTACCAAGTCCGCATTAATGTTGTAAGCCTGGCCTTCTGCACTAAAGCCAATAGGCGAAATCACCGGAATAAACGCATCGTCTTGCAAAGCTTTAACGACCGCAGGGTTAATTGCTTCAATTTCGCCAACAAAACCGATATCAATTTTTTTACCCGGCTCAGTATCGCTCGGAATCATCATTTTCTTGGCATGAATCAGTCCACCGTCTTTACCGGTCAAGCCAACAGCTTGACCCCCAAAGTGGTTAATCAACATCACGATATCTTGCTGCACTTCACCGCCAAGAACCCATTCAACCACTTCCATGGTCTCTTCATCGGTTACGCGCATACCTTGAATAAAAGTACCTGTCTTACCGATTTTCTTGAGGGCCTCGTCAATCTGTGGGCCGCCGCCATGAACCACAACTGGGTTCATGCCGACTAACTTCAACAAAATCACATCGCGTGCAAAACTCTCTTTCAGGCGCTCTTCAACCATAGCATTTCCGCCGTACTTAATCACGATCGTTTTGCCGTGATACGCGCGGATATAAGGCAAAGCCTCAGCCAAAATCTCTGCTTTTAACAAAGGAGAGATATCACTAATAGTTGGTAGATACTTAGTCATTGCTACTTAAAATTTATTCGCCAAATAATTTTTGACGGAGTTCACGACGCTCTTGAGCCTCAAGAGATAAATTGGCTGTAGGCCTTGCAATTAAACGGTTTAAGCCAATCGGCTCACCCGTTTCTTCGCACCAACCATAATCACCAGATTCAATGCGAGCCAATGCTTGCTCTACTTTTTTGAGCAACTTGCGTTCACGATCACGGGTTCGCAATTCCAATGCATGCTCTTCTTCAATCGTTGCACGATCAGCAGGATCAGGAACCAAAATATTTTCACGAAGATGCTCTGTCGTCTCAGACGCATTCTTCAGAATGTCATCCTTGAGGGTGAGTAGTTTTTGACGGAAAAAATCTAACTGGGCAGCATTCATGTAGTCCTTGTCGGACATTTTGAGCAATTCTGCCTCTGTTAGTGGAGCACCCTTTGCAACTTTAGCGCTTGCAGCCTTACTGCTGGTTTTTGCAGCAGTTGCTGGTTTTGTTGCTGTTTTTACCGTCATCTCATTCTTCCTTGGTTTGAAGCATTATTGCCTCATTCTGCCAAACTTTTACAGCCCCTGAGCCAATATTCTTCAATATTCGTAATATTGCCCGTGGCGGCGGATTGTAACCGAATCTCGCTAGGCTAAACATCCCTCAAGGCCAGCCAATAGGGTGTCCTTAGGTAAATCAATGCCTATGAAGACCATTCTGGTTTGCTTGGGTTCTACACCCCATGGACCAGCCAAATCGCTGCCCATCATCTGATGAACCCCCTGGAACACTACTTTTCGGTTGCTACCCTTCACATAGAGCACCCCTTTGTAGCGCAGCATCTTCTCCCCAAAGACCTCCAGAATGCCCCCAAGGAAGTCTTCCAGTTTTTTATGATCAAAGGGTTTATCACTACGAAAAACGAAGGATTGAATGCGATCCGTATGCCCAGCGTGGTCATGGTGCTGGTGGTCATGACTGTGGTCGTGCCCGCAGGTGCTGTGATCATGATCATGGCTATGGTCATGACCGCAATTCTCGTGATCGTGGTCATCCTGCTCCAAGAAGTGCGGGTCAATATCCAGCTTGGCATTTAGATTGAAGCCTTTGAGGTCCAAAACTGCATTTAAAGGGACAACGCCCTTAGAAATGCCCGTAATAGGGGCCCTCGGATTCATATGCATAAGGCGATTACGCAAAGCGTCTATTTCAGCAGGCATTACCAAATCGGTCTTGGTAATAAAGATTTGATCTGCAAAGCCAACTTGGCGCTGAGCCTCTTCATGCTCATTGAGCTGCTGCTGGCCATGCTTGGCATCAACCAATGTCACCACAGCATCTAATACGTAGTGGTCGGCAACATCATCATCCATGAAGAAAGTCTGGGCTACAGGGCCAGGATTAGCAACACCAGTGGTTTCAATCACAACGCGATCAAAGCTAATCTTTTTGTCTTTGCGCTGCTCCCAAAGCTCGTTCAGTGCATCAACAAGGTCGCCGCGAATGGTGCAACAGATACAGCCATTACTCATTTGCACTATGTTCTCTTGGTTGTCTTGCACCAAGATGTCGTTATCTATATTTTCTTCGCCGAACTCATTCTCGATCACAGCAATTTTTTTACCGTGTTCTTCGGTCAGAATATGTTTAAGCAATGTGGTTTTGCCGCTTCCTAAGAAGCCAGTCAAAATTGTTACCGGAATTAATGCCATGAATGATCCAATCAAAATCTAAAAGTAATGCGTTCCCAATAGGGTAAACCAAATATATTACCGAGTTCCTCAGCCTTTACCAGCCTTTGCACGCGGATGCGCTTTATCGTATGCCTGAGCTAGGTGCTGGAAATCAAGGGAGGTATAAATCTGGGTGCTGGCGATACTTGCATGCCCCAACATCTCTTGTACAGCCCGTAAATCTTGCGAAGATTGCAGCACATGACTTGCAAAGCTATGACGCATCATATGGGGATGCACGTGGGTAGGCAATCCAGCGCGCATAGCTAAAGTACGCAATCTGGCTTGTACGGTACGCGGTGATAGGCGCTTACCCGTCGCAGACAAAAATAAAGCGATGGATTCTTGTGGGTAACTTCCAGCATCGCGCAAATCTCGCCAAGCAGCAAGAGATTTCATCGCTGGTACACCAACAGGGACGGAGCGCCGTTTACCACCCTTACCTAATACCGTTACTTCAGCAGCATCCCAATCTAACCAGCCTGCAGACTCATGCTGACGATCTTTGCTTTGCATCACATCAATTCCTAGGAGCTCTGAAAGACGTAGACCGGAGGAATAGAGTAAATCAATAATTGCTGCATCACGAATCGATTCCAAATCCTTCTTTTCTTCAGCTTCTTTGACGGCTTGATTAACCAAGGCAAGGGCCTGTTCAACTGACAGCGCCTTAGGCAAGGACTTCAAGCGCTTAGGCGCCTTGACGTCGTCAACTGGGTTGGCCACCAAGTTGCCAGTGACTTTGCCGGCGCGTGCATCTCGCCTTGCATCTTTTTCGGTAAGCCAGTCATACCAACCACGCCATGCAGAGAGTGCTCTCGCAATGCTTCTCGAGGATTTCCCTTTGGAGTGCAAGCGCCCAGCCCAGCGGCGGACATGGCCATTGCTGACTTTTAATAGCTCAATAGAATCTTCAAGAGCAAAATTTTGGAGATCGCTCAGATCCAAGCCGTACGCTTTCAGCGTATGCGGCGAAAGTTGACGCAATACATGTAACTCATGCAAATACTCTTGCATGAGAGGGTGAAGATCAGTCGTCTTTAGTTTCATAAGCCTGGATGCGATCCAAAGCTGCAGCAGTTAATTCGGCAATCTGACGTAAGTAGAAGGCGCCCATATCTGCCGTAAAGCGGGATTCATCTTTGCTGGCTAACAACAACACTGCCGGCGATTGATTGGCGCCAATGCTCTTGCCTAAAGGCAGGCCAATGGCCACCATACTTTGCCACTCAGGATTAATCGTTGTTTGACTTGCCAACAGATCTACGCTCGCAGCAGCCAACTCTTTTGCCGAACCGCATAAAGGCGTATCTACCCAAGGGCCAAAAGCAGAGTTAGGCAATAGTAATTGCGCAGACTCCACTTCAAACACCTGAGCTAGACCAGAAGTAATTGCAGCCTCCACATCGGCTTTGTTATTAGATTTCATTAAGCGCAATAACCAGGCAACCAAACTTTGTTGGGTTTTATCGTTGCGGCTACCAAAGTGCAACATTTCACTTAAGCGACGATTGAGCTCTTGATTTTGTGTCCGCAATACCGTCATCTGACGCTCTTGCAAAGAAATAGCACGATCCTCATGCGGATGCTTAATCCGAATCTCATTAAAGAGATCGGCATATCGCTCAAAGAAACCTGGGGTTACGCGTAACCACTCAGCAACCAACTCTTCTTGCTCTGCTTGCTTCGGATCGATTGCACTCATGAACTTCTTTCTATATATGTTTTTTATTAGTCAAGTTTTTTACGCAAGAGCTCATTCACCTGACCAGGATTTGCCTTACCTTGCGATGCTTTCATAATCTGGCCAACGAGCGCGTTAAATGCTTTCTCTTTGCCGGAGCGGAACTCATCAACCGATTTCTGATTAGCTGCTAATACTTGATCAATGATGGCCTCAATTGCTCCGCTATCACTAATTTGCTTTAGACCTTTGGCATCAATCACTTGATCCACGGTGCTGATAGTCTTACCTGCGATAGCCTCTTCCCAAAGGATCGCAAAGATATCCTTGGCAATCTTGTTTGAGATGGTGCCATCAGCTACACGTGTCAGCAGTGGCGCCAAGTGTCCAGCGTTTAATGGCGCATCTACTGTAGCAATGTCAGCGCGGTTGATGGCGGATGCAAATTCACCGGCAATTAAATTAGCAGCCGCTTTGGCCAATGACTTACCTACAATTGCCAACAACTCTTCAAATACTTTTGCGGTGTCGCGATCTTGCGTGAGCAACTGGGTATCGTAGGCGCTTAAACCAAATTCGCCTTGCCATTGTTCGCGTAACTGGGCTGGCAATGCAGGCATCTTGCTGCGCACATCTGCTATCCAAGCATCATCAATCACTACAGGCAGCAAATCCGGATCTGGAAAATAGCGATAGTCGTTAGCATCTTCTTTACTGCGCATGCTGCGTGTTTCGCCGCGATCAGGATCATATAGCCGCGTCTCTTGAACGACAGTCCCACCATCCTCAATGAGCTCAATTTGTCGACGCACTTCATACTGAATAGCCTCTTCCAAGAAGCGGAAGGAATTCAAGTTTTTAATTTCACAGCGGGTACCAAATTCAGCCTGACCTTTGGGGCGAACAGAGACGTTCGCATCGCAGCGGAAGGAGCCTTCCTGCATATTGCCGTCACAAACTCCTAACCACACCACCAAGCCATGCAAGGCCTTGGCATAGGCAACCGCCTCAGCGGCGCTACGCATTACTGGTTCGGTCACGATCTCGAGAAGTGGCGTACCAGCACGATTTAAGTCAATTCCGCTAGAAGGTTCACCATGAGGGCCTGTGAAGTCCTCTTCATGTACGGATTTACCAGCATCTTCTTCCATATGGGCACGAGTGAGCTCAACCACCTTCACTTCATCACCCACCAAAATTTCGAGATGTCCGCCAATAACAACCGGGATTTCCATCTGACTAATTTGATAACCCTTAGGTAGATCAGGATAAAAATAGTTTTTGCGCGCAAAAATGCTCGCCGGTGAAATCCTCGCATTCACTGCTAAACCAAAACGAATAGCATGTTCTACGGCCTGGCGGTTCAACACTGGCAGTACGCCAGGCAAAGCCAGATCAACAGCACATGCTTGTGTATTTGGCTCTGCACCAAAGCGCGTGCTCGCCCCACTGAAAATCTTAGATTGTGTTTGCAGTTGTGCGTGGGTCTCTAGACCAATAACGACTTCCCATTGCATCATGCCACCCCGCTTGCTTGACGCAAATGCCAATCACTGGCCTGCTGATATTGATGAGCCACTTGTAACAAGCGTGCTTCCGAAAAATAATTGCCAATCAATTGCATACCAATAGGCAAGTTATTTCCATTAAATCCACATGGAACACTCATTGCTGGTAGTCCTGCCAGGTTCGTGGAGAGCGTGTAAATATCCTCCAAATACATTTGCACAGGATCTTTGGATTTCTCACCCAAACGCCAAGCTACATCAGGGGCTACGGGCCCTAGGATGACATCGCACTGATTGAATGCTGCTTGAAAATCAGCTGCAATAATGCGGCGAATTTTTTGTGCCTGAAGGTAATATGCATCGTAGTAACCATGACAAAGAACGTAGGTTCCAATCATGATGCGGCGCTTTACTTCCGCACCAAAACCTTCGGTGCGTGACTTGGCATACATATCATTCAGATCGCGATATTCATTGGCACGATATCCATAACGTACACCATCAAAGCGACTTAAGTTACTGGATGCTTCTGCTGGTGCTAAAACGTAATACACCGGAATCGATAGTTTGGTTTTTGGCAAACTCACCTCAACCAGTGTGGCGCCTAAGTTTTCTAATAACTTTGCTGCTTCATTAACGAATTTTGCAACATCGCTTGCCAAGCCTTCTGCAAAAAATTCTTTTGGCAAACCAACGCGCAAACCTTCAAATGGTTTGGCGGGATTTGCATTGCCCTCTTTCCAACTCTGATTAAGGTAGCGCCCATAGTCCTCTCCTGAATCAGCCAAAGAAGTGGAGTCACGTGGGTCATGTGAAGACATCGCCGAGAGTAGTAGTGCGCAATCTTCAGCAGTCTTGCCCATAGGGCCCGCTTGATCTAGTGACGATGCATAAGCAATCATGCCGTAGCGAGACACGCGTCCATAACTTGGCTTAATTCCAGTCAAACCACAAAACGCAGCTGGCTGGCGAATCGAGCCGCCAGTATCGGTGCCCGTGGCAATCGGAGCTAGACCAGCAGCAACCGCTGCAGCTGAGCCGCCCGATGAACCACCGGCTACGTGAGCGGCATTCCAAGGATTTAAAACTGGTCCAAAGGCAGAGTTTTCATTGGAAGAGCCCATCGCGAACTCATCCATATTGGTTTTGCCAAGGCAAACCATACCAGCACCATGGGGATTGTTTTCATCTGGAATTCCCAGATTGGCAACTACAGTGGCATCAAAAGGGCTCTGATAACCTGCCAAGATTTTGGAGGCAGCTGTCGACTTCCACCCACGGGTTACAAAGACATCCTTATGCGCAACAGGGATGCCAGTTAGCTTACCGGCCCTACCGGAAGAAATGAGATTGTCTGCTTTATTTGCTTGCTCTAAACTTAAGTGAGCATTCACATCAATGTAAGCATTCCACTGCTTTCCCGCCTCAATGCGGTCTAAAAAGTATTGAGTTAGCTCCGTACTGGAGACCTCTTTTGCAGCAAGCGCTTTTGCCATTAGGGCAATAGGAGTAGTGTGCCAACTCATTCGATCACCCTTGGCACTAAGAAGTAACCCTCCTGCTGAGCAGGGGCAGATTGCATATTGTCAGTGCGATGGTCTGATTCAGTAACCTGATCAATGCGCATGGGTTGGGCCAAATCACGCAAAAAGAGGATTGGATGAGCCAAAGGCTCAAGACCGGTTGTATCGACAGCCTGCATTTCCTCAACCAAGGAAAAAATAGCCTGTAATTGAGGCAAAACAGCCTCAGCTTCTGCCTGATTTAACTCAAGCCTGGAAAGGTGCGCAATGCGCTGGACATCATCAAGTTTCATGGGGCGCTAGAGTATCATTCCTATATATTTTCATTAACACTTTCTATTTTCCCACTACATCATGTTTGGTTTTTTCCGCAGCTACTTTTCCAATGACCTAGCCATCGACCT
>CANCPL010000028.1:0-25898 GCA_947380065.1 Burkholderiaceae bacterium | reverse complement strand
GCAAAGGTTCTGCTAAGCCATTTGAAGAAACTACAGAAACTATTTATGCAACTGTAAAGATTTCAACTATTGATCAAAAGACACGTATCGTTACTTTCACAATGCCAAGCGGCGAGAAACAAAAAGTTAAAGTAGATCCAGCTGTTCTTGGTCTTGAGAAATTCAAAGCTGGTGATGACGTAATGATTGAATTTGTTGACGACACGGCCATTGGGTTCGTAACACCGAAGAAATAAGTCTCAAGAAGTATTGAAAATACTGGGTAGTACACCAGTAATAAAAAAGCCCGCAGATGCGGGCTTTTTTATATCTAGACCACTCCAAATAGATGGAGCGATAATTTATGCACTCTTGGCAATCATGACATCAGAAGCTTTGATAACTGCCCAAGCCTGATCTCCAACCTTGAGGTTGAGTTCATCAACCGCTTCATTGGTGATAGACGCAGTCACAATATGACCCCCTCCGATATCAAGCTTTACATGAGAAGTGGTCTGACCCATTTTGAGCTCCACTACTTTTCCGTTAAGGGTGTTACGTGCGCTGAGTTTAACTTTGAGTTCCATGATTTCTCCTAATGAACGTATTGCTTGGCATATGCAGCATCATTATAAAGAGGCTCTTGATATTTGGACTTTCCATAATTGCGAATAATTGTCTGACCTTCATTTGAGGCGACAAATTGAATGAATTTCACGGCTATATCGCGATTTGGGGAACTGCCAACAGGTGCCGCTAGAGCGTCATAGGTATTTACCAAGAACTTATCCCCGCGGTACAAAATCACCAGATTGGGTGCAATATCCTTTTCGGCAACCCAGGTGCTGCTATCAGTCATGAAGTAGGCATTCTCGGTATTGGCTTTTTTAAGCGATGCCGTCATGAAGTCGTTGGTAACGATATACCAACTACCTTCTGGAGTGATGTCCGTTTTTTTCCAGATATCCATTTCCTTCTGGTGCGTGCCAGATTTATCCCCTCTAGAAATGAAATTGGCCTTTGCTTTTGCTATCTTGGAGTAAGCGTCTGCGCCGCTGCTTGCTGTTTTAATATTCGCCGGGTCGCTTTTAGGTCCAACAATGTAAAACTCGTTAGAACCAATCAGTGTGCGGCTGGTCGCCCATCCCTCAGCAATGGCCTTATTGACCGCATCAGGTGCATGCACCATGATCATATCCACCTGTCCGGTTTTGAGTAAATTTAGAGAGGCGCCGCTGCCCGCTTTAATCCAGATTAAGCGAGCACCTTCTTTTTTATCAAACGCTTCACCAAGGGCTTGCAGAAGCCCTAATTCACCTGGACTGCCTGTAGCCAATGTAAAGCTTTGATTTCCTTGGCCGTAAATTGCTTCTGGTTTTATTGGATTGGTTTGTGCCATGGTAATTTGCACTCCCATACTAAGAGCAACACTAGCAACGAGAGTCTTGAAGGTGATTAGGGATTTCTGATTTTTCATTTCGATTACTTCTTAGCATTCGGGAAGAAGAGTTGTTCGCCATCAATCTTGTAACTGGCAATGACGTCCTGTCCATTCTTAGAGATGAGCCAATCGATAAATTCTTGACCTTGTGCTTTTTTCACATGGGGGAATTTCGCGGGATTTACTAACATCACGCCGTACTGATTAAATAACTTCGGATCACCTTGAACTAATATCACGAGGTCTCCACGATTCTTAAAGCTCAGCCAGGTTCCACGGTCGGCCAAGATATAGCCGTTCATTGCTGAGGCGGTATTCAGAGCAGGCCCCATGCCTGAGCCAGTTTCTTTGTACCAGGATTGGCTGGAAGAAGGGGTAATCCCAGCACCTTTCCAATAGCGTAGCTCTGCTGCATGCGTACCGCTTTTATCTGCGCGGGAAACAAATGGTGCTTGTGCTACAGCAATTTTCTGAAGTGCAACCTGAATATCTTTGCCACCACCGATTTTTGCTGGATCAGATTTAGGCCCAATCAGGACAAAGTCGTTGTACATCACTTCATAACGCTTAGTTGAATAACCTTCTTCAACAAATTTCTCTTCGGCAGGTTTGTCATGAACAAACACGACATCCGCATCCCCACGGCGACCAATGTCCAATGCTTGGCCAGTACCGACCGCAACTACTTTGACTTCAATACCAGTCTTCATCTTAAAAATAGGGAGCATGTAATTGAAAAGACCAGATTGCTCAGTGGAGGTGGTGGATGAAACCACAATACTTTTCTCTTGTGCGTACACCTGAAGTGATGTGATTGAAAGGGTGGCTAGGAGGGTGAGAAGAAGTCTGCGAATCATTTTTTTCATTGCTGCACTCTAATTGGTTGATTAAAAGTCTATGATCGCATACATTAATACTTATTGAATATGCAAAAGATTACATATGCAAATTGAAGTGCGCCCAACCCTTATTGTTAAAACCCACGCAGATGGAAAGAGCTCCGTAGATCTGATCTGGCTCTCTCAATTGCTCAAGGATATTGGCCGAGGAAGTTCTTTGGTAGTTGCCAGCAAAAAATCGGGCACTTCTTATAGGGGTGCCTGGGGCAAAGTGAATCAGGTCGAAGATGCCTTAGGCGTGCCCTTGATGATTCGAACTAAGGGTCATGGATCTGAACTAACTGAATTTGGTACCTTTTTGATTCAGTTTATTGAGGATATGCAGGCAGGATATCTAAAGCATGACGCTCAATACCATGACATTCTGCTCAAGGAAATTAAGAAAATACAAAAGTCAGAAAGTCTTCGTTGGAAATTTTTCTCTAGTAGTGATTCAGTGATTCAAAAAGCAGCTGGAGAAGTGATGGGGATAGATTTAAAAATTGCTGGTTCGGGAGAGTCTTTGGAGAGATTGTTGAATAACGAGGCGCATATTGCTGGATATCATGTCTCCGATCAGAAGAGCTCAAAAGCAATTTATCAGCGCTTATCAAAAAATGACATTCAGATATACCCAGTCATGAAGCGAACTCAGGGATTAATTGTGAAGAAGGGAAATCCTCTGAATATTCGCTCTATAGAAGATTTGGTTGGAAAAAAAGTGCGTTTTATTAATCGACAGATTGGCTCTGGTACTCGGCTCTTATTGGATACATTACTCATGGAGGATGGCATTGATCCGTCGGAGATTAATGGCTATGTGGCTGAGGAATTTACTCACTCAGCCGTTGCCAATGCTATTTTGGCTGGTAAGGCAGACGTGGGTTTGGGTGTAAAGAATATTGCCCTGGAAAATGGTTTGGGATTTGTGCCACTCAAAGATGAAATTTTCTTCATTGCGATGAATAAAGAAATGGCTACCCAATCGGAGTCTTCGAAATTGATTCGTAAGATACGGAGCGCATCTGGAGAGACGCTGGGATATAAAGCAGTTAGCCTCAATAGGCAAATACAGGATTGGCTGTAGCTTCTATTTGGATCGTCAAAGTTGAATGTATCCGCTAGAATGAATTCCATATGACCATGCGGATTCTTACTTTATTAGCAACATGCTTCTTATTTACTAGCAGCGTATTTGCACAAGTCGCGACTATTGCTGTAGCTGCCAATATGAAAGATGCCTTTGCGGAGATAGTTACTGTATTTAAATCTACAGGTCGACCCGAGATGAGGGTGGTTTATGGCTCTTCGGGTAATTTCACCACGCAAATTATGAATGGGGCGCCATTTAATTTATTTATTGCTGCTGATGAGCATTTTCCGCTGGAGTTGTATAAAAATGGCAAGACGCTGGACGAAGGTTCTGTCTACGCCATTGGTAAGCTAGCCATCATTGCTAAAACATCTTCTGGCATCAATTTATCAGGTGGCAAAACAGAAATGTCCAAAGCCATTGCAATGGCCAATAAAGTAGCCATTGCAAAACCTGAGCTGGCTCCCTATGGGAGAGCGGCAGTGCAGTATTTAAAAACAGAGGGACTCTGGGATCTCGCTAAAGATAAGCTGGTTTATGCAGACAATATCGGTGCCGCTACAACGTACGTAGTAAGCGGTGCTGCCGATCTTGGGTTTACTGCTTTGGCTTTAGCCAAGTCACCTGGACTCGGTAAACAAACGAGTTTCTTATTAGTCGATCCAAGGCTATATGAGCCTATTCAGCAGCGCATGGTGCTAATCAAGGGCGCGCCTCAAGAGGCAGTTGATTTATATCGCTTTATGCAGGGATCCCAAGCCAAAATGATCTTACAAAAATACGGTTACAGCACGCCTTAAGTATTCACTACTCAGGTGCTCTCATGTATTGAAGCATTTCTCGTAAGGCTTCTTTGGGAGACTTACTGAGCTTCTCCGCAACCGCGTCATAGTCTTGAGCAGCGCGGTTCTGGCTAAGCTTAAATTTGCCAATGAATTTTTCTATTTTTATCTCAATGCCGATGATGGCTTTGAGCATGGTTTGCACATATTCCTCAGGCGCATCTTCTAGCTTCCATGTGGATTCATAGGTAGGCTCATGAATCTGCGTCATTTGTGAGACGTGTGCTCTGATCCATTGTGGATCATCGATTAACTTAATGCTACCTTCTGCATGAACAGCAGCGTAGTTCCAAGTAGGAACTACTTTTCCACTTTCTTGTTTGGTGGGATACCAGGAGGGGGTGATGTATGCGTTAGGCCCATTAAAGATTGCAGTCACGGATGTATTACTACTGCTTGCTACCTTGGTAAGTGGGTTCATTCTGGCGACATGTCCATAAAGCTTGGTTCTGTCGGTACTTAACATCAGTGGGAGGTGGTTGATTTCAAGACAACCGTCTACATTACCAACAATGGTGGCAAGAGGGTATTCGGAAATTAGTTGTGCCAGTACTGCAGGATCTTCAACTGAAAAATGTTTTGGTAAATACATGTCTAAATATCATAAATGGGCTGTCCAACAGTATCCATTAATCATGCCTTTTTTGTTTTGGATCAAGCCTAAATTGGCATAAATGTCCCATTATTGCTGATGACATACCTCTTTAAACGAATGATATTCATTCTCATTTATCGTTATAATGGCTCATATACAAGCAAAAAAGCATATTGCATGAATTTAGACCAAGTCGACTTAGGCAGTCTTTATCGCGTTAGTGACATTAATGCCCCCAAGGGTGCCCCTCAAATCAAGGGGCAACTGGAAGATATTGGCTTTCTACCCGGTGAGCAGGTGACGGTATTGCGCAAAGGTCTTTTAGGCAAGGGCCCTTATATGGTTCGCGTAGGTGCCTCGACTTTTGCATTGCGCCAATCAGAAGCGCGCATGATTACAGTTGAGTCTGTCCCGCATGTCTGAAGCTAAAGTTCATTTTTACTCGAGTGAGCCACTCGTTGCGTTATTGGGTAATCCCAATTGCGGTAAAACAGCTTTATTCAATTTACTCACTGGCAGTCGACAGAAGGTTGCTAACTATTCGGGCGTAACTGTTGAGCGCAAGGAAGGGAGTCTAACCCTTGAGTCTGGTAAAAATATTCGTGTTCTCGATTTACCGGGTGCGTACAGCCTTTATCCCAGATCGCTTGATGAGAAAGTGACTTGCAATGTATTGCTTGGTAGGGCGGAAGGTGAAAAGCGTCCCGATTTAGTGATCTGCGTTTTGAGTGCCATGAATTTGCGTCGAAACCTGCGCTTAGTATTAGCAGCCAAGCGCCTAGGTTTACCCTGCGTTGTGGTCCTGAATATGTTAGATATCGCTAAGCGCCAGGGCTTGCAGATCGACACAATTGCCTTATCAAATGAACTCGGACTACCAGTGCTAACTAGTATTGGGATTCAATCTAATGGTGCTGATGAGATCAAGCAGTTTTTATCAAATTTAGATTGGCGTAATTTGGATGGCTTACGCACCGGCGCAAGTGATACCACTCTCGAAAATGTTGCCTCTCATATTGCCCATACAGAAACCGATAACATTCAGGTCCAAAGAATTCTGCAAAACCTGAAGCTGGATCAAATCATCCCTGATCAGTTAAGTGATCGTTTGGATGCGATATTGTTGCATCCTGTTTTGGGCCCCATCATTTTGGTTGGCTTACTCTTTTGCATTTTTCAGGCAGTCTTTAGCTGGGCAATAGTACCCATGGACCTTATTAAGGGTGTCGTGGAATACCTTGGCGGTCAACTCGTTGAGTTTGTGCCTAATGGTTGGTTGCGCAGCTTACTAATCAATGGAATTTTGGCGGGCTTAGGCGGCGTGGTGATTTTCTTGCCGCAAATTTTGATTCTGTTCTTCTTTATTTTGTTGCTTGAAGAATCTGGTTACCTACCCAGGGCTGCTTACCTGCTAGATAGGGTGATGGGGTCGGTAGGCTTATCTGGCAGATCGTTTATTCCTCTGCTATCTAGTTTTGCCTGTGCCATCCCTGGAATTATGGCTACGAGAAGTATCTCGAACGCTCGAGATCGCATGGTGACGATTCTTATTGCGCCCATGATGACGTGTTCTGCGCGGCTCCCGGTTTATGCCTTATTGATTTCCGCTTTCATTCCGGAGCAAAAACTATGGGCTGGGATTGATTTGCAAGGCCTTGTACTGTTCTTGCTTTATCTTGCAGGAATTTTAGGGGCGATGGCAGTTGCTTGGATTCTGAAACGGTTTACTAGTGAGCAATTTCGGATGAATGCGCTCATGATGGAGTTGCCTAGTTATCACTTGCCACGCATCGGTAATTTAGCGATTAGTTTATGGCAGCGCGCAGAAATATTTTTACGCCGTGTTGGCGGCATTATTTTGACAATGACGATCGGTTTGTGGATCTTATCTAGCTTTCCACTTCCGCCTGATGGAGCAACGGGCTCAGCCATTCAATACAGTTTTGCTGGAATGATTGGGCAGGCCTTGGCCCATGTGTTCTCACCTATTGGATTTAATTGGCAAATTAGTATTGCATTAGTGCCTGGTATGGCAGCTCGCGAAGTGGTGGTAAGTTCTTTGGCGACGGTTTATGCATTATCTAGCTCGAGCATTAATGCTGCTGATGCTCTAATTCCTTTGATTTCCAGCGGATGGTCTTTGGCTACTGCATTGTCTTTGCTGGCTTGGTTTGTATTTGCACCTCAGTGTCTATCCACCATTGCAGCGGTGAAGCGGGAAACGGGTGGTTGGAAGATTCCGATCATCATGTTGAGTTACTTATTTGGCCTGGCCTATATCGCCTCCTTTATTACCTATCGCCTAGCCATTTTCCTGGGCCTAGGTTGATTCATCTCCGTTTATTTGTTGCGGCACCGCATAAATAGGTGCAGTAATATTCCTTTTGTGTTTAAAAAATAGATAACAACAATAGGAGATATAGATGAGTTCTCGACGTCAATTTATGAAAACCGCTTCAGCTGCTGGAGCGGGTTTAGTAGCAGCCTCTACCATGGGTGTAATGCAGGAGGCTTCAGCCCATCCTACTTCAGTCTGGGGAGGAGAGATCTATTCCGGCCCTCGTGAAATGGTCAGAAATAGCAAAATTCTCTCGCTTCAAAATGCGGATGGCACAGAAACCTTGGGCGTAGTAACCCCCAAAGGCGTAATCGATGTTCGTGCTGTCGCTAAGAAAATGAAGATAGCAGCGCCCGTAACCTTGGACCAATTATTACAAGAGGGTAATGCAGCAGGATTTAATAAAGTAGTTGCCAGTGCTGATATGTCTGGTGTGCCCTACTTGAAAGAGTCTGATATTACTTTTGGGCGTCTATTTAAAAACCCTGGAAAGATAGTTTGCGTTGGTTTGAATTACCGTGCGCATGCCGATGAGGTTGGTATGGCTCACCCACGAGTACCGCCACTCTTTAATAAGTACAACAATAGTCTTACGTCCCATAACTGTTTATTACAAATTCCACCACCATCAGTCTCGTATAAGCTAGATTATGAGACTGAGCTATTGATTGTTATTGGCAAGCAGATGCGTAACGTTCCTGAATCAGCTGCTTTGGATTATGTGGCAGGTTATTGCACCTCAAATGATTTCTCATCACGTGATTTGCAATTGGAGTTGCCGAGTGGGCAATGGATGATTGGCAAGACATTAGACCAATACGCACCAATTGGGCCTTACTTTGTTACTTCTGACTTGGTGGGTGACCCAAATAAGCTTCAGGTGAAGACATGGGTAAATGGTGAGTTGCGTCAGAACTCAAATACCGCAGACTTTATTCACAACACTCAAAAAATGTTGTCTTATATTAGCACCTACTGGACACTAGAGCCAGGGGATATTGTTTTCACTGGCACACCTCAAGGCGTCATCGCTGGTATGCCAAAAGACAAGCAGGTGTGGCTGAAAAAAGGCGACAAGATTGTCAGTTCAGTAGAAAAGCTCGGAGAACTGAAGTTCACTTTGGCTTAATCTTTATAGGATTGCATAAAAAAGAAAGCCACCTCAGGGTGGCTTTTCTTATGCTTGAATAGCTAATCGACTCAATCGCTTAATGGAGTTTATTGGGCAATAAAAGTGTTCTCTAGTTTTCCAATACCGCCCATCTCAACCACCACCACATCACCGTTGACTAAATACTTGGGAGGTTTAAAGCCAATACCAACACCTACAGGCGTTCCAGTGGCAATCAGATCGCCAGGGTAGAGCGTAATACCTGCAGAGACGGTTGCAATCATATTGGGGATGTCAAAGATCAGATCTTTGGTATTCGAGTTTTGACGTAATTCGCCATTGACCCAGCATTTAACGGAAATGTCTTCCGCATCAACTTCATCTGCTGTAACAACCCAAGGACCCATCGGGCAGAAGGTGTCAAAACTTTTACCTAAAAACCATTGCTTATGTCTTTGCTGCCAATCACGTGCAGTCACGTCATTGATTGCTGTGTAACCCCATACATGCTTCATGGCATCTGCTTCACTAATCCCCTTGCCGCCCTTGCCAATCACAATAGTGAGTTCCGCTTCGTAATCAATGCAAGTTGATACTGCAGTTGGAATGATGACATTAGTATTGGGTCCAGTTACAGACTCCGGTGGCTTTGTGAAGAAAATTGCATGGCTTGGAATATCTTCGCCAGGTTTAGCGCTGCCATCAAATCCACTGTTAGAAAATTCCTTAGCATGTTCATGGTAGTTTTTCCCAACACAGAAAATATTACGGCGTGGTCTTGGAACAGGGGCAAGAAGACGAATATCACTAAACGCATGGGTAGAAATGGGTTGTGGTAATTTCCCAGCTAGGTCAGATTTGAGGATAGCCACGATCCCATCCTCGCTAACATCAATACCTAAATCGAGCTCTTGAACTGTATTGCCGTCAGCAGAAACAATTCCCACGCGAGTTTTGGTGGGTTCTTTAGTCAAAACAAATGCTGCATATTTCATGATTGCTATCTCCGGCAGGGTTTTGTCTACGCCAACCCCTGTTTATTGTGATGAATCTTGTAGTAGGATAAAGATCATAAATAATAACTAAATTACGTATTAGAGACAAAAAATGAGGCAAAAATATCTAGCCATTCCAATCTCTGCCTTGTTATGGGTCAATTTGCTCTGTCAGAGTACTTACGTCCAAGCCCAAGATGCTTGGCCTACGAAACCCATCACTATGGTTGTCCCGTTTCCCCCAGGCGGGGTTGCGGATACCGTAGGTAGACCAGTAGCAGAAGCCCTTTCTCGTAGTTTGAGTCAACCAGTGATAGTGGAAAATAAAGCTGGGGCTGGCGGTGGCATTGGTATGGCTGCAGTAGCTAAATCCAAGCCTGATGGTTACACTATTTTGATGGCCTTGTCTTCTATATCGATTATTCCTGAGGCGGATAAGATCGTTGGTAGAGAGCAATCATTTCAGCTTAACCAACTGAAACCCATTGCTCGTTTTACAGCAGACCCAACGGTTTTGGTGGTTAGAGCAGATAGCCCTTGGGGGGACTACAAATCTTTTGTGGCGGCAATGCGAGCCAATCCAGGCAAATACAACTTCGGTTCGTCAGGCAACTACGGAACAATGCATGTGCCAATGGAGATGCTCAAATCTTCCGAGAAGTTCTATATGGTGCATATTCCTTATACAGGTGCGGGACCAGCCATTGTGGGCTTACTTGGAGGGCAGGTAGATGCCATTGCTACAGGGCCTTCTTCTATCGTTCAGCAAATTAAGGCAGGTAAGGTTCGTGCTTTGGCTCACTGGGGCGATGGAAGGTTGGCCAGCATGCCTGATATACCGAGCTTTAAGGAAATGGGTGTGAAGATAGAGTTTTCTCAATGGGCCGGTTTATTTGTGCCTAGTGCAACCCCTGACTACATAACAAATAAATTACGTGAAGCCGCAAAACAAGCCGCAAATGATGAGCGTGTTCGCGCTGTCATTAACGGCGCTGGAAGTCCAATTCAATATATGGATGCGCCTGAATTTAAAACCTATTGGGATAAAGAATCAGCTCAGATGGGTGAGGTTGTCAAAAAGATCGGCAAGGTGGAATAATGCACATTCGATTGCTTACTGCGTTTCTGATTTTCTTTATTACTCGGGTTGACGCTGCTCCCGTTCAGGAGCAGATGGATCAAAATCCAGCCGTCAAGACGGCGGTTGAAGAGCTTGTTCTAGCAAATCATATCTTGTACGACCAGAATGCAGTAGATGGGTATGGTCACATTAGTGTTCGTAATCCAGCCAATCCCAATACATTCTTTCTGGCGAGAAGTGTTGCGCCCTCGGTAGTTAAGGTTGAAGACATCATGGAATTTGACATGAACGGTAAAGCCTTAAATGGCGATACTCGAGTAGCTTACGGCGAGCGTTACATTCATAGTGGTGTTCTTAAAAATCGTCCAGATATTAATTCGGTGATTCATGGCCATGCTTCCCCAGTGCTTCCTTATGGTCTAACTGGAGTTAGTCTTAAGCCGGTTTATCACATGAGCGCATTCTTGGGTGAGGGCGCACCTGTTTTCGAGATTCGTAATTTTGCCAAGCCTAATCCAGATACGGATATGTTTGTTAGTAATGTGGAGTTAGGTGATGCCTTATCTAAGACCATGGGCTTACAGTATTTTGTGTTGATGCGCGGTCATGGGTATGCCGCAGGTGCAGATTCGATCAAGAAAGCTGTATTTAGGACTATTTATGCGATTCAGAATGCCAGTATTCAGGCTGAGGCAATGAAGATGGGGCAGGTGCAGTACCTTAGCCCTGGTGAAGCCGTCACGGCGCAAGAGACTATTGAGAAAACCATCGGTCGCCCTTGGCAACTTTGGAGCGAGCGCGTCAAAAAACCTTAATCATTGTTAAACTCACGCATCATGCAGATGCAAGCTCGACCTTCAATCAAAGCACTTATCCAAGGCTTGCTGTTAGCTTTATTCTTGCTTTTGCCTTCCATCAGTATGGCGGTGTTGCAAGATGAAATTCAGGTTTACGATGACGAAATTAATGCTAAGGGTGAGGCTAGTGTCGAGCTTCACCTCAATAGCACTCCCCGAGGCATTCAGGGCTCCTCTTATCCAGGGGAGGTAATGAGTAATAATGGCGTGCGGGTAACGCCAGAGTTTGCTTATGGTCTTGGCAATGACCTCGAGGCTGGTTTGTATATCTCTTATGTTAACTATGACAACAAGTTTCAATATGCTGCCACTAAAGTCCGCATGAAGTGGTTGCCAATACGCGAAGATAAGGGCGACTCTTTTTTTGCAGGCGCAAATCTAGAATTGGCTAACGTACAACCGCAGTTTGATGAGTCTAGGTATAACAGTGAAATGCGTTTCATTATCGGCAAGCATTTTGATGAGTGGCTTTTCTCTTTCAATCCAATTATAGATATGCCGCTTTCACAGCCTTATGTGCATCAAGCGCCCTATTTTTCCACGGCTACACGCCTATCAAGAGAGGTAACCCCAGAGTTGGCTCTGGGGGTTGAGTACTACTCCAATCTGAATCAAATTAATCAGCCAATCAATTATCAAAATACCCAGCAAATGGGTTTCTTGATGATGTACTACGATGGCAAACCGCTCTCTTTTCAGGCTGGAGTAGGTAAAGGCTTTTCTAACAGCACAGATTCATTAACGCTCAAAGCGATTTTCTCTGTTCCATTAAATTAGATACCGGCAGCCTCAATCAGGCTTGATGTTGGCGTCTTTAATCACCTTGCTCCACATATTCATTTCGCGTGTAATCCGTTTACTGGAGTCTGCTGGGGATAGGAAGTTCACATATACTCCAGCCGCCAACATCCGCTCTTGAACCTCAGGACGTTGCAAGATGATTTTGATATCCCCGCTGAGCTTATCAATGATTGGTTTAGGCGTACCTACTGGAGCCAAAATGCCAAACATACTGACTACGTCAAAGTTCGGCAAGCCAGTAGCCTCAGTGACTGTGGGCACGTCGGGTAGTTGGCTAATACGTTTAGCAGTGGTTACCGCAAGAGGCCTTAACTGACCAGACTGAATAAATTGTAAGGCTGCAGGAACGGTCTCAGACATCGTCAACACCTGCCCACCCACTAAATCGGTCATCGCTGGACCGCTACCTTTATAGGGTACATGCAATAAATCTAGGCCAAGTTGATAGCGAAACATTTCCATCGCAAGGCGTTGTGGGGCGCCAGCACCAGATGAAGCGAATGTAAGCTTGCCTGGGTTAGCTTTTGCATAGGCGATGAACTCTTTCATATTCTTTACGGGAACTGAAGGGTTGACTACAAACACAAGCGGGACGACTCCCACTACATCAACAGGAGTGAAATCCTTTTCTAGGTTGTATTTGATCTTGTCTTTATCTAGATTGGCATTGATAGAGTGTGATGTGAGGGCTCCCATTAACAGGGTATAGCCATCGGCCGGTGACTTGGCAACCATATCGGCACCGATATTGCCGCTATCGCCTGCACGATTGTCGGGAATCACTTGTTGGTTCAGCGATTTGGATAACTCTTGCGCCATGATTCGTCCGATGACGTCGGTTGCTCCACCCGGTGGATATGGAATTACCAGCTTAATGGGTTTGTCGGGATAGCTTTTGATTGCAGTGGTATTGGTTTGCGCAATCAGCGGAGCGCTGATTAAGCTGCTACAAAGGAGTAGGCCTAGGCCCTTAATAATGGGATGTCTCATGTTGTATTTTTAATGGTGAGTTGAGTTACGATTTTCTATTATCTACAGAATATAAATTCATGCGCTGCGTCAATGATTTGCAAATTTCTCTAACTACAATGGACAAATGACTCTAGAGCCGCACCAAATCGAGATTATTGGCTATTGCGCTGCATTTTTAACGACGATTGCCTTTTTGCCGCAGGCCATCCGTTCTTGGCGCACTAGGGATCTATCGGGGATTTCATTGGGGATGTATTCCCTATTTACGGGTGGGGTAGGTTTGTGGCTGGTATATGGCCTCATTATCGAAAAGTGGCCCCTCATTCTGGCTAATTCCATGACTTTTGCCTTGGCTCTCAGCATCCTGTTGTTGAAATTGCGTCATACTTCTAGACACCAGAAATAAAGCAGATATTCATCAAAAATTCTTAGAAAGGTTGTTATGTCCTCAGCATTCGTGATTGATCCACCAACAGTTATTTCACTGCCTGTAACAGGTGATAGTCGCCGCTTCGCAGTCAATCGCATTTATTGCGTGGGACGTAACTATGCTGATCATGCGCGTGAGATGGGTCACGATCCCGATCGTGAGCCACCATTCTTTTTTATGAAACCCGCCAATTCAATTGTCACAGATGGAAAAGAGATGGCATACCCAAGTCTATCGAGCGATGTGCATCACGAAATTGAGATGGTAGTTGCGATTGGGAAGGGTGGCGCGAATATTGCCGCCGATAAAGCCCTAGAGCACGTTTATGGATACGGGGTAGGTTTAGATATGACTAGGCGCGATCTTCAAGGCGAAGCCAAGAAAATGGGGCGTCCTTGGGATACCGGCAAGGCATTTGATCAATCTGCCCCTTGTGGTGAGATTACTCCAGTAGCTCAATGTGGTCATCCTACTCAAGGCGCCGTCAAGTTATTGGTCAATGGAGAAGTTCGCCAAGAGGGTGATCTTAATCAACTTATTTGGAATGTTCCAGACACAATTGCTTATCTCTCCACCTTATTTACTTTGGAACCAGGCGATTTGATTTTCTCTGGAACTCCAGCGGGAGTGGGTCCCGTGAAAAAGGGTGATGTTCTCGAGGGCAGTGTTGCTGGCCTAGCGAACTTAAAAACAAAAATTACTTAAATACGAAAGAACTTGAGAGCAATGAAAATTCTAATCAAGAAAATGGCGCTGCTTTGTGCGACGATAGCCGCGCCCATCTTCTTGATTTCATGCGCTAGCTCTGAACACGCATCTTCAACCCCCGTAGTGAGTCCTGTAGTGAGTCCCGCAGTCAGTCTTTATGCCAACGCAACCCCCTTAGATTTACGCATCAGTAAATGGCCTTACCCATATCCTCTAAAAGAATTTAAGACCTCTTTACAAGGGCAGCCCGCTAGCATGATGTATATGGATGTAGCAGCACTAGGTAAGCCAAAGGGTGTAGTACTCTTGTTTCATGGGAAGAATTTCTCCAGCGATTATTGGGCGCCAACGATTGCGGGCCTGTCTAAGGCCGGCTATCGCGTAATAGCACCTGACCAGATTGGCTTTGGAAAATCTACCAAGCCAGATGTTGAATATCACTTCGATGATTTAGCGTTGAATACCCAGGCTTTATTAAAGTCCCTCAATATTCAACGAGTCGCAGTGATTGCTAATTCCATGGGTGGCATGCTGGGCATTCGTTTTTCCCGTCTATATCCGCAGACCGTACAAAAACTAGTACTCGAAAATCCTCTAGGGCTTGAGGATTACAGCAAGGATATTCCCCCGCAGAAAAATGATGACTTACTCAGGTTAGAGATGGCCCAAACAGAAACGAGCTATCGCCGTTTTCTGCAGAGCTATTTTCCAAACTGGCAACCAAGCTATGAAAAGTTTGTAGAGGTTTACGTGCGAGTTCAAAAAGGCCCTGACTATGCGGATTATGCAAAGACTTCGGTTTTGACATATCAGATGATTGCAGAAAAGCCTGTGGTGAATGATTTACCGCAATTAAAGATGCCAGTCTTATTGGTTATCGGTCAAAAAGACCGTACGGTATTTGGCCGACGCTTTGCGCCGCCGGAGGCAGTGAAGTCTTTGGGTAATTTTCCTGAGTTAGGCAAGAAAGCCCAGGTGGCCATACCGAATGCAAAATTGGTTCCAATTGAAAATGTGGGTCATGTACCTCATGTTGAGGTACCCGATCAATTTGTAAAAACGGTCGTGGAGTTCTTAAATTCCAAGGGCTAGACTAAGAGCGGTACTTATTGTCCTAGCCACTGCGGTGAGCGACCTTGCAAGAAAGCGTTCACCCCCTCTTTAAAGTCATTGCTATTGTAGGTTTCACGCATTAGCGCAGTACAGTCTGGAAGATTGCTTTGAAGAAGGCGCGCTAGAGTGAGTTTGCTTGCTTTTTGAGTAATCGGCGCAAGAGTTGCTAACTTATGTGCCAGCGTATTTGTCGCAGAATCAATTTCCGTAGACGCTGCTATTTGATGCAAGAATCCCGTCTCTAATAATTCTGATGCCTTGATCAGTTCTGCAGTCAACAGCATTTTTTTGACTGTCGGAACGCCTAAATGAGCTGCGAGCCAAGATAGATTGCTTGGCGATAAACAGTTTCCTAAAGTCTTTGCTACTGGTATGCCAAAACGGGCATCTGGAGTGGATACGCGAAAGTCGCAAGCAGTTGAAATTAACAGACCGCTGCCTACAGCTAGCCCTTCAATCATGGCAATGGTTGGTATGGGGAGTTGTTGCAGTGAGGCAAAGATCTGATCGACAGCGACTTCATAGGCTTCATTTTTTTTGAGATCAACAAACTGTTGAATGTCGCTTCCTGAAACAAATGCTTTATCCCCGACACCCCTAAAAATAACTACCCTAATATTAGGATTGGTTGCTAGGGTTTCGCAGATCTTTTTGAGATCTTCATACATTGGCCAAGTCAGGGCATTGCGGGCGCTAGGGTTATTAAATATGACCCGCGCAATCTTTCCGTTGACCTCTACATTGATGCATGGCGGGGTAGGGCTTGTAGTCATGGATCCATTCTAAACAAAAGACCTTTCTCCAAGCCCTGTATTTACAGAATTACCCCTACTAATGGAGTCCTGCGCTAGAATTCTCTTATGTATATGTTCCTACCTTTTCTGACGGCTTTTATAGGACTTGTTTTGGTCTGGCTTGAGAAACGTATTGCGGGTTTGATACTTTTGGCGATTACCGTTGGAATCCTTTTAATTTGGTTCCGTGTTCATGCAACTGACCATCTCAACATTAGTTTGTAATTGATTGTGAGCAGACATTCTTTTCCTTCATTAGCGTCACTGGGTAATCAGCTTGCACTATTGGCCGTCGTTGGTATGCTTTCCTACGCATTTGTAGACCAGTTGTATTTTGGTGAGCTTCCTTGCCCTCTATGCTTAATGCAACGCATTGGATTTGTGATTATTGGTTTTGCATTGGTTTTAAATATTCGTTTTGGTGCTCACTCTTCTCACTATGGTTGGGGCATTATCGGCGGCTTAGTCGGAATGATGGTTTCACTTCGTCAGGTGTTTTTACATATTCTGCCTGGTGACAAAGGATTTGGCGCAACATTTTTAGAGCTCCATTTTTATACCTGGGCTTATGTGGGGTATACCGGCCTGTTAATGGGACTGGCAGTGCTATTGATGCTGCCTAATCGTGAGGTTCGTTCGCGTTCTTGGTTTGCAAATGTATTAGTCATTGCTTTTATTCTGTTGGTTTTGGGTAATCTCGTATCCACGCTGCTGGAATGTGGCGTCGGTCCTTGCGCTGATGATCCAGTGAAGTATGAGGGCTGGTTGTGGCTGCGCTCTCGCTTTGGCTTCTAATCTAGACCATTCGGTCTAGCCCTGATTTTTAACATGCAATTCTCCAAAGTTCTGAAGAGCTTCTTCATTGCATCGATGTTGTGGGCCATTGGGCTCCCGGCTCATGCACAAGCTGAGCAGAAAAATGCTGCCTGGCCTAAGCAAGCCATTCGCATCATTGTGACCTTCACCCCTGGAGGCGCACCGGATATTTTGGCGCGTGTTTTAGCAGAAAGTTGGCAGCAAACTTTGGGTGTGCCGGTGCTAGTGGAAAATCGTCCTGGCTATGGCGGCAATATTGGTGCTGATTTGGTTGCTAAGAGCGAGCCCGATGGCTATACCTTGCTCATTGGTACAGTAGGCATCCATGCAATCAATGGCGCTCTTTACGAAAAGATGTCTTTTGATCCTGTAAAGGATTTCACGCCCATTAGTTTTTTAGCCAGCACGCCGAATGTATTAATCGTCAATAAAAAATTAGGCGTGAACAATCTCCATGAATTAATTGAACTAGCAAAAGCAAAACCAGGCCAGTTGACTTTTGGATCATCGGGTATTGGTACTTCACTGCATATGTCTGGTGAATTATTTAAAGAAATGGCTGGTGTACAGATACGGCATATTCCATACAAAGGTCGCGCGCAATCCTTGCCAGACTTACTAAGTGGTCGCATCTCGATGCTCTTTGATAATCTTTCCTCCTCTTTGGCTCTCATTAAAGCGGGAGAGGTTCAGGCTTTAGGAGTCACTACACTAAAGCGTTCGCACGCCGCTCCTGAAATTCCAACCTTAGCTGAGCAAGGTCTGACGGGTTTTGAGGCGATATCTTGGTTTTCTTTGATGGCACCAGCAAATCTGCCGCCCAATATTCAAAAGCGCCTGAATCAGATGGTGCAACAAACCTTGAATAACCCAGAGGTTAAATCACGTCTTTTGACTAGCGGTTTAGATCCTGCTCCAGGCAGCCCCAAAGAGCTTTCTAGGTTGATTGCCGCCGAAGCAAGCAAATGGGGTAGGGTGGTACAGCAATCAGGTGCAAAATTAGAGTAAAAATCAGCGCAATAAAGAGATTTTCTTGTCAGCCCCAGCCTATTTTCAAGCGTTAAAGGAATGAGAACCATACGCTTGAAATCACTTTCTACTCATTACCCCATTTTCAAGTCCCTAAATTTGCCTAAATTATTAGCATTAGACTGTTCTAAATTTGGGGCAACTTTACTTGTTTGCTTATTGGTGGGCTGCGCTACGCAAACCCAGCAAATCAAAATGAATGAGTCCAAGGAGCAGTTTAAGAACGGCGACCTGCAAAATACAGCAGCTGCCATACAAGGTGCATTTAAAGATAAGAATACTCTGTATTACATGGAACTGGGCGAAGTTCAGAGATTACAAGGCTCTTCTCAGATTCCGAGTAGCACTCAAAACCTGCTGGCTGCTGACCAACTGGTTAGTCGTTGGGAGGTCACTACTGGCGACAAACTCAGGCGTTCCTTCTCTGGAGCGAGCTCTTATGTTTTGTCTGAAGGCTTTAGCAGCGAGTACGATCCTAAGCCATATGAAGTGAGTTTATTAAGTCAGACTTTGGCATTAAATCATCTCTCTCAAGGCCGCTGGAATGATGCGATGGTGGAAGCCAAAAAAATGGCGCAGCGCGAGAAAGTAATTGAAGAGCTGATTCAAAGCCAAGTTGCTGCGATATCAAACGTAGAGCGTGATCAACAATCTAATCCTAATACTCGGGGCGCTACTAGTCGTATAGAAAATATTAACGGCTATCCCATTAATTTATTAGATGATGAGGAAACGCGTAGCCTCAAGAATTCTTATCAGAATCCTGGCGCATATTACTTGTCTGGCTTTATTCACGAGTCTCAAGGAGAGGCCAGTTTGGCTGCACCAGGTTATCGCCTAGCAATTGAGTTAAGACCACAGGTGAACTTTTTTAAAACTAGTATTGCCAAGCTCGATTCCAATATTGCTAATCAAGCTAAAAAATCCTTTGCCGATACTTTGATCATGATTGATACGGGATATATGCCTAAAATCATTCCTTATCAAATTAGCCAATCTTTTAATATCGGCGGCAATCCAAAATTAGTCACTCTCACTTTTCCGGTGATTGAAAAGTCTACCGAGCGTTATCGGCCAACCATGGTTCAGCTTGGTGATAAGGTTGCCAATCCAGAGTTGGTGGCAAACATCGATGCCATGGCTCGCAAGAACTTGCATGATCAAATGCCGGCCTATGTTTTAAGGGCTTCCTCCAGGGCACTCGTTTCCTTGGCTGCACAATATGCAGCAGATCGCGCTGCACAGCAGGCAGCCAATAGAAATAACCAGAACAACCAAAATAATGGCGGTGCCGCTTTCATTGGCGCTATTGCAGGATTGATTACGGGATATGGTCTGCAAGCAATCAATGTGACTGATGTGCGACATTGGTCAACCTTGCCTGCGCAAACCTATATGGCCAGAATGGGTTTGCCAATAGGGCCCACTGTTCTCAAGTACACCTTACCATCTGGAGTAATCGCTTCTCAGATCGTCAACTTGGTAGGTGGCTATAACGTGGTGTATATCCGCATGTTCAGAAATCAAGCAACAGTACTAACCTCAAATGACCCGGCCGCACTTCCACCCAAAGCACCAGTTTTCAGCATCCCTCCAGTAGCTATCCCTACTGAGCCTGCTAGTGTGTTACCTGTAACAATACAGGCAGCTTCTGCAGTTCTTGTCCCGGTTTCTAGCCCCAATCTAACCCCAACTCCAACTCCCGGCAATAGTCCTGCTAGCGGTAATATAGAAGAGGCGAAGCCTTACGAGCCACCCAATCTGCTAAATAGCTTTCAGCAGCTTTTTAATTAGGAAAGATTCAGATGAAAAAATACCTTGCAATCCTGATGACGGCACTTGCTTTAGTAGCATGTAGCTCAACCCCATCAATGAAGGATATGACGGTACGCATGGGTGATACCGATAGCATTCAAATTACCGATATGAGAAGTCTAGTTCGTAATGGTGTCCTAACGGCGCAAGTGACTATTCAAAATGACAGTAAATCAAATCTGGTTTCTTATCGATTTAAGTGGATTGGTAAAAACGGCATGACTGTGACAGATGAAGAGGCATGGAAGCCTGTAACGGTGGGAAAGGGGCAGTCGACCGTTATTATGGGGATAGCCCCAACACCTGATGCTACTGACTTTCGCTTTGAATTAAACCAGTACAAGTAACCATAAAATAAAAATCAAGCAAACATTCAATATAAAAAAGATATTAGGGCTTATTAAGGATGATCATGAACACTAAAACTATTCGCTTCTCTGCCATCGCATTATCAGTAGCAGCGCTTGCAGCTTGCTCTGGTCCACAGGTTCGCTACGGCGATGCTAAAGCTGTTGAGACCGTGAATGCTGACTACGGATCGACAGATCTACAGATGATTGCTGAGGCAATGACGAGATCATTGTTGCAATCAAAAGCGATCTCTGGAAGCAAGGATGCGCCGATTGTAACGCTGGCAGACGTGAAGAATAAGACTTCTGAATACATTGATACACGCGTAATAACCGATAAGATCAGAACGCAACTCATGAAGAGTGGTCAGGTACGATTTGCGGTCAGTGTTACTGAAATGCAAAATCAGACTGATGAGCTCAAGCGTCAGAATCAGTCAGGGCTTTATAAGAACAGCACGATTGCAAAGACTGGCAATATGCAGGGCGCGCAATATCGTATCGAGGGATCGATTGCATCTATTGTGAAGAATACCAAGGACGTTAAGGATGTTTACTACGTCTTTAATTTGAATCTCATTAACAACGAATCTGGTTTGCTCGAGTGGGCTGACGAAAAAGAGATTCGTAAAACTGCTACGCGCTAAGACGCTACAAAAATTTAGTTAAGGATTGAGTTATTCATGAGAAAAATCTTGTTAGCTTGCGCGAGTGTAAGTCTAGTTTTTTTGGCTGGCTGCGCTTCCAAGCCGCCTGCCCCTGTCGCGGAGTCTGCGATGGTGGGTCAAGTTCCAGCAGATCCACCTAAGAACCCAGTGATTACTGCAGAAGCCCTGAAGGCGGACTCCAAGTCAATCGCTGTAACTGATATCTACTTTAAAAAAGAAGGTAAGAACTTAACGTATATCGAAGAAACTAGAACAACGACTGATAACAGTATTTCTTCTACGATTACGCCTAAGACAATTGAGATTGATGCTGATAAAGCGGATGCCTCTGCCCTCACTGGTGGTGCCAATTCATCTGCGTTTCCAGTGAAGTTCACTAATCTGTCTGATCCTAAGGCGACTAGCCCTGGCACAGCTGCACCTCCTGCGCCCATAGTTGATGCATCAACGCCGAGCAATAGCTCCTCAAGTGCCAACACCCAAAGCATGAAGAAGTCTGGCTATCAAACCAATAATGAATACGGTGAGTTGCGCTATCTGGCTAACCCGATTCGTGGCTTACTCATTAAGTCTGGTTATAAGGTGGTGCAGGCTAAATCGACTCCTGCGGCTCCCAATCAAGGCGATGAGTATTTTGATATTGTGAAGCGTATTAAGGCTGGCGATTTTGGCGATGCAGACTACGTCCTGTATGGTGTTTTGGCTGAAATCTCGACTACGAATAACGTTTCTGACATTCCTGGAACAAAATCTACCTCACAGCAAGTAACGCTTGAGGTAACGGTAGACTTTAATATCATCGATGCTAAATCTACTCAAATCGTAGCTTCCTTTGTAGCGTCAGGTGAAGGCAAGGATGTTCAGATCGATGGCAGGGATACAGAACACAAGCCAAGCACGGCGAAGTTGATGAAGTTAGCTTCTTTAGATTTGGCAGAAGATGTCCGTAAGCACTTGGCTGATCAAAACTTTATTACTAATAATCCTGGATCAGCAGGGCAAGCGCGCAATCTCAAAAGACGCTTAGATGATGATGCTTCTACCTTGAAGGTTTACAAATAAAGGTAAGCAACAAATGAGTTTGTATTAAACCTCTACCGGCGGATGCGTTTTCTCATAGCGCTCCGCCGTTCTTCTAAAGAGATAGAGCAAGAAGCATGCGGCCAAACCTAAACTTAAGCTATTGCCTGCCCAGAAGCCATTAGCACCTTGCAAGAATATAGGCGTATTACCGAATACATTGAATCCCATGAGGTAGCCACCACCTAAGCCCACACCCCAGAGAGAGCCGGCATAAATTACCATAGGCAGAAACGCAATACGATAGGCCCGCAGAATAAATGCTGCAGTGATTTGTAATGCATCAAAGACTTGGTAAAACGCAATAAACAAGAAGAGGGGTATGGCAAATGCCTTCACCTCTGCTGGTGGATCATATAGGTCAAGTAACTGAATTCTCAACAACCATACTGCAATGCCAATGGTGACGCAAAGTGTAGTTGTGAAAAATACAGATGACCAACCAATTTCTTCAGCACGCTCAGGCTTATTGGCACCAATAGATTGCGATACCAAGGTCATGGTCGCAATCGAGAGTGATAGTGGCACCATATAAATCACGGTACCCATGTTTGCCACAATTTGATGGCCTGCTAATGCCGTGGTCCCAAGGCGGGCGATAAATAAAGACATAAAAGTGAAAGAAGTGACTTCAATCAAGTAGCTAAAGCCGATCGGTGCACCTAGCTTTAGTAATGTCCAAATGCGATGCCAATCCGGCATGCTAAAGCGGGCAAAAATCTTAAATGGCCTGTAAAAGCGATCAAATATTACAAAGCTCAGAGTCATCAGTAGCCAAGACCAGTTAATGATCACGGTAGCCACAGCGCAGCCTGGCCCACCCATACCCTCGATACCAAAACCTCCATATATGAAAAGTAGGTTTAAGGGTAATTTCAATGCAAGCCCAATGATTTGCACCACAGTAATGACAGTAGGACGCGAGACAGCATTATGAAGCGCCATCAATACACGCATAGCCATACTCGCTGGTAACCCTAGTGCCAAGATATTCAGATACAGCTTTGCTTTACCTTCGATAGCCTCATTCACTTGCGAGATTGCTAGTAAGTGATCGGCATTGAGCAAAATAAAGCAACCCAATCCGGTAAGACCTAAGGCAAGCCAGGTAGCTTGCCGTACTTCTTCGCCGATCTCTGCAAAACGTTTAGCGCCAAATAGTTGCCCTGCAATTGGTGCAAGAGCCGAGATCACTCCAGTTAAGCCAACGTAAATACTGATAAAGATGGCTGAAGCCATTGCAAGCGCCGCCAAATCTTCGGCAGAGTAACGTGCAGTCATGGCAGTATCTAGTACCCCAAACGCAATTACGGCGAGCTGACCAATTAATAAAGGTCCAGCTAGTTTTAGTAAGGAGGGAATATCCTCGCGAAGACGCGATAATTTAAAGTGCAGCACGATTTATTCGGGGATAACTTCGTAGAGGCGCAGACGTTCATCGCGGTCCGCTGCGCGACGATCTTCCCAAAGTAGGGTCAACTTTTTATTGTTCAGTTGTGCATATGCTTTTGCCTCAGATTGGCTGTGGGTCAGCATCCATGGGCAATCGGGATCATCGCGTAAATTGAGTTTGGAAAAGTATTCAAAAGAGGCTAACTGTGCAGAGCCAAGGTTGCTTGTATCGATACAGCCACCGCCAGCCGGGACTACTTGGGCTAAGCGTGCAGAAACTTGTCGATACGTTTTAGCGTAATTAATGGTGGGCAGCCACAAAGTCATCAGGAGTACCCACATCAAAGTAGTGCCAGAAGCTGAAATGATGAGGCAGCGCCAAATTTCTTTCGGGGCACGCGAAGTTCTCCAGCGTACTACTGCCAACCATAAGCCAGTAATCGCCAGCGCGATGATAAAAGCCAATACATTAAATTGACTCTCGAAACCCGGTAGCAGACGTGCAATATTGGCCGCAGTTGTCTCTGGATAACCAGTCACTTTTGCTAACCAAATAATCCAAATGGCGAGGGCAATCAGCGTAAAGCTGAACATCGCAAACCAGTCAATAAAACTAATCACACTACGCTTGAGAACGGGTAGGCTAAATGCAGCAATGATAGAAAGACCTGGAATCAAAATCATCAAGTCATGTTCATTTGCTTCGAGGCGGAACAAGACATAAATTAAGCTGCCAATAAATAAACTCAATGGGATTACTAGGTGTGGAGCACGCCATGCGCCTGCTTCTTTAACGCGACCCCAGTGTGCAAGAGAGACTATCGCAAGAGGCCAAACTGGCCAGGCATAGGCCCAGAAGTTCACACTCAAAAAACCCAGCGACTCGATTGATGGGGTAGAGCGCATTTCTGGAACATTGCGCCAACCTTCTTCGGCGATATGTCGCCACTGCGTAGGGAGATCGGCCAAATACCAAAGGATTGGCCAAATTGCAAAACCAATTAAGCCCAGAACAGTGCTCGTAAGGGTCCAACGAAAACGTAACTTTGCATTGCTAGCAATTACCGCAATGATCGTGGATGTAACGATGATTAAGCTTAGTGTGAGATTGCTAGATAGCGATACGATAGCAATACCAAGACCAGTCCATAAGCCGCCTTGCCAAGGTTTATCTAAACCACGCACTGTGCCATACAGCACGATACTGATACCCATGAGCTGCGCCATCATCGGCGTTGTTTCGTGAGCGCGTTGAGCAAGCCCAACGCACGCCAAGAAAATCAGCAGTGCGCCATCAGCCAAAGTCATGCCATAACTCTTCATGTCTGGTTGACCGCCAACGGCTAATGCCATTGGTTGGACCTCACGACGACGACCCAATAAATAGGTTGCATACCAAATCGCTAGAGCGGCAGCAAAGAAGCAAATGGCTGCATATATGCGCGCGGCATTAGCAGCACCTATAAATGGGCCAAACCATTTAATTAATGTTGCGCCCATCCAATACGGCAGAGGTGCGCCAAGCGAGATTTCGCGACCAGCTAGGTGTGGAACCAGCCAATCAATTGAGTTTCCGCGAAAGAGAGTCCACATGCCACCAAAGCCAATGGCATCTTCATTCTTCCAGGGGTCCCGAAAGAAGAGGCCGGTAAAACCATAAGCCAAGGTCAACGCAAAAATAACAATGCGCGGAATCGATTTAGTGGCGGCGGCGGTAAGTTTGACCATGGGTGAAATTCAAAATAAAAAAGGCAGCAAACGCTGCCTTGATTATCTCGCAGTGCAGGTATTTAACATACCCTGCGAATAGAAGTGGTTTAAGCCTTCTTCTTAGCTGGCTTTTCAGCAGCTTTAGCTTCTGCAGCAGCAGCTTTTTTCTCAGCTGTTTTTGCAGCGCCATCACCAGTAGCTTTAGCAACAGCTTTAGTACCGAATTTCTGACGGAATTTCTCAACACGACCAGCGGTATCCATAATTTTCTGGGTACCAGTGTAGAAAGGGTGTGACTCAGATGAAGTCTCGATCTTGGCCAATGGATATTCGTTACCATCTTCCCACTTGATTTTCTCTTTAGTGGACATAGTGGAGCGAGTTTTGAAGCTGAAGTTATTGGAAACGTCTACAAAGACGATTTCGCGATATTCGGGGTGAATGCCAGGTTTCATGTTGAGTCCTATGAGCGGGTAGCCGTTAAAGTCGAATTGACTTAAATACTTTCCCAGGTTTTAAAAGCAGTTAAGGGTGCAGCAAGAACGAAATTATGCCATGAAATCAACAACACAGCGCTGTTTAGGTGTGCAAAAGGGGCTAAAAAGCCCCTTTAGGTCTTTAAATCGCCCCTAAGGGGATCTAAATTAGCCTCCGCGACGCATTAGGTCGAAGAATTCACCATTGTTTTTGGTCGATTTGAGCTTGTCAACGATAAAGTTCATTGCCTCGATATCGTCCATATCTGCCAGCAATTTGCGCAATACCCAGATCTTCTGGAGGTTCTCCGCTTTAACCAAGAGCTCTTCACGGCGGGTACCGGACTTGTTAAGGTTAATTGAAGGATAAACACGACGTTCAGCCAAGCGACGCTCAAGGTGAACTTCCATATTGCCGGTACCTTTGAACTCTTCATAAATGAGGTCATCCATACGGCTACCGGTTTCAATCAAAGCGGTAGCAATGATGGTTAATGAGCCACCTTCCTCAATATTACGAGCTGCACCGAAGAA
>CANCPL010000027.1:0-25903 GCA_947380065.1 Burkholderiaceae bacterium | reverse complement strand
GCAAGCTTTAGGGTACGTTCACGAGTCTTAGCTATCATCGAGTAAGTATATGCCGTCAGTCCTTCAATTAACCCTCATTCTCTTGGCCTCGGGTGTGGCCGGAGTGGTTATTTTCCGCTATTTTGGTTTACCGCCTATTTTGGGCTATTTGGCCATTGGGGTGCTGATTGGTCCCCATGCCCTTGGCCTGGCAAATGATTCAGCCACAGTGAAGTATTTGGCTGAATTTGGCGTGGTTTTCTTAATGTTCTCAATTGGCCTGGAATTTAATCTGCATAAGCTTCGGGCTATGCGGTCCATCGTATTTGGTTTGGGCGGTAGCCAGGTCATTTTGACGATGTTGCTAGCAGTTCCAGCAAGTCTTTTGATGAACTGGATTTATCCCATTTCATGGCATGCTGCGATCGCGTTGGGTGGTGCACTAGCAATGTCTTCAACAGCGATTGTCACCAAGCTGATCTCCGATCGCGCCGAATTGGAGACGGAGCATGGACGCAATGTAGTGGGTATTTTGTTGTTCCAAGACTTGGCGGTGGTCTTCCTGCTGATCCTATTGCCATCACTCGGAAAAAATCCTTCAGACTTGTTTGTAGCGCTTACAGCAGCATCCATCAAAATCACCATTGCCTTGGTATTGATTTTCTTCATTGGCCAAAGCTTGATGAGTCACTGGTTTAGGTTAGTAGCTAAGTTGCGTTCACAAGAGCTCTTCATGCTCAATCTCTTATTGATTGTTTTGGGCATGGCTGGATTAACCGAACACTTTGGTTTATCACTGGCACTTGGCGCATTTTTGGCAGGCATGTTGATTTCTGAAACACCTTATCGACATCAAGTGGAAGAAGACGTCAAACCTTTCCGTGATGTCTTGCTTGGCCTCTTCTTTATTACGATTGGCATGTTGCTTGATTTCAATGTCATTCGTGAGCAATGGTTGCTGGTTTTGGTTTTACTGCTTGGCCCCTTAGTCTTTAAGTTCGGCCTGATTGCCCTGTTATCACGAGCCTTTGGTTCAAGTACTGGCATTTCGATTCGAACTGGATTATGTCTAGCGCAAGCAGGTGAATTCGGCTTTGTGTTGTTGAATCAAATTGATGGATTAGATTTGATTGACCCCATCTTGAGTCAGGCGGTATTAGCAGCAATGCTAATCTCAATGTTCTGCGCCCCGTTCTTGATTGAATATAGCGATCGTATTGCGATGCGCTTTTCTAGCAATGAATGGTTGTTGCAATCACTTGCATTAACTCGGGTTGCTTCCAAAAGTGTTCGTAATGAAAACCACGTCATTATTTGTGGATTTGGTCGCTCAGGTCAAAGTTTGGCACGCATGCTTGATCAAGAAAAAATTCTTTACATTGCTTTGGATTTGGATCCTGACCGCGTTAAAGAAGCCGCAGCTGCTGGTGACAATGTGGTCTACGGTGATGCGAGTCGTGAAAATTATTTAGTTGCCGCAGGTCTTTCTAGGGCAAAGGCAGTAGTGATCACCTATGCAGATACTGCTGCTAGCATGCGAGTTCTTCGCCAAGTGGAACACTTGCGTCCAGGCATGACTGTGTTGGTGCGTACAAGAGATGATGCTGACATCGCTAAGTTGCAAGCTGCCGGAGCCACTGAAGTAGTGCCTGAGTTAATTGAAGGCAGCTTAATGATCGCTTCCCATGTTCTGCTGATCATGGGTGTACCTATGCGTAAGGTAGTGCGTCGCATTACAACAGCAAGGGAAGAGCGCTATAGTTTGTTGCGGGGCTACTTTAGGGGTTCGGCTGACGATGACTTTGGCTCAAATGAATCTTGGCGTTTACACGCCATTACCTTGTTACCGCATTCACAAGCGATTGGCAAAAGTCTTGGCGAGCTTGATCTGGAGAAAGAGGGCGTGAATGTTCAGGCAGTGCGTCGCAAAGGTCGAAACGCAGATTATGTGAAGTTAGACCCTGTTCCAGATCTCAAGCTTGAGGCTAATGATATTTTGGTGATCTCAGGTAATTCAGAAGCGACTGATTTAGCCGAAGCTAAATTACTCTGAGGTCAAGCAATACTTTATTGCTATCTTTTTCTAGTCCTACTTTTTCTTTTTACTGGCTGCGGGAGTAGGAGCTTTGCGAGTGAGTAAGGGCGCCAAGTAGTGCCCCGTAAAACTCAATTCGTTTTTAGCCACATCTTCAGGTGTACCAGTAGCAATAATTTGCCCACCGCCAGCTCCACCTTTAGGCCCCAAGTCAATAATCCAATCAGCCGTCTTAATCACATCTAAGTTGTGCTCAATGATGACAATCGTGTTGCCTTGCTTCTTAAGTGTTTGAATCACTGTAAGTAGTAACTGAATGTCATGGAAATGCAAACCAGTAGTTGGTTCATCCAGAATATATAGGGTTCTGCCGGTATCACGCTTAGAAAGCTCAAGAGAGAGTTTCACGCGTTGCGCTTCACCACCGGATAAGGTGGTTGCGCTTTGCCCAAGCTTCACATAGCCTAAGCCAACATCTAATAAGGTTTTGAGTTTGCGCTTTACTACGGGAACTGCTTCAAAAAATTCATGCGCTTGTTCGATGGTCATCGACAACACTTCATGAATGTTCTTACCCTTGTAGCGAATGTCTAAAGTTTCACGGTTGTAGCGTTTGCCGTGACAAACATCACACGGAACATAAACGTCAGGCAAGAAATGCATCTCTACTTTGAGAACGCCATCGCCTTCACAAGAATCACAGCGACCACCCTTCACGTTAAAAGAGAAGCGACCAGCTTCATAACCCCGTTCACGTGATGCAGGAACGCCTGCAAAGAGTTCTCTAATTGGTGTAAATAAGCCTGTATAGGTAGCTGGGTTAGAGCGTGGGGTTCTGCCAATCGGGGATTGATCAACGCTAATGACCTTGTCGAAGTGCTCTAAACCCTTGATTGCATCGTGAGCTGCGGGCTCTGCATTGGAGCCATAGAGGTGTTGAGCGACTGCATGATGCAGGGTGTCATTGATGAGAGTAGATTTACCAGAACCTGATACGCCAGTAACGCAGGTTAACAAGCCTACGGGAATCTTTGCGTGTACTGATTGCAAATTATTGCCACGAGCACCAATAATTTCTAAAAAGCGATCATTTACTGGGATGCGTTTTTCTGGAACTGCAATGGCTTCACGGCCAGCGAGATAAGCGCCTGTTAAGGAGTTAGGATTAGCCTCTACTTCCGCCGGCGTGCCTTGGGCAACCACTTCGCCACCATGAACACCAGCACCAGGACCAATATCAATTACCCAGTCAGAGGCGCGAATCATATCTTCGTCATGCTCAACGACTAAAACACTATTACCTAAATCACGTAAGTGTTTAAGTGTGCCGATCAAGCGATCGTTATCGCGTTGATGCAAGCCAATCGAAGGCTCATCCAATACATACATCACCCCCGTTAAGCCAGAGCCAATCTGGCTTGCCAGTCGAATACGTTGGGCTTCTCCTCCTGAGAGAGTATCGGCACTACGCTCAAGGGAGAGGTAGTCTAGACCTACATCATTTAAGAAGCGTAAACGTGCGCCAATCTCTTTGACGATCTTGTCAGCGATTTCGCGCTTAGCGCCTTTGAGTTCAAGAGTCTCGAAATATTCTTTAGCTTCTTTTAGAGGTAAAGCACTGATCTCATAAATTGCACGAGATTGTTTCTTCTCACCCACTTTGACAAAGCGTGCCTCCTTACGTAAACGGCTGCCGTTACATTCTGGGCAAGTTTGTACATTCTGATAACGTGATAGTTCTTCGCGAACAGTCATGGAGTCTGTTTCGCGATAGCGTCTTTCAAAGTTCGCAACAATACCTTCGAAGGCATGTTCGCGAATACTATTTTTGCCTCGCTCGTTGATGTACTCAAACGGAATAGTGACATCACCAGAGCCCAAGAGAATGAGATCTTGCTGTTTCTTGTTCAGCGTCTCAAATGGCTTCTCAACATCAAAACCACCATGCTTAGCAAGCGTTTGTAGTAATTTGAAATAGAACTGATTACGACGATCCCAGCCTTTAATGGCGCCAGAGGCTAGTGATAAATCTGGGTGAGCAACGATGCGCTTTGGATCAAAGAAAGACTGATGACCTAAGCCGTCACAAGAAGGGCAGGCGCCCATTGGGTTGTTAAAAGAGAAGAGACGTGGCTCTAGTTCTTGTAAAGAGTATGAACAAACTGGGCATGCAAACTTGCTAGAGAAAATCATTTCTTTGCCAGTATCCATATCCACAATCATGGCCTTGCCATCGGCTAGACGTAAAGCTGTCTCAAAAGATTCCGCTAAACGCTGCTGAATATCGGGACGCACTTTAATACGATCAACTACTACTTCAATCGAGTGCTTATCGTTTTTCTTGAGTGCCGGTAATTGATCGACCTCAAAAATTTCTGCTTTGGCAACGTTTGCAGTGCCGCCACCAGAGCGCACACGAAAGCGCACAAAGCCTTGTGCCTGCAAGTCTTGAAAGAGATCTACGAATTCACCTTTACGCTCACTTACTACTGGAGCGAGAATCATCAGCTTCGTATCTTCAGGCATCGACAACACAGTGTCGACCATTTGAGAAACGCTCTGCGCCTCTAAAGGAAGATCATGATCTGGGCAATGCGGGGTTCCTGCACGTGCAAACAACAAGCGCAAGTAATCATGAATTTCAGTAACAGTGCCTACAGTTGAGCGGGGGTTGTGACTAGTGGCTTTTTGCTCAATCGAAATCGCTGGTGAAAGCCCCTCAATCGTATCGACGTCTGGCTTTTCCATGAGTTGTAAAAACTGTCGGGCATATGCCGAGAGAGATTCAACATAGCGACGTTGCCCTTCGGCATATAGAGTGTCAAAAGCGAGTGAGCTCTTTCCTGAACCCGATAAGCCAGTAAGGACAACAAGTTTCTCCCTAGGAATGTCTAGATTGATGTTTTTGAGGTTGTGGGTGCGGGCACCGCGGATCTTGATTTCGTTATTCATGATTTTTTAGCGTAACTTGTTAATATAGCTCTTTCCCATGAATCCTTCTGAACTTCGCTCTACTCTGGCCTTAGCAGGCATCTTTGGCCTCCGCATGCTAGGCCTTTTCTTGCTATTGCCCATCTTTAGCATTCATGCACGGGGCTTGCCTGGGGGTGAACAGGCCTTTTTGGTGGGTTTGACCCTCGGAATATTCAATATTGTTCAGGCCTGTTTTCATATCCCCTTGGGGCGTTTATCCGACCGAATTGGCCGCAAACCAGTGGTTTTATGGGGCCTTTCCTTGTTTATTGCCGGTGCTTTGATTTCTGCCGCTAAGGATGATTTGTTATGGATTGCCATTGGGCGGGGTGTTATGGGGGCTGGAGCGATATCAGCCGCAGTTTCTGCATGGGTTGCCGATCTCACGCGTGAACAAGTACGAACTCGGGCTATGGCTTTGGTGGGTGGAAGTATTGCACTCTCATTCGCACTATCCTTGGTAATTGCCGCACCCATTTACCGAGTGATTAGCTTAAGTGGAATGTTTATTGTGTTGGCGATTCTTGGGGTGATAGCAATGTTGGTGACGTATTACGTTTTACCAAGTACTCATCCTGAAGTCAAAGTTCAGCAAGCCTCCTTGAAGGAGGTATTTTTTCGTCCCGAGTTGATGCGTTTGAATGTTGGTGTATTTGTATTGAATGCAACCCAGGTGGCGATGTTCTTAGTGGTGCCACGTTTACTAGTACAAGCAGGATTGCCCCTGTCTTCGCATTGGGAAATTTATCTCCCAGTAGTTTTACTATCTTTTTTCTTTATGGCGCCCATCCTGATTTTTGGTGAGAAGAAGCAGCAACTTCGTACGATTATGCTTATTGCAATCGTACTGTTATTGATTGCTGAATTTTTGTTTACGAACAGCGCCTCTGTTACGTCAATTGCTATTGCTTTGTTAGTTTATTTCGTAGGATTCAACCTGCTGGAAGCCTTACAACCATCCTTAGTTTCGCGTTTTGCTAAAGAATCTAAGGGCACAGCCTTAGGTGTTTACAACACTACACAATCAATAGGCTTATTTGCTGGCGCTGCTATTGGAGGCTATTTGATGGATAGCCATGGTGATTTATCGGTCTTTGTGACGGGTGCCGTACTCTTAGTTTGCTGGCTTATAATTGCGTGGTCGATGCGTGAATTACCAGCAAAGACGCAGCCGTAGCTGAATTGATTAAATAAAAGTGAGTAGTTTATTTTTAGTAGTAATAACAGCAGTATTTTTCTTCGGGAGACAACATGGCTTCGGTAAATAAAGTCATCATCGTAGGTAACGTAGGTCGCGATCCAGAAACTCGTTACATGCCAAGCGGCGACGCCGTTACAAACATTTCAGTAGCAACATCTGATCGCTACAAAGACAAGCAAACTGGTGAAATGAAAGAAACCACAGAATGGCACCGTGTTGCATTCTTTGGCAAGCTCGCAGAAATCGCTGGTCAGTACCTTAAAAAGGGTTCACAGGTTTATGTTGAAGGTCGTTTGCGTACACGCAAATGGACTGACGCTAGTGGCCAAGAAAAGTATTCCACAGAGATCGTTGCAGAAACTATGCAAATGCTTGGTGGTAAGCCAGTAGGCGGAAGTGGTGATGGTGGCGAGAGCTATAGCCGCTCAAAGCCGGCTGAGCAGTCTGCTCCAGCATCATCAAACGCTGCATCACTTGGCGCAATGGATGACGATATTCCGTTTTAAGCATTGATCAAGCATCACTTCTTTGTGATGGTTTTAATAGAAAACCCCTTCTAGGATTTCCTACAAGGGGTTTTTATTTGCCTAAAGCTTTTAAGTTGGCTCTGGGTTTTATTGTCTAGCGTGCCGAATATTCTCTGGCCAAGGGGAGTTGTAATCGGTGCGAAATGGGTTGATGTCTAAGCCACCACGCCTTGTGTAGCGCGCATAGACAGATAGCTTTTCTGGTTTGCACTGACGCTTGATATCAGTAAAGATAGTTTCAACACAATGCTCATGAAACTCACCCAAGTTCCTAAACCCAATGAGGTAGCGTAAGAGACCCTCTTCCAAAATAGGGCGTCCTTGATAGCGAATTTGTACGCTCGCCCAGTCTGGTTGACCAGTAACCGGGCAGTTAGATTTAAGTAAGTGAGATACCAAGCATTGTTCGATAGGGCCAAAAGATTCATTGACGCTTAGTAGGCTTGGGTCTGCTGGCAGGTTGGGATCTACTTCAATATCCAATCTATCCATCAAAATCCCACCCATTTCTTGCATCCCTTTTTTGGAGATGGCCTCAGTTAGGCTGATACGTGTGGCGATCTTACTGCCAGCAAGCGCAGATAAGTCTGCAATTAGCCTTTCTTTAACTGCATTCTCATCTGCAAAGACTGCGCTATTCAGGCTGTTTAGATATAGCTTAAATGATTTGGACTCAATCATGTTTGGCGAGTCTGCGGGAATCTGAAATTCTGCCAAAGCAATCTGCGGCTTGCCTTTTTGGTTAAGCCAACTTAATTCAAATGCATTCCATATATCGACACCTGTAAATGGCAAGGCTTGATTTTCTTTGAGACCCAGCTTTGTTCTGTTCTCAATTCTTGGAATGGGAAATAACAAGCTTGGATCATATTGATCTGGATACTGTGTTGATTGTCCGAGAGGTAACATTGCCATTGCAGTAGTTCGCTTACTTACTTCTTGGGTTTATTCGATACGCCTGAGACGACATGGCCTGTTGGTGCAACAGAAGCCGCCGATTGGCAATGGCCTGTTTGATCATCAAAGAAAAAGTCAGGTTCGAATTCTCGTAAAAACTCGCTCTTCGAGAGGCCACCCAAGAACATTGCTTCATCCACATCAATACCCCATGCCATCAAGGTACGAATTGCGCGTTCGTGAGCAGGAGCAGAGCGCGCTGTTACTAGGGCGGTGCGAATGCGCATACCGTTTTCACTAGTGGAACGTTGTAGCCTATGTAGCGCTTCTAGTAATGGTTTAAACGGGCCAGGAGGCAATGGAATATCCACCTTTTTGCTCTCGTGATCGACAAATGCCTCAAGACCTTTTTTTTGGAAGACTTGTTCGGCTTCATCGGAGAAAAGGACTGCGTCTCCGTCAAAAGCGATGCGGATCTCATTGGGATGAGACTCGGCAGTCTTGCTGGATTCCGGATACACGCGCGCTGCAGGGAAGCCTGCATCAATCGTTGCGCGTACATCATCCTCATTAGCAGACAAGAAGAGGTTGGCATGTAGGGAGCGCAGGTAATGATACGGTGGTCTACCTCTAGTAAATACACCACGTTCAAGATGTAATCCATGATGCTCGGCAGACCGGAATACACGCAGCCCGCTGACTGGATCGTTGCGAGAGAGAATCACTACCTCTACCCGCTGGTCACCCTCTTCATTAAAGGCAAGTAGTTTTTTTACTAGTGGGAACGCCACCCCTTTTTGAGCAGCCTCACTAAGACGTTCTAACTGTAACTTCATATAAGCGCTGTCATCGGTGGATTCGAAGATGCGATTTTCTTCCTCGAAATCAAACAGGGCGCGCGAAGAGATCGCAACGACAAGTTTTCCGGTAAGCGTATATGACATGAAGGTATTGGTCTTCTGTATTAAATCTTATTTAAGGAACAGGCGATAGGCCGGGTTGTTACTCTCATCCCAGTGTGGGTAGCCTAATGTAGCTAAGAATTTTTGGAACTTATTCTGCTCATTTTTAGGAACCTGAATACCAATCAGAATGCGCCCATAGTCAGCCCCGTGATTGCGATAGTGGAACAAGCTAATGTTCCAGTTGGGGGCCATACTGGTTAAGAACTTCATCAATGCACCTGGGCGCTCTGGGAATTCAAAACGGTAGAGCAATTCATCTTTAGCGAGCGCAGAATGTCCGCCAACCATATGGCGTAAATGTGATTTTGCTAACTCATCATGGGTGAGATCAATTGTTGCGAATTTTGCTTTGCGGAAATGCTTTGCAATCGTGTCGCTATCACCCGCTTTTTGCGTGCTGATACCCACAAAAATATGGGCTTCGCTTTGATCGCCAATGCGATAGTTAAATTCAGTAACGTTTCTTTTCCCGAGTAATTCGCAGAAGCGTTTGAAAGAGCCGCGCTCTTCAGGAATCGTTACAGCAAATACTGCTTCACGGAACTCACCAACGTCAGCACGTTCAGCCACAAAGCGTAGGCGGCTAAAGTTCATGTTAGCCCCACAAGCCACGGCTACTAAAGTTTTTTTCTTAATGCGTTTTTTCTCTACGTACTTCTTCATGCCAGCAATCGCAAGTGCACCTGCGGGCTCAAGAATGCTGCGCGTATCAGTAAATACATCGTTGATAGCTGCACAGATTTCGTCTGTGTCAACGGTGATGATTTCATCCACTACTTTTTTGCAAATGCGAAATGTTTCTTTACCAACCAATTTAACGGCAGTGCCGTCTGAGAACAAACCAACATCTTTCATCTCAATACGTTTATTCGCTTTGAGTGATTGATTCATTGCGTCAGAGTCTGATGCTTGCACCCCGATGACTTTTGTTTTTGGACTGACGGCTTTGATGTACTCGCCAATACCTGCAATCAGGCCTCCACCACCGATGGCCACAAAAACAGCATCGATGGGTTTTTCGTATTGGGTAAAAATTTCGTGAGCGATGGTGCCTTGTCCAGCAATGACATCGGGATCATCAAAAGGATGTACAAAAGTTAAGCCTCGTTTTTTGCCGAGAACCTCGGAATACTTGAAAGCATCGCTATAGGATTCGCCATGAAGAATGATTTCTACCCAAGGTCCGCCTCGAGCCTTTACCGCATCAATTTTGACGCTCGGAGTGGTTACTGGCATCACGATGACGGCTTTGCACTTCATTTTGGCAGCTGAAAGCGCTACTCCTTGGGCATGATTACCTGCCGAAGCGGCTATTACCCCGCGTTTTAAGGCTTCAGGGGGTAAATGGGCCATTTTGTTATAGGCGCCACGGAGTTTGAAGGAGAAAACCGGCTGGTTATCCTCTCTTTTGAGGAGTATCTGGTTACCCAAACGCTTTGTCAGTTCTGGGGCGACCTGAAGCTCGGTTTCTCTGGCTACGTCATAGACGCGAGCCGATAAAATTTTCTTTAAATAGTTCGTTGCCATCCGATGAGCGTACCACGGATGGCTCCTAAGCCCTTAGATTTGCAAGGGTTTATCCCTTTGGGGAGCAACTTTCTCGGAATCCTGCCACTATCAGGTTCACTCAATTAAAATGCTTATTTATCAAATATGTCGCTATGAACGCACCATTGGCTTTGAACCAGTTGCTGGAAGCTGAGGCGGGCTCCCCCCGTCTTCGCGAAATACCTTACAACTACACCTCCTTTTCTGATCGAGAGATTGTGATTCGCTTATTGGGCGAGGAGTCATGGCGCGTTCTCAATAACTTGCGCGGCGTTCGCCGTACTGGCCGTTCGGCACGGATGTTGTTTGAAATTCTGGGTGATATTTGGGTGGTTCAGCGCAACCCTTTCTTGCAAGATGACTTGCTCGACAGCCCAAGCCGCCGTAAACAATTAATCGATGCACTATGGCATCGCTTAGGTGAAGTCAAGAAGCGCAATAGTGGCGATTCCGCTGATCAAGTAGAAATTCTCTTAAGTGCCGCCTATCGCGCAATCGAAAATTTCGAAAATGGCTTTAAAGAAGTTGAGCAAATTCGAAAACGTGCTCGCAAGGAGTTGGGCCGTCACACTGCTTCAGACAATATTTGTTTTGATGGTGTGTCTCGTGCTGCGCACGTTACTGATGCAACCGATTGGCGTGTTGAGTTTCCGCTCGTTGTTTTAAAGCCGGATTACGAATCTGAGATTCCTGGCTTAGTGAAAGCTTGCGTCGTATTAGGTTTGACCATCATCCCTCGTGGGGGTGGCACTGGCTATACCGGCGGTGCTATTCCACTGTATGCGATGTCTGCAGTAATTAATACTGAGAAGCTTCAAGATATTGACGGCGTGAAGTCTAAGAAGTTACCTGGACTTGATCATGAGGTCTTTACGATTTTCACGGGCGCTGGTGTTGTTACCCGCCGCGTTTCTGATGCTGCAGAGCTTGCTGGGCTTGTGTTTGCGGTTGATCCTACTTCTGCTGATGCGAGTTGTATTGGCGGCAATATTGCAATGAATGCCGGTGGTAAGAAGGCAGTTCTTTGGGGAACTGCTTTAGACAATCTCGCTAGCTGGCGCATGGTTGATCCTGAGGGCAATTGGTTGGATGTAGAGCGTGTTGGACACAATATGGGCAAGATCCATGATGTGGCGACAGTGCGTTTTCAGCTGACTTGGTCTGACGGAAATAGTGAGCCTGGCCAACACATTCTGAAAACAGAATTATTAGAAGTTGAAGGTAAAAAATTTCGTAAAGAAGGTTTAGGTAAAGACGTTACTGATAAATTTTTATCAGGCTTGCCTGGTGTGCAGAAAGAAGGTTGCGATGGTTTGATCACTAGCGCAACCTGGGTATTGCATCGCATGCCAAAATTCATGCGTACCGTTTGCTTAGAATTTTTTGGTCAAGCACGCGAAGCCATTCCAAGCATTGTGGAGATCAAAGCTTACTTGGATGGGGTAAGTAAGCAGGGTGGTCCAATTTTGGCTGGTCTTGAGCATTTGGATGATCGCTATTTAAGGGCAGTCGGTTACTCCACTAAATCGAAGCGTAATAGCTTGCCAAAGATGGTATTGCTTGGCGATATTGCTGGTGACAATGAAGAGGCTGTTGCCGCAGCTACTAGTGAAGTAGTGCGCATGGCGAACTTACGCGTTGGCGAAGGTTTTGTGGCGGTTAGCACTGAGGCTCGCAAGAAGTTCTGGCTAGACCGCGCTCGTACAGCTGCTATTGCCCGCCACACCAATGCTTTTAAGATTAATGAAGACGTCGTGATTCCTTTGCCCCGCATGGGTGAGTACACCGACGGTATCGATCGCATCAATATTGAGCTTTCTCTCAAAAATAAGCTACAAGTACTCGATGGCCTCGATGCTTTCTTGAAAAAGAGTGCATTACCCCTTGGTAAGAGCGATGCTGAGTATGAGATTCCTACAGCAGAGATCTTGGGTGATCGTGTTCAGCAAGCCTTAGAACTCATTGCCAAGGTACGCGGGCGTTGGGCTGAGTGGCTCACTGAGATGGATTCGTATTTCCCACGTTTGCAGGATTACAGTTTGCGCGCCTCTTGGAAAGAAGAAGTGCGCTCAGAATTGCGCATCATTTTTGGTGGTCTAGCGTTTGAGCCGATACTGGCTGAACTCGAAGCAATTCACAAAAATATTTTACGTAAGCGCGTATTTGTGGCTTTGCACATGCATGCTGGCGATGGTAATGTCCACACGAATATTCCAGTGAACTCCGACGACTATGAGATGTTGCAAGATGCGCATCGCGCAGTTGATCGGATCATGAAGTTAGCCCGTTCTTTGGATGGAGTGATTTCTGGTGAGCATGGTATTGGTATTACTAAATTAGAGTATTTAACTGAAGCCGAACTCAAAGACTTCCGTAGCTACAAGAATCGAGTTGATCCAGAAGGCCGCTTCAACAAAGGTAAGTTGATGCCACATGCTGATCTGAGTATGGCCTACACACCAAGCTTTGGTTTGATGGGACATGAGTCGATCATCATGCAGCAAAGTGATATTGGCGCTATTGCCGATAGCGTGAAGGATTGTTTACGTTGCGGTAAGTGTAAGCCTGTTTGCTCAACCCATGTCCCGCGTGCAAACCTCCTCTATAGTCCACGCGATAAGATTCTCGCAACCTCCCTGTTGATTGAAGCTTTCTTGTATGAAGAGCAAACGCGCCGTGGCGTTTCGATTCGTCATTGGGAAATGTTTGATGACGTAGCTGCACACTGCACGGTTTGTCATAAGTGTTTAACGCCTTGCCCAGTCAAAATTGACTTTGGTGATGTGACGATGAACATGCGTAATCTTCTGCGCAAGATGGGTCAGCAGCGTTTTAATCCGGGCACAGCTGCATCCATGTTCTTTTTGAATGCAACTAGCCCAGAATCTATTCATTTAGCTCGTAAGACGATGATTGGTTGGGGTTATAAGTTGCAACGCTTGGGTAATGATGTGTTGCGTAGATTTGCAAAACAACAAACTGCACACCCTCCTGCAACAGTAGGTAAGCCGAGCGTTAAAGAACAGGTGATCTTCTTTGTAAATAAGAAGATGCCTGGCAATCTTCCTAAGAAAACTGCGCGTGCTTTATTGGATATTGAAGACGCGAACTATGTCCCAATCATCCGCGATCCTAAGACAACTTCTGCAGATACTGAGGCGGTGTTTTATTTTCCGGGTTGTGGATCTGAACGTCTGTTCTCCCAAGTTGGCTTAGCTACTCAAGCGATGTTGTGGAATGTCGGCGTGCAAACGGTACTTCCTCCCGGCTATCTTTGCTGCGGCTATCCACAACGCGGTAATGGTGACTTTGATAAAGCCGAGAAGATGATTACGGATAACCGCGTGTTATTCCATCGCGTTGCTAATACTTTGAATTATTTGGATATTAAGACCGTTGTTGTTTCATGCGGTACTTGTTATGACCAGTTGGCGGGATATCAGTTTGATCAAATTTTCCCTGGGTGTCGCATTATTGATATCCATGAGTTTTTAGCTGAGAAGGGCGTTAAGCTTTCTGGTGTCACAGGTGTGAAGTACATGTATCACGATCCTTGCCACTCTCCAATGAAGTTACAAGACCCATTGAAGACAGTCAATGAGTTGATTCAACTTGAGGACGGCAAAGCGATTCAGAAGAATGATCGCTGTTGCGGTGAGTCTGGAACATTGGCTGTGACCCGTCCTGATATTTCTACTCAAGTGCGTTTCCGTAAACAAATTGAGATGGAAAAAGGCGCTGATGATTTACGCAAGGGTGATTTCACTGGCGAGGTTAAAGTGCTGACTAGCTGCCCATCCTGCCTACAAGGGCTTACACGCTTTGATGCTGATAGCGACACCACAGCCGATTACATCGTTGTGGAGATGGCTCAAAAGATACTTGGCAAGGATTGGATGCAAGACTATGTAACCAAAGCAAATCAAGGTGGTATTGAAAGGGTTCTCGTTTAATGATTCCTAGTAATGTTGTTGTACATCAGCAGTCTAAGGTCTTGGAGCTTTCTTATGAGAAGGGCGACACCTATCGTTTACCTTTTGAGCTATTAAGAGTGCTGTCTCCTTCTGCCGAAGTGCAAGGGCACGGTCCTGGACAAGAAACATTGCAAACTGGCAAGCGTGATGTTTTGATTGCCAATCTCGAGCCAGTGGGACATTACGCACTTAAGCCTAGTTTTTCTGATGGGCATGACTCTGGCTTGTATACCTGGGATTATTTATTGTTTCTATGTGAAAACCAGGAGCAATTATGGAAAGAGCATTTAGATAAATTGGCTGCTGCCGGTTTAGATCGTGATACACCGATGACTCAGTCAGGTGGTGCATCAGGCCATTCTTGTGGAAGTCACTAATGAGTAAAACGCACTTCGGTTATCAAAGCGTTGACGAAGCTGAAAAGGCTGGAAAGGTTGCCGAGGTGTTTCATTCGGTGGCCAGCAAATATGATGTGATGAATGACTTGATGTCTTTCGGCTTACATCGTGTTTGGAAAAAAGTGACGATTGCTAGAGCAAATATACGGCCCGGTCAAAAGATCTTGGATATTGCTGGGGGTACTGGTGATCTGGCTGCGGCTTTCGCAAAGGCTGCCGACTGGGGACGCAATCCTGATGCTCAAGTTTGGCTAAGCGACATCAATGCCTCCATGCTGGGAGTTGGACGCGATCGCTTGTTAGACCGCGGTATGGCTTTGCCTTGTGTTCAGTTCGATGCCGAAAAAATACCTTTCCCTAATAATCATTTTGATGTGGTTACTGTTGCATTTGGTTTGCGTAATATGACGCACAAAGATGTTGCTTTAGGTGAAATGCGTCGCGTGATTAAGCCGGGTGGCAGAGTCTTAGTCTTGGAATTTTCTAAGCCAGATGCTTTTTTGCAGCCGGTATATGACACTTACTCCTTTAAGGTTTTGCCTTGGTTAGGCGAGAAGATTGCACAGGATTCAGAAAGTTATCGTTATTTAGCGGAATCTATTCGAATGCATCCAGATGCACAAACCCTCAAGGAAATGATGTTGGGAGTAGGTTTTGATGAAGTAGAAACCCACAGGATGACTGGGGGTATCGTTGCCTTACATATTGGTATTAAATACTGATGGTTGTATAGTTTTTAAAGTCTTAAAAACTCAAGAAGTTCAGTAGTTAAAAGAAGGGGTAAAGAACAATGAATAAACATTTTTTTAAAGCGACGCTTTTAAGTCTTACTTTAATCTTTGCAACGGTAGGCCATGCTGATGCAGCACGCTTGGGTGGCGGCAAGAGCATTGGACGAGCTCCAAGCGCACCAATGCAAAAACAAGCTGCGCCTGTTCAGAAACCTACACAGCAAGCTCAGCCTGCGGCTCCAACCACGGCGCCACAAGCACCTGCACCTAGTCGTTTTGGCGGCATGGGCGGCATCTTAGGAGGACTAGCAGCTGGCCTCGGTATTGGTTATCTCCTCTCTCACTTTGGAATGGGTGAGGCTGCCTCATCATTAATCACTGGTTTACTCATTGCGATGTTGGCAGGCTTTGTCATTATGTTCATTATTCGCAAAATGTTGCCAGCACTGTCTGGTGCTGTTCAGAATTCCAACATACCTTCGCAAGGCATGCAACGTAGTAAGGTTGAGCCTCCAAGGCAGGAGCCTGCCTTTACTCCTGCCGCGAATGCATTCGGTGGTGTGAGTTCTGAGCCGGAGGTATTTCAGTCAACCTTGCCTCCGGGGTTTGATCAACAAACATTTTTGGAGAATGCAAAACAATATTTTGTGTCTTTGCAAAAAGCTTGGGATCAAGGTGATCTTGCAGCTTTACGTGAATTTACAACGCCTGATATGTTTGCCACGATTCAACAGGATTTATCTGGCCGTACTGATGGCAGCAATCAAACCGATGTTGTCACGATTAATGCTCAGCTCCTCGGTATTGAAACAGCCAATGGTCATTACTTCTGCAGTGTTCAGTTCAGCGGCATGATCCGTGAGCAACAAGGGGCTCCAGCTACTGACTTTTCTGAAGTCTGGAATTTAAGCAAGCCTGTGGAGGGTCCTGGCGGCTGGGTACTGGCGGGTATCTCCCAGTTGGTTTAAGCTTAAGGTACTTTCCGTCGGAAAACCCGCACTAGTGCGGGTTTTTTACACTCATGAACACACAATTTTCGACTACCCATACGATTGCCTCTGGCGCAGCTTGCCGGGGGCTGAATCATGTTTTAGGTAGTGAGCCTTGGGCATTGGCTAATTTGGCTCGCCATGCAAGCAAAACCATTTTGCTCCAACTACCCTTGGGTAATCTTTGTTTTGAGATAAAGCCCGATGGTTTTTTGGTTAACTTAAAAGAGATCGAAGCCCCCTCACTCACTTTGGAGGTTTCTACTAAGGCATTGAGTGACTTAGCCAGTGGCCCCGGTTCTTTGCGAGAGCAGGCATTTAAAGCCGTCAAAATTACTGGTGATGCAGACTTGGCCCAATTATTAGGTCGACTAGCGGGACAATTGCGCTGGGAGTACGAAGAAGATTTGGCTCGTATGGTAGGCGATGCGCCCGCAAATTTTGCCGTAAGACAGGGCAAAAAGTTCATGTCTGCTTCTCGCTCTGCGGCTAGAGATTTGCTAGACAATGTAGTGGAGTATGTCAGCGAAGAAAAGAAAGTGCTTTTAAATAAACGGGAATTTATGGTTCGTAAATCCGAGTTAAGTGAATTGCGTGAATCAGTAGATCGTATGGAAAAACGTATTCATTTTTTAGAGCAAAAGGCTAAATAAACCGTGCGTCGAATTGCTCGTCTCTTTTTCATATTCTTTACTGCATGGCGTTATGGTTTATTGCCGCTTCTGCGCGACCTTTTAAAGCCAGGGCTTCGTCGTGGTTTTTTAACGATATTGTGCTGGGCTTCTCCTGGTCGTCATTTACCTAGAGGCGAACGCATTCGATTAACCCTAGAAGCACTAGGCCCTATTTTTGTTAAGTTCGGTCAGGTGCTGTCTACCCGTCGTGATTTATTGCCTGAAGATATTGCAAATGAATTGGCTAAGCTACAAGACCAGGTGCCGCCATTTTCAAACGAAGAATCTCGTCGCTTAATTGAAAAGGACTTAGGGCAACCGATCGAGGAAGTCTTTATTAGCTTTGACGCAACACCTGTTGCCAGCGCTTCAGTCGCGCAGGTGCACTTTGGTATCTTGCGTGGGACAGAAAAGCGCCCTGAGTGGGAGGGTCGCGCCGTAGCTATTAAAGTCTTACGTCCAGGCATCCTCCCAGTAATTGATGGTGATATAGCGCTAATGTATGACTTAGCTAAAGTCATAGAAAAGATTTCTGAGGATGGTCGTCGATTAAAGCCGCGAGAGAATGTGGCAGAGTTTGATAGACACCTGCATGATGAGTTAGATCTGATGCGCGAAGCGGCTAATGGAAGCCAGCTGCGCAGACAATTTGCTGATTCTCAAAAGTTAATGATTCCAGAGATGTATTGGGATTTGTGTCACACCAATGTGATTGTCATGGAAAGAATGTATGGCATCTCGATTGGTAAAACTGCAGCATTACGAGATGCTGGCGTTGACTTTAAAAAGCTAGCTTCTGATGGTGTAGAAATATTTTTTACCCAAGTGTTTGAGTATGGATTCTTCCATGCAGATATGCATCCTGGAAATATCATGATTAGCTTGGAGCCAGAAACATTTGGCCGTTTCATTTCGCTAGATTTCGGAATTGTTGGTGCTTTAAGTGAGTCGGATAAAAATTATTTAGCTTTGAACTTCTTGGCATTCTTTAATCGCGATTACCGTCGCGTTGCAGAATTGCATATAGAGTCAGGCTGGGTCCCGGCTAATACCCGTGTTGAAGAATTAGAGGGCGCGGTACGTTCAGTTTGCGAGCCTTATTTTGATCGCCCTCTGAAGGAGATCTCCCTAGGTATCGTACTGATGCGCTTATTCCAAACATCACGTCGTTTTAAGGTAGAAATTCAGCCGCAACTCACTTTATTGCAAAAAACCCTCCTGAATGTCGAGGGACTGGCCCGTCAGTTAGATCCTGACCTAGACCTTTGGAAAACGGCCAAACCGATTTTAGAAAAATGGGTCAGTAAGCAGTTGGGTTGGCGCGGACTAATTGATGGTCTACAGGAAGAGGCGCCGACTTGGGCCAAAATTCTGCCAAGATTGCCACGCTTCATTGCGGATAGTCTGACCCAAGGAAAGCATCAAATAAAAGACCAAACCAGCGAATTAGAGGCCTTAAAAGCCCTTTTACTCCAGGAAAGGCGTACAGATCGCCTATTAGTGGGCGCCTTGCTGTTTGCTGGCGGGTTTTTGGCTGGAATTTTAATCATCAAGCTAGGCATTTATTAGTCTCTCGCTCATTTGTTGCTAAACCGCTAAAATAGCTGGTTAGGCAGAACACATGAAAAAATACTTTATCGCAGGCATCCTCGTTTGGGCACCATTGTCGATCACCATTTGGGTGATTGCTTGGGGTTTGGGTCTGCTCGACGGTGTTTTTGGGTCAGTGATGCACGCCATTATTGTGGTTCTCCCTGAAGATGCCTCTAGAGATTTGCAACATTTCCGCGATCTCCCGGGTGTTGGAATATTGATTGTGATTGTGGTCATCCTTCTCACTGGATTGACTGCTATTAACTTCGCCGGACAGTGGTGGTTAAAAGTCTGGGATAAATTTGTTAACCGCATACCGATTGTTCGTTCAATTTATTCCAGCGTCCAACAAGTTTCATCCACTTTATTTTCTGGGAGTGGACAAGCTTTTAGCAAAGCTTTGCTGATTCGCTATCCCCATGCTGACTCTTGGGTAATCGCCTTTCAAACTGGCATCCCCGCAAAAGAAGTGACTGCTAAATTGGGTGAGGATTACGTCAACGTATTTCTCCCTACTACCCCAAATCCAACCTCTGGTTTTTTCATGATCGTGCCGCGTGCACAAACGATTGAATTAGAGATGAGTGTGGAAGAGGCTCTGAAACATATTGTTTCAATGGGTTCTGTTCCTCCTAATAGTTCTAGTGGTTTAACTGCATCCCAGTTGCCACACCATTTTTGATTTATAGGAAATTGTTATGTCGATGCGAAGCCATACCTGCGGCCAGGTAACTGATTCACTAATTGGTCAAGAAGTCACACTCTCTGGATGGGTTAATCGCCGCCGTGACCACGGAGGCGTTATCTTTATTGACTTGCGTGACCGCGAAGGTTTTGTGCAAGTTGTTTGCGATCCTGATCGTCCCGAAATGTTTGCTCTTGCTGAGCAAGTTCGTAGCGAGTTTTGTATTCAGATTAAAGGTCTTGTTCGTGCCCGCCCTGCTGGGACTGAGAACGCCGATTTAGTCAGTGGAAAGGTAGAGATTCTTTGCCATAGTTTAGTGATTCTGAATGCTTCAGTAACTCCACCATTTCAAATCGATGATGAGAATTTGTCTGAGACAACTAGGCTTACGCATCGAGTATTAGATTTGCGTCGTCCACAAATGCAAAAGAATTTGCGTTTGCGTTACAACGTAGCAATGGAGTGCCGTCGTTATTTGGACGATGCAGGCTTTATTGATATTGAAACACCTATGTTGACAAAGAGCACTCCAGAAGGTGCACGCGATTACTTGGTCCCGTCCCGTGTGCATGATGGCCAGTTCTTTGCATTGCCACAATCTCCCCAATTATTTAAGCAATTGTTAATGGTTGCCGGCTTTGATCGTTACTACCAAATTACCAAATGTTTCCGCGATGAAGATTTGCGCGCAGATCGTCAGCCTGAATTTACACAGATTGACTGTGAAACAGCTTTCTTAAGTGAATTAGAAATCCGTGATTTGTTTGAAAACATGATTCGTCATATTTTCAAGAAGACTATGAATGTTGAACTTCCTAATCCATTCCCAACCATGCCGTATTCAGAAGGTATGGCGCGTTTTGGCTCTGATAAGCCAGATTTGCGTGTGAACTTTGAATTCACCGAATTAACGGATTTGATGAAAGACGTTGATTTCAAAGTGTTTGCTGGCGCTGCAAACCAAGTTGGCGGACGTGTTGTTGGCTTGTGTGTTCCCGGTGGTGCTGGAATCAGTCGTAGCGAAATCGATGACTACACTCAATTTGTGAGCATCTATGGCGCTAAAGGCTTGGCTTGGATTAAGGTGAATTCCGTTGCGGAAGGTCGTAATGGCTTGCAGTCACCAATTGTGAAGAATTTACATGATGCAGCTATTGAAGGCATCTTGAAGCGCACTGGTGCAAAAGATGGCGATATTATTTTCTTCGGCGCTGATAAAGAAAAAGTCGTAAACGATGCGATTGGTAATTTACGTCTACGCATTGGTCAATCCGCTTGGGGTAAAGAGCATGGCCTCTTTACTGAAGGCTGGAAGCCATTGTGGGTCGTCGATTTCCCAATGTTTGACTATGATGAAGGCGAAGCACGTTGGGTTGCTTGCCATCATCCGTTTACCAGCCCCAAAGATGAGCACATGAAGTATCTTGAGTCTGATCCAGGCAAGTGCTTGGCTAAAGCGTATGACATGGTGTTGAACGGTAGTGAAATTGGTGGCGGCTCAGTACGTATTCACCAAGAAGCGGTTCAAAGCCAAGTATTCCGTGCTTTGAAGATTAATGCAGAAGAGGCACAAGCAAAATTTGGTTTCTTGTTGGATGCTCTTCAATATGGCGCACCTCCACATGGCGGTATTGCCTTTGGACTTGATCGCATTGTGACTATGATGACTGGTGCTGAGTCGATTCGTGATGTGATCGCATTCCCTAAAACACAACGTGCGCAATGTTTGTTAACGCAGGCTCCTAGCCCGGTTGATGAGCGTCAGTTGCGTGAGTTGCATATCCGTTTGCGTCAAGCAACGCCTACCGCTTAAAACTATTTAAGTAATATTTTTTTAGGGTCATCTTGAAAATCCCTATTTCGGTTTTGGTTGTTATCTACAAATCGAATAGGGACGTTTTGTTAATTGAGCGCGCTGATCGTGCGGGCTTTTGGCAATCGGTGACTGGTAGTCTTGATACTCTCGATGAGGATCTGGCTTTTACGGCCGCCCGCGAGGTTTTTGAGGAAACGGGTATTGCCGTTGATCACTTACCAAAAGATGCATTGCAGAACATGCACCACCAGATCGAATATGAAATCTATCCAGAGTGGCGTTTTCGTTATGCCACAGGTGTCACTAGAAATACTGAACATTGGTTTGCACTGCAAGTGCCTGATGACGCACAAGTTAAGCTGTCACCAAGAGAGCACATAGCTTACGAGTGGTTACCGTTTGTAGAGGCCGCTAAAAAATGTTTCTCTCCTAGTAATGGAGAAGCTATTCTCAAAGTATTCTCAGAGAAGAAGGAATAAGATAGAGCGATGAGACATTCATCGGGACATCATCACGGTAGCGCAGATTCCAAGCCTTCACAGGGAAGTGATTGGAAGGTCATTCGCGATTTAATTCCCTATCTACTGGAATATAAATTTAGAGTTGCGATTGCTCTAGCTTGCTTGGTTGCTGCTAAGGTTACCAATCTAGGCATCCCTATTTTGCTGAAGCGTTTAATTGATGATTTAAACATCAAGCCAGACTCTCCACAAGTTTTGCTTGTAGTTCCAGTAGCGCTTATTCTGGCGTATGGGCTCCTCCGAATGGCTGCTTCCTTGTTTGCTGAATTACGCGAGTTTCTCTTTGCTAGAGTGACCCAAAATGCTGTTCGTAAAGTGGCTCTTCAAGTCTTTGAACATTTACATGCCTTAGCACTGAGCTTTCATTTAGCTCGTCAAACCGGAGGTGTTAGTCGGGATATTGAGCGTGGCACTCGTGGCATTCAATCACTGATTTCTTATTCGCTATACAGCATCCTACCAACGCTTGTTGAGTTCATTTTGGTATTGGGCTATTTAGCTTACTCATATGATGTTTGGTTTGCAGCAATTACCTTATGTGCCTTAGTTTTCTATATTGTATTTACTGTGGTGGTAACAGAGTGGCGCACCCATTTTCGCAAGACCATGAATGAAATGGATTCAAGGGCGAATCAGAAAGCAATTGATTCTTTATTAAATTTTGAGACTGTGAAGTATTTTGGTAATGAGGCCTTTGAAGCTAGTCGTTACGATAAAAACTTAGTACGCTATCAGGCCGCAGCTATCAAGTCGCAAAAATCTTTAGCTGTTCTCAATTTTGGACAGCAAACAATTATCGCCATTGGCTTGGTCTTAATTTTATGGCGCGCTACGCTTGGTGTAGTAGATGGCACCATGACTCTTGGTGACCTTGTACTGGTTAATACTTTAATGATCCAGTTGTATATTCCACTCAATTTTTTGGGTGTGATATATCGCGAGATCAAGCAGTCTCTAACGGACATGGAGCGCATGTTCTCTTTACTTAATACCGATAAAGAAATTGCAGACTCACCTAATGCTAAGCCGCTACATATTGAAAACTATAGCCATGGCCCTGATGTTCGTTTTGAGCATGTATCGTTTCACTATGAAGCTAAGCGTGAAATTCTTCATGATGTGAGTTTTGCTATTCCAGCAGGAACGATTACTGCTGTGGTTGGACAAAGTGGAGCGGGTAAGAGCACTTTGGCAAGATTATTATTTCGTTTTTACGATGTTCAATCAGGCAAGATTCTGATTGATGGACAAAATATTCAAGATGTTACGCAGGCCAGTTTACGCAAGGCAATTGGGATCGTGCCGCAAGATACAGTTTTATTTAATGACACGATTGGCTACAACATTGCCTATGGAGATCCCTCTGCGAGCATTGAAGATGTCCATGAGGCGGCTAGAGCTGCCCAAATCGATGGCTTTATTAAGCGCTTGCCTGATGGCTATGAGACGCAGGTGGGTGAGAGAGGTTTAAAGCTTTCCGGGGGCGAGAAACAGCGCGTGGCGATTGCTAGAACACTCCTTAAGAAACCTGCCATGCTTATTTTTGATGAAGCTACTTCGGCCCTAGACTCCAAAACAGAGCGCGCTTTCCAGGAAGAGCTTCTGAGTTTGGCTAAAAACCGGACAACCCTCATCATTGCCCATCGCCTTTCAACCATCATTCATGCGGATCAAATTTTGGTCATGGACCACGGGCAGATTGTGGAGCGAGGAACCCATGTGGACCTTCTTACGCTTCAGGGCAAGTATGCTGAAATGTGGAAAATGCAAGAACGTGCCACTCTTGATTAGAATAGCTTTATGACTCAAAGCACTACCTCACCCACTATTCTAGAAAGCAAGGAAGCTGTTCTTAAAAACGCTTTTGCAGCTGCAGTTGCCGTTGCTGATCCACAAGTCATTGTCCCGCAATATTTGGCCAAGATATTTCCAGTTGGGCAAGAGCCAATAGGTAGGTGTTTAGTAGTGGGTGCTGGTAAAGCTAGTGCTTCTATGGCTAGCGCATTAGAGGCTTATGCAAAAGTACATTGGCCACAAGTGATGCTAGAGGGTATTGTGCTTACTCGTTATGGTCATCATTCACCAACTTCTCATATCAAAATCATTGAGGCAGGGCATCCAGTGCCGGATCAGGCCGGCATGGATGGGGCAAAAGAAGTTCTAGCATTGACTAATCGACTGAATCAGGGTGATGTATTAATTGCATTGGTATCCGGTGGAGGCTCCAGTCTTCTTACCTTGCCGCAAGAAGGCATATCGATTGATGACATGCGCAAAACTACCGAAGCTCTCTTACGAAGTGGTGCACCTATCGAAGAAATGAATGTGGTACGTAAGCATTTGTCTGCAATCTTAGGTGGTAACTTAGCTAGAGTAGCAATTGCGCGTGGTGCACGAGTAGAGGCCTTATTAATTTCTGATGTAACAGGAGATTTGCCTGCGGATATTGCTAGCGGCCCATGTGCTGCCGACTATTCGACCTATTTAGATGCGCTCAATATTTTGGAAAAATATGATTTAGGTGAGTCTTCTGTTCCAAAGTCAGCACTTGATCATCTTAAGCAAGGTTTAGCGGGAGAAAAACCAGAGACCTTAAAAGATGCCGATTTAGTAGATGCTCAAGTAAGTAACCATGTCATCGCAACCGCCTATAAAAGCTTAGAGGCCGCTGCTGAGTATGTTCACGCTCATGGCTATGAGCCAATCATTTTGGGGGACACAATTACTGGTGAGGCTCGAGAGGTTGGTATTGAACAGGCTGGTTTAGTCCGTGACTATGTCGCAAGAGGAATCGCTAAACCACTTGCCTTAATCTCCGGTGGCGAATGTACCGTGACCATTCCAGCGGGCGTTAAAGGACGTGGTGGCCGCTGTAGCGAATATCTGCTCTCGCTTTTTGCCGCCTCCAAAGACTTTCCTACATTAGCTGCTTTGGCTGCTGATACCGATGGCATCGACGGCAGCGAAAAGAATGCTGGAGCCTGGTTTGATGGCGCTGTGCGTCAATCTGGTCAGATCGCAGGTCTTTCCCCAGAGAAATTCTTATCAGCGCATGATTGCTATGGCTTCTTTGCGCAATTAGGTGCTTTAGTGGAAACTGGCCCTACACTGACTAATGTGAATGATTTCCGGATCATTCTGCTAGAAAAATAATATGTCCAATAGCTCTACTCAAATTCAACTGACTCAGCCAGATGATTGGCATTTACATATTCGCGATGGTGATGTAATGAAGGATGTTTTGGCAGATACTGCACGTCAATTTGCACGTGCCATCATCATGCCGAATCTCAAGCCACCAATTACTACTGTGGATTTGGCTAAGGCCTATCAAGATCGTATTCAGGCTAACCTCAATGCCTTGGGCGTTAACAGTTTTACGCCTTTGATGACTTTATATCTGACTGACAATACTTCAGCGGATGAGGTTCGTAAGGCTATGGTTGCAGGAATAGTTGGCTTCAAGCTTTATCCCGCCGGAGCAACAACCAATAGCGATGCTGGGGTTAGTGATCTCAAGCACTGTCATGCAGCATTGGAGGCAATGCAAGCTGTTGGTATGCCACTCTTAGTTCATGGTGAAGTTACGAGCTCTGAAATCGATATCTTTGATCGCGAAGCGGTATTTATCGATACAGTTTTAGAGCCTCTGCGTAAAAAATTCCCTGATCTCAAAATCGTGTTTGAGCACATCACCACAAAACAAGCGGCTCACTATGTACGAGATGCAATAACGGGCGGAAAAAATACTATTGCGGCAACCATTACTCCACAGCATTTGCTTATGAATCGCAATGCTATTTTTACTGGCGGTATTCGTCCACACAACTACTGTTTGCCAGTACTCAAGCGTGAAGAGCATCGCGTTGCCCTTTTAGAGGCTGCTACTAGTGGTAACTCTCGCTTCTTTTTGGGTACTGATAGTGCGCCTCATGCAAAGGGTGCTAAGGAGGCAGCTTGTGGTTGTGCGGGTTGCTACAGCGCATTTAATGCATTGGGTTTGTATGCCGAAGCATTTGAGAGTGTGGGTAAGTTGGATCAGTTAGAAGGCTTCGCCAGTTTCTTTGGCCCAGACTTTTATTCATTGCCACGTAATAGCAAAAAAATTACTTTAGTAAAGCAAGCGCAAAACATTCCATCTGAATTGCCGTTGGGTGATGCCACTATCGTTCCGCTGCGCGCTGGCGAAACAATTGCTTGGTCGCTGGTTTAATAAACTCAACTTTATTAGTTTCTTAGCCAAATTGGCCTGACTGCGTTAGACTGCAGGCGCAGAGTCAATTGGGCAATCGCCGCCTCTTTATTGAGGGGGAGGAAAGTCCGGACTCCATAGGGAAGGGTGATGGCTAACGGCCATCCACGGCGACGTGAGGAATAGGGCCACAGAGACGAGCGTA
>CANCPL010000026.1:0-25932 GCA_947380065.1 Burkholderiaceae bacterium | reverse complement strand
TGAAACTGTCATGTTCTATAGGATAAACTAGCGCACATTCCTTAGGAGTTCACCATGATCAACTTGTTCGTCCTGCAAAATGGCCGCCTCTCTCAAGAGCAAGTCGAAGATCGCAATGAATTGTTGCAATATGCCAATCCTATCTGGATTGATGTCGTTGATCCAGAAGAAGAGGAGTTGATTTGGATTAAAGAGGCTTTTGGTGTGCTTTTACCCGAGTTGGATGACTTAGGTGACTTAGAAGCTTCTGCGCGTTACTTTGAGGCAGATGACGGCCACCTTCATATCCGCACTGATTTCTTATTGGATGAAGAAGAAACCTCTCGTAACGTTCGAGTTGCATTCGTTCTCACCAAGCAAGTGCTGTTCTCAATTCATGATGAAGATTTGCCAGTGTTCCGTTTGGTGCGCTTGCGCGCACGTTTGCGCCCTGGATCAGTTAGTAATGCAAAAGACGTACTGCTAGATTTGTACTCAACCGATGCTGAGTACTCTGCCGATGCTTTGGAAGAGGTTTATGAAAACCTCGAGCAAGCTGGTAAGCGAGTGCTTTCTGACAGCATTAATGATGCTGATGCTGCAGAGGTCTTAGAGACTATTGCCAAGGAAGAGGATACCAACGGACGTATTCGTCGCAATGTGATGGATACCCGCAGAGCCTTGTCTTTTCTAATGCGCAGCAAGTTACTCTCTGATGAACAACAAGAAGAAGCGCGTCAAATTTTGCGCGATATTGATTCTTTAGAAAACCATACCGCCTTCTTATTCGATAAGATTAACTTCTTGATGGATGCTACGGTTGGTTTCATTAACTTGAACCAGTCCAAGATCATCAAGATCTTCTCGGTGGTATCAGTAGCTTTAATGCCACCAACTTTGCTAGCTAGCATATGGGGTATGAACTATAAGCACATGCCAGAATTAGATGCCACTTGGGGTTATCCAATGGCAATTGGCGCCATGGTAGTTTCAGCAATCATTCCACTTTGGTACTTCCATAGCAAAGGCTGGATGAAGTAATTGGCAGTTTGGCTTGGTGCTTAACTTCTGAGAAGTGCAATTAACTCAATAAGTGCAAATTCAGTTGCTTGTTGTCTTACTGCTTGACGATCACCATCAAAACGCATGATTCTAGTCAGGCTTTGATTCTCAGTAGCCCAACCAAAACAGACTGTTCCCACGGGTTTATCTGCTGAACCGCCGGAAGGTCCTGCAATCCCAGTGATGGAGATGGCTACATCACTCCCAGAATTGATTCTGGCGCCTTCTGCCATGGCCTTTGCTGTCTGTTCACTTACCGCCCCATGGGACTCAATGAGTTGGGCCGAAACACCAAGACACTCTGTTTTGGCATCGTTACTGTAAGTGATGTAGCCACGTTCAAACCATTCGCTTGAGCCAGCTAGCTCGGTAAGAGTGGCGCAGACAAGACCGCCAGTGCAAGACTCCGCTAACGATAGTGTCCAATTTCTGGAAAGCAAAATATCGGCTAAGGTTTTAGTGAGATCAATCGCGTTCATTATTTCATCAAGAACTGTATTAAAGCCATCACGAGCAGCGTGCAGAATGCGGCCGCTAGATCATCCACCACAATGCCAAATCCACGCCAAATGATTTGAAGGTAAGTTGAATGTTGAGCGGCATCACCCGCAGCATTCTTAAAGTAACGATCAATCATTCCTATGGGACCTGGTTTCATTGCATCAAAAAATCGAAATAGCGCAAAAGCAATTAGCTGCATCCAAATATTAGTCGGCATGATGAAGATCAGTACTAGCCAAAAAGCAACGATCTCATCCCAAACAATACCCCCAAAATCTTTTTTACCCAACTCTTCACTAACAAAACCGCAGATCCAGCAGCCGAACAAAATACCACCACCAATAATCCATAGGAAGTCTTCAGTACTGAGAAAATATTCACCTATTAAAAAAGCCGCCCAAGCCCAGAGGGTGCCAGCAGTACCAGGAGCTACTGGGCTTAGGCCGCTACCAAAGCCAAAAGCAAGCGTGCGACTAGCGGTTTGGAATACCCATTTGAAGTTTGGTTTCACATCTGCAGATTGCTGAACATTGGTCATGATGCAAAGTGATCAAATGAGTTTAGAAGGAGTGCCGTTTCTGCATCATTCAGAAGCATGCCAAATGCATCCAGTAAATATATTTTTTCTTCAACTTCTTTCTTAAGAAGTGTTTTACCAATCAAAGTTAAAGGTAGGTTGAGTGAATGACTAATAGTTTGAATGTTATCGCGCTGACTGGACGGTGCTGTGAAGCAAATTTCATAATCATCTCCACCGCACGCTGCAAACAAGTTTTGAATGGAGGAACCTTGTTTTTTCAAGATGCTCGACTTGGGTAGCTTATCCAAGTGGATCTCTGCATCAAGTTGTGACTGTTTCAGAATGTGACGTAAGTCACCAAGCAATCCATCACTTACATCCAAAGCGGCGCTCGCAATATTTCTTAGTTTGATCCCCAATTCAATTCGGGGGGTTGGCTGATGCATGCGATGTTCGATTTCCTGCAAATCATTGGTAGATAGATTTATTTCATGACGCAGTGCAGCAAGTGCGAGCCTTGCATCACCAACAGCGCCGGATATCCAAATATCGTCACCAGGTTTTGCCCCTGAGCGGCGAATGGCTTTCCCAGTGGGGGTGGCACCAAAAGCGGTAATGGAGATAGTGAGGGGGCCAGCAGTGGTGTCACCGCCTATTAGAGGGCAAGAATATTCTTTGGCGATGGCAAAAAGGCCCTTAGAAAATCCTTCTAGCCAGTGGCTATCAACCTTTGGAAGGGCGATTGCCAGCGTAAATCCTAGCGGCCTTGCACCCATAGCCGCTAGGTCTGAAAGGTTGACTGCAAGGGCTTTGTAGCCCAATAGCTCGGGATTGGCGTCTGGAAAAAAGTGCCTTCCTGCAACCAACATATCGCTCGTAATAGCAATTTCTTCATTTTCTGGTGGCCTGACTAGAGCGCAGTCATCGCCAATGCCTAAGGCAATTGATTGATCAGCATTAGAGCCCAAGGAATCCGCTCCTGTTTTAAAGAAGCGTTCGATCAGGTCAAATTCCCCAAGGGGTTTGGAATGAGAAGACATACCCCATTTTATGGCTGTTATGTGGTCAATGCCCGAGAGGAATAGAATTGAAGACTTAAAGTCTTAGATAAGCGAAGACAAGATAGAGAACTTAGCGAGTTAGCGGATGAGCAAAGAAAATAGTAAAGAGCAACAAATTGCAGCCTTAAGAGAGGCGGCTCTTCAGTACCATGAATTTCCTACTCCGGGCAAAATTGAAATTGCCCCAACAAAGCAACTGACCAATCAAAGAGACTTAGCGCTGGCATATACGCCTGGTGTTGCTGCTCCTTGTGAGGAGATTGTGAAAGATCCGGCCAATGCTTTCAAATACACGGCACGTGGAAATTTGGTCGGTGTGATCACGAACGGCACTGCGGTTTTAGGTTTGGGAAATATCGGACCGCTGGCTAGTAAGCCGGTGATGGAAGGTAAAGCAGTTTTATTTAAAAAATTCGCTGGCATTGATGTTTTCGATATCGAAGTCAATGAGAACGATCCTGATAAGTTAGTCGAAATTATTGCGGCATTAGAGCCAACATTTGGCGGTATCAACCTAGAAGACATTAAAGCTCCTGACTGTTTTATAGTTGAGCGTAAGTTGCAAGCACGCATGAAGATTCCGGTCTTCCATGATGACCAGCACGGCACGGCAATTGTTGTGGCTGCAGCCATCCTGAATGGCTTAAAGGTAGTTGGCAAGAAAGTAGAAGAAGTAAAGCTCGTGACTTCGGGTGCAGGTGCGGCAGCGCTAGCCTGTTTAGATTTATTGGTTGATCTTGGCATTCAGCGTAAAAATATTTGGGTTACTGACTTAGCTGGTGTTGCATATAAGGGCCGTAAAGAATTGATGGATCCTGAGAAGGAACCATTCTGCCAAGAGACAGATTTGCGTACGCTCGATCAAGCAATTGAAGGCGCTGATATTTTCTTAGGACTTTCTGCTGGCGGTGTATTGAAGCAAGATATGGTCAAGAAGATGGCGCCTATGCCATTGGTTTATGCCTTGGCAAATCCAACCCCTGAAATCTTGCCTGAAGAAGTAAAAGCAGTTCGTCCAGACGCAGTGATGGCAACGGGACGTACTGATTATCCAAATCAAGTGAATAACGTTTTGTGTTTCCCATTCATTTTCCGTGGCGCATTAGATGTGGGTGCAACCACCATTACTCGTGGTATGGAAGTCGCAGCAGTCAAGGCTGTAGCGGAGTTGGCCCAAGCGGAACAGAGTGAAGTAGTTACATCTGTTTACGGCATTGAAAATCTAACTTTTGGTCCGGAATACTTGATTCCAAAACCATTTGATCCTCGTTTAATCACAGTGATCGCCCCAGCCGTTGCTAAGGCTGCAATGGATGATGGTGTGGCTTTGCGTCCGATTAAAGATTTCGATGCGTACCGGAATCAGTTACAGCAATTCGTGTACCACTCAGGTACTTTGATGAAGCCGCTCTTTAGTATTGCTAAGCGCGTACCTGAAAATCAAAAGCGTATTGTGTTTGCTGAGGGTGAAGACGAGCGTGTATTGCGTGCAGTGCAGATCATTATTGATGAACACCTTGCTACACCGATTCTGATTGGGCGCCCAGCCGTTATTGAACATCGTATTGAGAAGTTTGGTTTGCGTATGAAGGCGGGTGATGACTTTGAGATTGTTAATCCAGAGAATGACTCACGCTTTCGTGATTTCTGGCAAACCTACCTTGCCCTTACTGAGCGCAAGGGCGTCACACAATCTTTCGCAAAGTTAGAAGTACGCCGCCGTAACAGTTTGATTGGAAGTTTGATGATTCAAAAAGGCATGGCTGATGGCATGATTTGTGGAACGATAGGTAGCTCTGCAACTCATCTGAAGTATGTTGATGAAGTCATTGGGTATGAACCTGGTGCGAACGTGTATGGAGCAATGTCTGGTTTGATTTTGCCGGGTCGCCAAGTGTTCTTGGTAGATACGCATATCAATCTTGATCCTTCTGCCGAACAGTTGGCGGATCTCACTCTTATGGCTGCCCGTGAAATGAGAAAGCTAGGACTAGCTCCAAAAGTTGCACTTCTATCCCATTCCAATTTTGGTTCAAGCAATGCCCCATCAGCAATCAAAATGCGCGAAGTATTGTCATTGCTTCAAAAAGCAGATCCAACTTTAGAGGTTGATGGAGAAATGCACGGTGATAGCGCATTGGATGCAAGTATTCGTGAGGGTGCAGTATCTTCATCTGCGCTGAAGGGTGATGCCAATCTGTTGGTTTTGCCAAATATTGATGCTGCAAATATTTCTTACAACTTGTTAAAAATAGCAGCGGGTAATGGTATTGCGATTGGCCCATTGTTATTGGGTGTTGCTAAGCCGATTCATATTCTCACCCCAGCTGCAACTGTTCGCCGGATTGTGAATGTGACAACTTTGGCAGTTGTTAAAGCTGCAGGTAACGCTAGGGGTATTTCTTAAGAATTCATAATTTATGTAAGTTAGCAATAACTGACATAAATTATTTCTATATAAATCAGTGTGTTATATAAAATGTACTGTATTTGGGCTTGATTTGATGGCGTGTTAGGGGTAACCTAGCACCCATCATGAATAATCGCTCTGAAAACAGCAATACAGCCAGCTTCGATGAACATAGCCGCGCTGAAAGTTGGGATAGCAATGATCGACTTGAAACTGAGTCATCGGCTGCCAATATTTACGCTGAAGGTGGCTTATCTCGTTTACAAACCTATGCAGCAAATCAAGTTTCGGGGAAAAAAGTGACAGCTTCTTGGCGTGCCGCTTTGGCCGTTCGCGATGCCGGACCGCCGGCAATGTTGCGCAGTGTGCGCCCTAATATTGTGCAATCTATTCGTGCTTTCCGTACTCCTGATTTACAGGAAGCGGCTACTGAATTGGGTCAGCACTTTATTTATGCCAATTGTGCTAACGCCATGACTAAAGGCGAAGTACTAGAGTCGATTGCGATTGCTTACTCATTTACTAAGCAGCAGGCAAAAAACTACGATCCGCTTTTGGATGCCTTAACTACTACAGTTGATAAATCAGGTCCACAGCCTGGATTTGTGGTGGTGCTAGAAGGTTTGCCATGCACTCAGAAGTTTGACAAAGAAGCTCGTGAAACGCTGTTGGATGTTTTCCGCGATGCCGTTGATTTCTGGGCCGAGCGCCGTACTCCATATCGCGTCTTCTACTCTTTCGCTTAATTGCTGCAGTCTTAGAAGTTCTGTAAATCGCCTCTAATTGAGGCGATTTTGCATTTCAGGGTTCCATACACTATGAACCGCTGTAATAGCTACCACGCCTGCTGTTTCAGTTCTAAGCACTCGCTCACCTAGGGACACTAATTGATAACCAGCAGCTTGGGCTTGAGTCTCTTCTTCGGGAGAGTGACCTCCTTCTGGTCCGATCATGAGGACAATATCTTGGGGATTATTTTCTATCAGTACTGAATACATGCTTTTGGTGGCATCAGGACTCAGCAGTAGCTTGAGAGCAGGCTTTGGGCTTGCGTTTAAATAAGCTTCAAATGTTTGGATCGGTTCCAGGTTGGCAAAAACGGTCCGGTCGCATTGTTCACAGGCTGCCTGGATGATCCCCTCCCAATGGGCAAGCCGCTTCTGGGCACGCTCTAAATCGCTAGAACGAGTAAGTTTTAGGATGGACCGCTCACATTGCATGGGAGCAATATTTTGTGCGCCAGTCTCGACGGCTTTTTCGACAATCCAGTCCATTTTGTCGCCACCGGCTAGTCCTTGAGCCAAAGTAATGGCATATGGGGTCTCGCGATGGGTATCAGTGCGGATATCCGTTAACTGAACTTGACCGGTTTTTCCGCCTAAAGATAAGAGCTCACCCCTGGCAATTTGGCCTTTGCCGTCGAATACTGGGAAAAATTCCCCGGTTTGGATGCGTCGAACGCGCAGATGGTGGGCAACCTCAGGCGTGAGGGTGGTTGGCTTTTGAGATTCCCATGGGCTGGGAAGATAAAATTGAGGCATTACTGAAATGTAGCCGATTTATTTTTTCTTGGGACCAAATTTACGATGTCAAATCTTCAAATTCGCATGGCCGATGCCATTCGTCATTTATCCATGGATGCGGTTCAACAGGCCAACTCTGGTCATCCGGGAATGTCGATGGGAATGGCGGATATTGCCGTTGCACTTTGGGGTGATCACCTAAAGCATAACCCTAGCGATCCTCATTGGATAAATCGGGATCGTTTTGTTTTATCCAATGGTCATGGCTCGATGTTGCTGTATTCACTCTTGCATCTATCTGGTTATGACTTGCCCATTGAGGAATTAAAAAAATTCCGTCAATTGCATAGCAAAACCCCTGGCCATCCTGAGTATGGAATTACGCCTGGTGTGGAAACTACCACTGGTCCGTTGGGTCAAGGAATTTCCAATGCGGTAGGTATGGCACTTGCGGAGAAATTACTCGCAGAAGAATTTAATCGTCCGGGTCACAACATCGTTGATCACTACACCTATGCTTTTTTAGGCGATGGTTGTTTGATGGAGGGTATCAGTCATGAAGTCTGTTCATTAGCTGGCACTTTAAAGTTGAATAAGTTGATTGCGTTCTGGGATGACAACGGCATCTCAATTGATGGCAAAGTGATTTCATGGTTTAACGAAGATACGCCGAAGCGCTTTGAGGCTTATCACTGGAATGTGATTCGTGATGTAGATGGTCACAATGCTGAGGCTGTATCAGTTGCCATCGCTAAGGCCAAAAAGAGCGCTAAGCCAACATTGATTTGCTGCAAGACTGCCATTGGCAAAGGCTCGCCAAATATGGCTGGTAGCGATAAAGTACATGGTTCACCATTGGGCGCCACTGAAATTGCCGCAACTCGCATAGCGCTGAATTGGCCTTATGCGCCATTTGAAATTCCGAAAGATATTTATGCAGCATGGGATTTTAAGAAGCGTGGACAAACGGCTGAGCACGAGTGGAATAAAGAATTCCAAAAATACAAAACTAAATATCCAGAGCTCGCTTCTGAGTTGCAGCGTCGTATGGAAGGTGAACTATCCAACAATTTTTCATCTACATTAAATGCGTATTTAAAAACTTGCCAGACAAAGGCGGAGACAATCGCTACTCGTAAAGCAAGTCAAAATGCAATTGAAGCTTTGGCACCCGCTTTACCAGAATTTATGGGAGGCTCCGCTGACTTAACGGGATCCAATTTAACAAATTGGTCTGCATGTAAAGCAGTGCGCGCTGATCAATGGGGTAACCATATTAATTATGGTGTGCGTGAATTTGGTATGAGTGCAATCATGAATGGAATTGCCTTGCATGGTGGCTATATTCCATTTGGTGGCACCTTCTTAACCTTCTCGGATTACAGTCGTAACGCTTTGCGTATGGCTGCCCTGATGAAGTTGCGTAGCATTTTTGTCTTTACCCATGACTCGATTGGTTTGGGAGAAGATGGTCCGACTCATCAATCTGTTGAGCATGTGGCTAGCTTACGTTTGATCCCTAATTTGATGGTGTGGCGCCCTTGTGACACCACAGAGAGCGCGGTAGCTTGGGGCGCAGCCATTGAGCGTAAAAACGGTCCTAGCGCCTTGATTTTTAGCCGCCAGAACTGCCCATTTGTATCTCGAACTGCTGCGCAGATTAAAGATATCGCACGTGGTGGTTACGTCTTGCGAGATCCTCAGTCTGGAAAAATTGATGCAGTCATCATCGCCACCGGCTCTGAAATTGCGCTCGCATTGCAAACCGCTGCACGTTTAGAGACAGAAGGTTTGGGAGTTCGAATTGTTTCGATACCTTCCACCACTGTTTTTGATCAACAAGATGCAGCGTATAAAGCAAAGGTATTGCCGGCCAATATTCCACGTATTGCAGTTGAGGCAGGCGTAAGTGATTTCTGGTGGAAATATGGTTGCGCCGCTGTACATGGTGTAGATACCTTTGGTGAGTCTGCACCTGCACCTCAGCTCTATGAATATTTTGGTTTAACGGTCGATCAAATTTCAAAGACGGTTAAGCAATGCATCGCGAAGAAATAATTTAAAAGACAAAATTCGAAATTCGAAATAAATTCAATATTAGTAAGGGGAAATAAATGACAATTCGTGTCGCAATTAATGGTTATGGACGTATCGGTCGCATGGTATTGCGTGCTTTGTATGAGGACCAAGTAAACGGCAAGCCACGCCGCGATATCCAGATCGTTGCGATCAATGCGATGGGTGACATTGCCATCAATGCCCACCTTACCCAATACGACTCTGCACATGGCCGCTTCCCCGCAGAGGTTTCTGTTGATGGTGATTGCATGGTGGTCAATGGCGATCGCATCAAAATGTTCTGTACACGTAATCCTGCAGAAACCCCATGGGGTGAATTGGGCGTAGATTTAGTTTTAGAGTGCACTGGTAAGTTCACTTCAAAAGAAAAAGCCATGATTCACATTGAGCAGGGCGCAAAGAAAGTGTTAATTTCTGCTCCTGGTGAAAAAGATGTCGATGCAACCATCGTGTATGGCGTGAACCAAAATGTATTGAAGCCAAGCGATGTTGTTGTATCTAATGCTAGTTGCACAACAAACTGTTTGGCTCCATTGGTGAAGCCACTGTTAGAAAAAATTGGCATCGAGTCAGGCTTGATGACTACCATTCACGCATTTACAAATGATCAAGTGTTGACTGATGTGTATCACAAGGATATGCGTCGCGCGCGTTCAGCTGTAACTAGCATGATCCCAACGAAGACTGGTGCTGCTAAAGCTGTTGGCTTAGTTCTTCCCGCCTTGGCAGGTCGCTTTGATGGTTTTGCGATGCGCGTGCCAGTTATTAATGTTTCAGTCGTTGATCTCACTTTTGCTGCAAGTCGCGCCACGAGCGTGGACGAAGTGAACTCCATTCTGAAAGCCGCTAGTGAAGGTGAGCTCAAAGGCATTTTAGGATTCAATACATTGCCATTAGTCTCTATCGACTTCAACCATGACCCGCGTCCAAGTATTTATGATGCCTCTCAAACCCGTGTATCTGCCGATGGCAAATTGGTGAAGGTATTGGCTTGGTACGACAACGAGTGGGGTTATTCAGTGCAGATGCTAAATGCTGCTGAAGCTCTGATGGCTATAAAGTGATCAAAAATAGCTAAGAGTGTCTAAAAGTTATTAAAAAACGCTTAAATCATCTTTTTAAGCTTAATTTTGTAAAAAAAGACCTCAATTTGAGGTCTTTTTTGCTCCTAAGGTGTTAAAAACCGCTTATTTAGGCTGTTTATTGCGACAATTTTTCTTCAGACAGTGCCCATACATCGCCAAAGCATGTTCTTGGAGCTTAAAACCGAGATTTTTAGCAATATCACGCTGCCGTTTTTCGATAGCTTCATCCACAAACTCTTCCACATGGCCACAATCGATACATACCAAATGGTCATGATGCTGACCTTCATTGAGCTCATAGATCGCCCGGCTATCACCCTTGCTGGACTCAAAATGGCTGCGTAAGAGCAGGCCAGCCCGCTCAAATTGGGTCAACACTCGATACACCGTTGCCAGACCAATTTCTTTGTCCTCTTTGGCTAGGGCCATAAAGACATCTTCAGCGCTAAAGTGGGTACCACCATTTTGGTGGAAGAAATCGAGGATTTTCATTCTTGGCCCAGTCGCTTTTAGGCCGATATCGCGTAAATCTTCAGGGGTAGGGATTTGGGTCATATTTATGGCATTGGGAGCTAAAATCAATGTCTTAATGATACGGCCAGCCATGCAAAATTGCCTTGAACTTTTTACCCGTTTTTTGAGTCCCGTTTTGAGGAGGACTATTTCTTCCGCTCGACTAGGAATTGTGGCGCTCACCCTGTTTGGGTTATTGGGGGTAGTTGGGTGCACTTCTGCGGTTGATGAAACTCAACGCGCTTGGGTGAATAAGATTTTTAGACCTTACGTACCTGACGTTGTGCAAGGCAACTTCATTTCTAGTGAACAGTATTCCAAGTTGCAGTTGGGTATGACGCGCGAACAGGTGCGTCAAATTTTAGGCACTCCATTATTAGCGAGCTACTTCCATGCAAATCGATGGGACTACATCTTTGAATTTAAACGCTCTGGTCAGCCGATTGGCAAAGAGCGTCACGTCACAGTATTTTTTGATGGCGACAAAGTGGTGAAGTTTGAAGGTGATGCATTGCCAACTGAAATAGAGTTGGTTGCTGAGATCGACAACTACTCCAAAACTAAGCGCTCGTTCTGGGACATCATTACTGGATCTAATAAGCCGCCGGTCACACCGCCGTTGCAGCAGCCAGAATTACTGGTACCAAGCAAGACCGATAACTTACCAGCTGGGGCTGTAATACCTGCCGCCACGACTAGTAGTTCATTCTGGGACTTTTTTAGTTTCTCGAAAAAAGATCCAGATGCTCAGCCTCAGCCATTAGGTCCAGGAGCTCTCAATATTCCTCAGGCTGGTGAAGCTAAGTAAAAATACTTTTATGTTGATGCTGAAGTAAGTTCCATCAGCAATTTTGAATAAGAAGCGAAGACACTAATGATGAAGATAGCAATTGCAGGCGCAACCGGGCGAATGGGTAAGATGTTGATTGAGGCTGTACTCAATTCAGCGGATACACAATTGGTTGGCGCGCTCGAGCATAACGCTTGCCCACAATTGGGTGATGATGCTGGCGCGTTCTTGGGTAAAAAAACCGGCGTACTGATTTCCTCTGATGTCGCTCAGGTTCTTGCGAATTCACAATTTTTAATTGACTTCACTAGACCTGAAGGCACGATGGCACATTTGACTGTTGCTGAAAAGACTGCTACCAAAATGATTATTGGTACTACAGGCCTGACTATTGACCAAATTGCTAGCTTGAAAAAAGCCTCTACAAATTTAGCGATTGTGTTTGCTCCAAACATGAGTGTTGGCGTTAATGCGACTTTTAAGTTATTGGAGATTGCTGCCAAGATGCTCAATCAAGGGTATGACATTGAGATTATTGAGGCCCATCATAAGCATAAGGTAGATGCTCCTTCTGGTACTGCGCTGAAGATGGGCGAGGTGATTGCAGATGCTTTAGGTGAAAAGCTCGATGATGTTGCTGTCTATGCGCGTGAAGGACATACCGGTGAACGCAAAGAAGGTTCAATTGGTTTTGCAACTATTCGTGGTGGCGATATCGTCGGTGATCACACCGTCTTATTTGCTGGTGATGGCGAGCGTATAGAAATTAGCCATAAATCCTCAAGCCGTCAGTCCTATGCACAGGGATCATTGCGCGCTGCACGTTTCTTGCAAAACCAAAGTAATGGTTTATTCGACATGCAAGATGTTTTGGGTTTGCGCAAATAATTAGTCAATCAATTAAAAATAGAAGAAAAGAGTTGTCGAAGAATGAGTAAGGATTACGACCACCGCAGTATTGAAGCGGCAGCGCAAGCTGATTGGGAAAGTGCGCAAGTCTATCAAGTGTCAGAGAATGCAGTTGATGCACTAGGTAAACAAAAGCCCAAGTACTATGCTTGCTCTATGTTGCCTTACCCTTCTGGCAAGCTCCACATGGGGCACGTACGCAACTACACCATCAATGATGTAATGGCGCGCCAACTTCGCATGCAGGGCTATAACGTTCTCATGCCAATGGGTTGGGATGCTTTTGGTATGCCAGCCGAGAATGCGGCGATTCAGAATAAAGTGCCTCCAGCGAAATGGACCTACGACAACATTGCTTATATGAAGAAGCAAATGGCTGCGATGGGTTTAGCTATCGATTGGTCGCGTGAAGTGGCAACCTGCAGTCCTGATTACTATCGCTGGAACCAATGGCTCTTTTTGAAGATGTTAGAAAAGGGTATTGCCTATCGCAAAACGCAAGTAGTGAACTGGGATCCAATTGATCAAACTGTTTTAGCGAATGAGCAGGTGATTGACGGTCGCGGTTGGCGCTCTGGGGCTTTGGTTGAGAAGCGTGAGATACCAGGCTATTACTTCAATATCACCGCTTATGCAGAGCAATTACTTTCTGGCTTGGATGGTTTAGGTTGGCCTGAGCGCGTTAAGACAATGCAACAAAATTGGATCGGTAAAAGTCGTGGCGTACGATTTGCGTTTAGGCACGAGATTGCCGATGATCATAGTAACTTTATTCAAGATGGACTCTTGTATGTATTTACTACGCGTGCAGACACCATCATGGGCGTTACTTTCTGTGCGGTAGCGGCTGAACATCCTCTAGCTACTAAGGCGGCCGCCAATAATCCAGAGCTTGCTGCCTTCATTGAGAAATGCAAAACGGGTAGCGTGATCGAAGCGGACTTGGCGACTCAAGAAAAAGAGGGCATGTTTACCGGTTTGTATGTCACGCATCCTTTGACACACGAGCCAGTGCCGGTCTGGGTTGGTAACTATGTATTAATGTCCTACGGCGATGGTGCCGTCATGGGTGTACCAGCGCACGATGAGCGCGACTTTGCTTTTGCTCTCAAGTATGACTTGCCAATAAAGCAAGTCATTGCCCTCAAAAGTGAGTCGCCCATGTTTAATGCCACTCGCTGGGAAGATTGGTATGCCCAAAAAGACGACGTCGTTTGTTTTAATAGCGCTCAGTTTGATGGCCTATCCCATGAGGAGGCGGTGAGCGCTGTTGCGAAAGAATTAGAAAAGCTAGGTATTGGCGAAATGAAGACTACCTATCGTTTACGGGATTGGGGTATTTCTCGTCAACGTTATTGGGGTACGCCAATTCCGATTATTCATTGTGGCGATGAGAGTAATTCGGGTTGTGGTGCAGTACCAGTGCCTGAGGTAGATCTACCTGTAGTGTTGCCGGAAGATTGTGTGCCCGATGGTAGCGGCAACCCACTGAATAAACGCGCTGACTTTTTGAATGTGAAGTGCCCGAAGTGCGGCAAGCCTGCGCGCCGTGAGACTGACACGATGGACACCTTTGTAGATTCCTCTTGGTATTTCATGCGCTATACCGGCCCAAATGCCAAGACTATGGTGGATGAGCGTAATGAATATTGGATGCCAATGGACCAATATATTGGCGGCATTGAACATGCGATTTTGCACCTGCTTTACGCGCGCTTTTGGACTAAGGTCATGCGTGATCTCAAGCTCATTACTTTTGAAGAGCCGTTTCAGAATTTACTGACCCAAGGCATGGTTCTTAACGAGACTTATTACTCCGAAGATGCTTCTGGTAAGAAAACTTGGCTAAATCCTTTGGATGTGGAATTAGACCTTGATGAAAAAGGTCGCCCTCAAGGCGCTAAGTTGATCGGAGATGCTTCCAATACCCACGTTGTTATTGGTGGCGTTGAGAAGATGTCTAAGAGTAAAAATAACGGCGTTGATCCTCAGGCTTTAATTGATCAATACGGGGCAGATACTGCGCGTTTATTTGTGATGTTTGCAGCCCCTCCTGAACAACAACTGGAGTGGTCGGGTGCTGGCGTGGATGGCGCATCTCGCTTCTTACGTAGGGTATGGATGTACTCTAGTAGTCAAGCAAGCGCATTGCGCGATGCCTCGGAAAACTTGCCCGGCAACTTGAGTGATGCTGAAAAAGAATTGCGTCGCGATGTCCACACAATTTTGAAGCAAGCTAACTTTGATTATCAACGTCGCCAGTACAACACAGTTGTTTCTGCGGCCATGAAGATGCTCAATATTCTGGAGCCAATTAAGTTGGATCAGAATGCTGCCATTAGCGCGCCGGTATTGCGTGAATGCTTGAGTATTTTGTTGCGCATTCTTTATCCAGTAGTTCCCCACATGACTCACGTCTTGTGGAAAGACCTTGGATATACCAAGACTTTTGGCCTCTTGCTGGATGCGCCTTGGCCCTCTGTTGATGAGGCAGCTTTAGTGCAAACGGAGCTCACTTTAATGCTCCAGATTAATGGCAAGTTGCGCGGCGATATTAAGGTGCCTGCAGATGCTACCAAAGAGCAAGTAGAGTCTTTAGCTTTGCAAAGTGAGCCTGCACAAAAGGCGCTAAATGGTGGCGCACCTAAAAAAGTGATTGTGGTACCCGGTCGTTTGGTCAATATTGTTGCCTAACCTTTTACAGAAACTAAAGCGATGAGCGTAAATCACCTGCGACGTGCAATGTTGGGTTTAATTGCCGCAGCACCTCTGAGTGGCTTGCTTGCTTGCGGCTATCGCTTGCGAGGCATGGTGGATTTGCCATTCAAGGTGATTGCGATTACAGGTAATCCGTCTCCACCTTTGAGGGCCGATTTGCAGACGGCGATTTTGACTGGCACAGATGCCAAAGTAGCCATTAATCCTAAAGATGCAGATCTCATCCTAGAAATTACCAATGATATTAATGGTCGCGAGATTTTGGCTTATAACTCGAATGGTCAGGTATCTGCTTATCGACTCAATATTCGCGTTGGCTTTAGAGCGTTTGATTTGGCTGGAGCTGAAGTTGTGCCTGAGTCTGAGATTTACATCACTCGCGATATGGACTTCACGGTTTCAACGGTTTTGGCTACCGATGTCCAGATTCAACAATTCTTAACTCTAATGCGTAAAGATTTGGCTATTCAAATCTTACGTCGCGTTGCTGCTGCTGCAAGAGCGCCGCAAGTCAGAGCCTTCTAGAGGTGAATTAAGGCATGGTTAAAGTGGATGCCTTGCAAGTGCACCTAAAGTCTTTGAACTCTAGTGCTGCCATGTTGCCATTGTATGTTTTTAGTGGTGATGAGCCGCTATTGATGATGGAGGCAATGGATCAACTGAGGGCTGCGGCCAAGAAGCAAAACTTTACCGAACGTGAGGTGTTGTTACAGGAACGCGGCTTTGACTGGAGTGCTTTATTGAATGCTGGGCAGACCATGTCTTTATTTGGCGATAAGCGTTGGGTGGAGCTGCGCATTCCGACGGGCAAGCCTGGTCGCGATGGGGCGGATGCGTTAAAGCAGTTTGCTACTCAAATTGCATCTCAAAAGAATGGACTCGAGGGTCCGGATACGGTGGTTTGTATTATTTTGCCCCGCTTAGATGGTAAGACAAAGACATCAGCTTGGTTTAGCGCTCTAGATGATGCGGGGATGGCTATTCAGATTGACTCATTGGATCGTAGTCATTTACCACATTGGATTTCTGGCAGATTGAAGCGTCAAGATCAAGAGGTTGAAGCGGGACCTGAAGGTCAACGCGCACTTGAGTTTATTGCTGATCAAGTGGAGGGTAATTTAATTGCCGCCCATCAAGAGATTCTGAAGTTGGGCCTGTTGTACCCCACTGGAAAATTATCTGAGGAGCAAATACGCTCTTCTATTCTGAAGGTGGCGCGTTATAACGTCTTTGAATTAACTGAGGCCATGCTTTCTGGTGACCTCGCTAGGCTTAATCGCATGTTAGATGGCTTAAGAGGCGAAGGAGAGCCGCTGGTATTAATTCTGTGGAGCGTAACTGAGGAGCTTCGGATACTATCTAAATTGAAGGCAGCAAGTGATGCAGGCGAATCTGTTCAGAATCTCATGCGAGCTAACCGAATCTGGGGAAATAAAGAACGTTTGTACCCAGCGGCACTTAGAAGGGTTCAGCCCCTCAAGCTGCGCAGGGCAATGCAAGTTGCTGCGGGCTTAGATCGCCAAGTAAAAGGGTTGTATGCGGCAGAATTGCCAGCAGACCCTTGGGATGGTTTGCGTTTGGTCGGAAATTTACTGCGTTAAGAAATAAGAGAGTTAAAAATGAGTTTATCTATTCATGAAATGATGCAAGACATCGGGAAGCGAGCACGGACTGCATCGCGGGCGATGGCGCGCGCATCTAGCGAACAAAAGAATCAAGCCTTATTGCATATCGCTAAGGTTGTTCGTCAAAAATCTACCGAGATTCAGAAGGTGAATCAGGTTGATGTCGAGCGCGCGAAGGTGAATGGACAAGATGCTGCTTTTGTTGATCGTTTGACCATGACGCCTAAAACAATTGAAACTATGGCTTTGGGGTTGGAGCAAATTGTTTCCCTGGATGACCCAATAGGAAAAATTTCTGCTTTGCAAAAGCAATCTTCCGGAATAGAAATTGGCCAGATGCGTGTGCCACTTGGGGTAATCGGCATCATTTATGAGTCTCGGCCAAATGTCACTATTGATGCAGCCGCTTTGTGCCTAAAGTCTGGAAATACAGTAATTTTGCGTGGCGGTTCAGAGGCTATTGATTCAAATACTTTGTTGGCCCAGATTATTCAAGAGGGCTTAGCAACTGCAGGCTTGCCTAAGGATGCCGTGCAAGTAGTGACCACTACGGATCGGAGCGCTGTAGGCGAGATGATCAGGATGACCCAATATATTGATGTCATCGTGCCGCGTGGAGGTAAGAGCTTGATCGCGCGTTTGATGGCTGAAGCCCGTGTTCCAATGATTAAACATTTAGATGGCATCTGCCATACCTATATTGATGCTGATGCTGATATTGCAATGGCTGTGAAGGTATGTGATAACGCCAAGACTCAACGCTATGCGCCTTGTAATGCGATGGAGACCTTGTTGGTAAATCAAGAGATTGCTAATAAGGTATTGCCAACCCTTTGTAAGATTTATCAAGATAAAGGCGTGGAACTTCGAGTTGACAGTGTGACTCGCAAGACCCTAGAGGCCAGCGGCTTTCAGAATTTAGTCGATGCTAAGGAAGAAGATTGGCAAACTGAGTACCTGGCACCAATTTTGTCTATTAAGACCGTGGCCAATATCGATGAGGCTATGAATCATATTGAGCAGTATGGTAGCAAACATACTGATGCCATTATTACTAATAGCAAGTCGCAGGCTGATCGCTTCTTGCGTGAAGTCGATAGTGCTAGCGTAATGGTTAATGCCAGCACGCGCTTTGCCGATGGTTTTGAGTATGGCCTTGGCGCAGAAATTGGTATCTCTAATGACAAGCTACATGCCCGCGGTCCTGTCGGCCTCGATGGTTTGACCTCCTTGAAGTATGTCGTTATGGGTCATGGCGAGATCCGTACTTAAATTCAATAGAACAAACTACACACAATAAATATGAGTAACGCCTACCTCTGGATCAAAACTTTTCACATCGTATTGATTACTTCCTGGTTTGCTGGATTGTTTTACCTGCCTAGAATCTTTGTGAACTTGGCTGAAGAAAAAAATCCTCAGGCTTATGCTCGATTACTAGGTATGGCCGATCGCCTCTTTCGGTTTATGACCATCTTGGCAATACCGGCTGTCTTGTTGGGTCTGACGCTTTGGCTTTACTTCGGCATTGGTGCTGGTGATATTTGGATGTACGCCAAATTATTTTTTGTGATCCTGGTGATTGGTTATCACCATGCCTGTTTAAATCTGCTGAAGAAATTCCGCTCTGGTGTGAATACGCGATCTGGTGTTTGGTTTCGTTGGTTTAATGAAGCCCCAGTAATCTTATTGGTGATTATTGTTGCCTTAGTGCTCTTTAAGCCATAAAGAGCAACCCTTTTTTAATATCCTTTTAAGACTGTTAGCCCCATGAGATTTTTTGTTGTTTGTCCAGGCGGTTTGGAAGTGCCGCTTGCCCAGGAGCTAGCAGAGATTGCTGGACGCCCAGAATGCAAGGCTTTAGGTGCTTGGGTAATAGACTCAACCCCGACTAGCCCCACAGGTGGGGTTGGCCTTGCTGCGCCCTTATCTGCAGCGATGGCATTGAATTTACATTCGCGTATTGCGAGTCGAGTGTTATTACAAATGGCACAAGCGTCCTATAGACAAGAAGAGGATTTGTATAAGTTAGCTAGTGGTTTAGCGTGGGAAGAGTGGTTTACTTCTAAGCAAACTTTACGAGTTGATGTGACAGCACATCGCTCTCCATTAAAGAGTTTAAATTTTGCAACTCTCAAAATTAAAGATGCAATTGTTGATCGCTTACGTGACGTGACAGGAGATCGGCCTAGTATCGATACTGCTTTTCCGGACGTACGAGTACAGGCACATTTAACAGCAACCCAGGCAACCATTTATTTGGATACCTCTGGTGAGGCTTTATTCAAGCGTGGCTGGCGTGATGAAAAAGGTGATGCACCCTTAAAAGAGAATTTAGCTGCTGGTATTTTGTCATTCACTGCTTGGAAACCTGGCCAATCTTTATTTGATCCCATGTGTGGTAGCGGTACCTTTTTAATTGAAGCTGCCCAAATGGCCTTATCTATTCCGCCTGGCGCCATTCGTGCAGGCATGTATGGCGATGATGCTAAACCAAGTCGTCTGGCTTATCGCCCTCTAGTAACTTCTGCAGATGGTTTTGGATTTCAGCGACTTAAGCCATTTAATGAGGCTGCTGAGCATCAGCATTGGTTGGGTTTGAAAGAGGCTGCTCTTGCGCTGATACTAGAAAAACGTAAGCAGTATCCTAGTGTTGACACTTTAAAAATTTCTGGCGGTGATATTAATGAGAAATTGGTATCGATGTTTAAGAGTAACTGGCAAAGAGCTCAATTACCAGACCAACCGGTAGTTCGTCAGGTCGACGCTTTAGCTGCAAAGCCACCGGGCAATATTAGCGAAGGTGTGATGTTATTAAATCCACCATACGGCGAGCGACTAGTGATTAAGGGCGGGCGTGGTCAGGATCGATCTAATCAAGAGATTCGCCATGATGACGTTGAGGAACCAGACAATCGTTTTGAGCTCAATTTAGAGACTGGGCGTCAGAGCGCCAAGCGCTCTAGTCGGGAGTCGTTGAAAAAGCTGCAGGCTCAGGAAGAGCAGGATCCAAAATTCGTTGAATTTTTGCGTCAATTTGGACAACATCTCAAAGATGATTTTGGTGGCTGGAATATCTTTGTTCTTACGGCGGATATGGCTCTCCCAGGCCAACTGCGGATCAAAGAATCTAAGCGCACCCCATTGTTTAATGGTCCTCTTGAGTGTCGTTTATTTAAGTTTGAGATGCACGTTAAGCGACCAGCTCAAGGCTGACCAATATCAGCATAAAATCTTAAAATAAAAGAATGAGCCGAGATAAGCAATCAATAGGTGGAGATCAAAGTAATGGAATTTAAAACTTACATGTGTTTAATCTGTGGCTGGGTTTATGACGAAGCTGCTGGATTGCCGGATGAAGGTATTGCACCGGGAACTCTTTGGAAAGATGTGCCAATGAACTGGACTTGTCCTGAGTGCGGCGCTCGTAAAGAAGACTTTGAAATGATGGCAATTTAATTAGAAATAACTATGGCAAAAGTAAATCAAAACGAAGTACTGTTTGAGCGCGCACAAAAAACAATTCCTGGAGGTGTCAACTCCCCAGTGAGGGCTTTTCGTCAAGTGGGTGGAACGCCGCGTTTTGTTGCCAAAGCTAAGGGCCCTTATTTTTGGGATGCCAATGATCAGCGCTATATCGATTTGATTATGTCTTGGGGGCCTATGATTGTGGGCCACGCAAATCCAGAAGTGGTGGCTGCGGTGCAGAAAGCTGCAGAGACTAGTTTTAGTTATGGCGCTCCTACCGAAGGCGAGATTGAGCTAGCTGAACGTATATGTACCCTCATACCAAGTGTTGAACAAGTGCGCATGGTATCTAGTGGAACAGAAGCGACGATGAGCGCTTTGCGTTTAGCGCGTGGTTACACTGGTCGTGACTTGATTATTAAGTTTGAGGGCTGCTATCACGGTCACGCTGATAGCTTGTTAGTCAAGGCGGGCTCAGGCTTACTTACTTTTGCTGACTCCACCCAAAATGCACCATCTTCCGGCGGCGTTCCGCAGGATCTAGTGAAGCATACCTTGGTATTACCCTACAACGATGTTGCTGCGATTGAAGAAGTATTCAAAAAGCAGGGCGATCAAATTGCTGCAGTCATCATTGAACCAATCGCCGGTAATATGAACTTGATTCAACCATCTAAAGCGTTTTTGGCGGCAATTAGATCTCTCACCAGTAAGTATGGCGCCGTATTGATCTATGACGAAGTCATGACTGGCTTTAGAGTGGCTTTAGGTGGCGCTCAATCTTTGCAGGGAATTACTCCTGATTTGACTTGCTTGGGTAAGGTAATGGGCGGTGGCATGCCAATGGCGGCTTTTGGCGGCAAGAAAGAAATCATGTCTAAGCTTGCGCCCCAAGGAAATGTTTATCAGGCCGGTACTCTTTCTGGAAATCCGGTTGCCGTAGCTGCAGGCTTAAAAACTCTGGAGATTATTTCTAGAGAGGGTTTCTATGAGTGTTTAACTGGTCAGACTGAAAAGCTCATGGCTGGTTTAAAAGCAGCTGCTGATAAAAATAATATTCCTTTTTCCGTAGATAGCGTAGGTGGTATGTTTGGGTTTTACTTTACGGATCAGGTGCCAGCCTCATATGAAGCGGTGACTAAATCCAATATTGATGCTTTTAAGAAATTCTTCCACTTGATGTTGGATGAAGGCGTGTATTTGGCGCCGTCTGCTTATGAAGCTGGCTTTACCTCTATTGCACATGACAACGCTGTGCTTGATGAGATTATTACTGCCGCAGAAAATTCATTTAAGAAGCTCTGAAAACTCTATTTTTGTTTTACATGCGTAGCGGATGATCATAACCATCTGCTTGGATGATTTCTAATTTTTTACTGTCTTTATTGGAGCCTGCGATTTCAAGGGCAGTGAGTTTTCCGCCCCAAACACAGCCAGTATCTAGGCCAATGACATTGTGTTTGCGCAGCAAACCTAATGTGGACCAATGCCCAAAGTAAATCAAGGTGTCGGCCGTTTTTCGATTGGGCGCCATAAACCAAGGGGTATAACCCTTAGGGCCATCCTCTAAACCTTCTTTGCTTTCAAACTCCATTTGCCCAGTAGGGCTACAAAAACGCATTCTGGTTAATGCATTAGTAATCACTCGTAAGCGCTCATGTCCTTTTAAGGAGTTGCTCCATTTAGTGGGAGTATCACCATACATATTGGCTAAAAAGGTTTTGTAAGATTTACCGCGCAATGCCTTCTCTACCTCTTGAGCGCATTCAATAGTTTGTTGTAGATCCCATTGCGGTAGTACTCCTGCATGAATAGTAAGCACCTTACCATTGCTGAGTGCCATGGGACGTTTTCGAATCCAGTCAATGAGTTCTGTACGATCAGGAGCATTTAAGATGGGTGTAACGGTATCAAGCCCTTTTGTTTTTCGAAGACCGGCGTCAATCGCCAGAAGGTGCAAGTCATGATTACCTAAGATGCACTCAGCGCGTCCAGACTCTTGCAAAGTTTTTAAATGTCTTAATGCGCCTAATGAGTCAGGTCCACGATTGACTAAGTCTCCCAGAAAAATCATTTTGGATTTCGGTGGGAGTTTTTTGACTAAGGCTTTTAATGAAGGTGCGCAGCCTTGGACATCACCTACAGCATAGATCTTGCTCATAGCTCATCTTAAAGCGGAAATCAGGGGATATAGCTAGTGCTAAGTGATTTTTTTCACAACGCTATAGCGCACTAAAGTCTTCTTACGTGCCTCGTCATGATCAACTACTGGCAGAGGGTAATCTCTTCCAAGGCTGATACCAGCTGCCTCTAGCTCTATATGGCCGGCTTTCCATGGGGCGTGAACGGTTTTCTTGGAGAGTTTTTCCAGTTGTGGCAGATAGCGTTTGATGAACTTGCCTTCTGGATCAAACTTTTCTGACTGGGTGATGGGGTTAAAGATCCGGAAATAAGGCTGAGCATCACAACCCGATGAGGAGGCCCATTGCCAGCCGCCGTTATTCGAAGAAAGCTCAAAGTCATTCAGATGTTCGGCAAAATAGGCTTCACCCCAGCGCCAATCTATACCTAAATCTTTTGTTAAAAAACTTGCTACTACCATACGTAAACGATTATGCATGTAGCCACTTTGATTGAGTTGATGCATTGCTGCATCAACTAGCGGGTAGCCAGTCTTACCTTCACACCAAGCGGAAAATAGTTTCTTTGCTTTTGGACCAGATTCCCAAACGATATTTTCATAGTCCGGTTTAAAAGATGCACCCTTTGCAAGGCGCGGATGATTAGCAAGAATCATGAAATAAAAATCACGCCATATCAATTCACTTAACCAAATGGTTGCACCCATACTTCCTGCTAGCATTCGTCGATGGGCCTCGCGCACCAAACCTCTGATAGACAGCATGCCAAAGCGTAAGTGCGTCGATAGATAACTTACTCCCTTGATTGCGGGAAAGTCTCTACCAATTTGGTATTGATCAATGCGCGGTAAGAAGTCTTCTAAAAAGGCTTGACCACCTTCAGAGCCAGGTGGGAGGTAGCTTTCAATACCTGTGGCGCAAAAGCCCATGGATTCAAGAGGGGGAAATGATTGATCTAATTTTTTAGGAATTGGAGCAAGCTGTCCAGACTTTGGATTGCACTCATACGCAGCGAGATCTTTTTCTTGAAGAGTTTTAAGCCAATTATTTTTGTACGGCGTAAAGATAGAAAAGACAGTATTAGAGTTGGTCAGAATTTCTTTTTTCTCAAAAATCACTTGATCTTTGAAGCTCTCAAAATGTATTTCCAGTTTTTCCAAGGATGCCTTAACGATTTCATCTCTTGCTATCGCTGCAGGCTCGTAATCATGATTGGTAAAAACAGTTTCAACACCCAATTCTTTAGCAATTACGGGAATGCACTCAGTAGGCTTGCCGAAGCGAACAATGAGTCCACCCCCCTGTTTGCGGAGCTCATCATCTATTTGCTTCAGGCCCTGCCAAATGAAGTCAACACGACGATCCGGTTTGAATCCTTTGGCATTTAATTCACCCTTCAGCAGGGGATTGAGGATATCGGTATCAAAGATAAAGGCAAGCCATATCTGCTTACTCTCCTTGAGGGCGTGGTGGAGGGCAGCATTGTCATATAGACGGAGGTCACGTCGGAGCCAAACAAGAGCTTTTTGCATAGCCCCTATATTAGGGCTTATTTCAGGTAAATGCAGGCGGCTGCATGGGTTAGACAGGGTAAGATCCTAAAGAATCATGGATACGATCTTTTTTATTCTCTCTAAAGCGGTGCAATTTTGTATTGAGCCACTTAATTGGGTGCCCATCTTTGTTCTGATGGCGCTACTTTTTTTGTCTTTGCGAAAACCTCATCTTTGTAAGCGGTTTTTAGTATTGGCTCTGGTAGATCTTGCTCTGGTGGGTTGGCTTCCAGCATCTGAAGTTTTTCTTCGGGCGCTTGAGAATGCTGTTCCGAAAACAGCGCTTTCAAAGTTATCCGAAAATGATATCGGTGGAATCATTATTTTGGGTGGCGCCATTGATGGCGGAGAAATTGCCGTTGATCGTGGAGAGATTCCGATCTATTCATCCGCTGAAAGAGTTACCAAAGCATTTGAGCTGATACGGAAGAATCCAAATGTAGCGTTCATATTTAGCGGCTACTCAGGACGCATCAATCCTAAGGGCGTTTCAGAGGCGGATGCCTTTAAGCAGCTGATCCAAGAGCAGGGCTTAAGCGAGCAAAACGCACATTACGAAAAACAGTCTCGTAATACCTATGAAAATGTCCTCTATATGAAGCCGATGATGGAGGAGTTTGGTCTAAAAACGGATGCAGGGCAACAAAAGCCATGGCTCCTAATTACCTCTGCTAGCCATATGTACCGTTCAACCAAGATTTTCCAAAAACAAGGTTTGTATGTGATTCCTGTGCCAGTAGATTATCAAACGGCTTATAGCCTCCAGTGGACAATGTTTGACTTGGTGGATGGAGCCTATAACTGGAACATCCTGATTCATGAAATAGTTGGACTTTTTGCTTACTGGGTTACCGGAAAAATCTAGATATTCTGTAAAATAGATGCCATGACTTCCGCTAAAAAAGCACCCACTGCTTCAGGCTTAGTCTCTATGCCGGAGTCATCAATTTCTTTTTCTGCAGACCATCTAGCCAATCAGTTTTTAATTGCGATGCCTGGTATGGTCGACCCCAACTTTGCTGGATCAGTAATCTATCTTTTTGAGCATACTGAGAGAGGCGCAATGGGTCTGGTGGTTAATAGGCCAACAGAGGTAAATTTGAGTACTCTTTTTGACAAAATTGATCTCAAATTAGAAATTGCCCCTTTGCTAGATCAGCCGGTGTATTTTGGGGGCCCTGTTCAAATTGAACGTGGTTTCGTTTTGCATGAATCCAAGCCCAATCTTTCTTATAGCTCCTCATTGATTATTCCCGGAGGTCTAACGATGACTACCTCTAAAGATGTCTTGGAGGCAGTGGCTGGAGGCAATGGGCCTCAACAATTTCTAATGACCTTAGGCTATGCCGGTTGGGGTGCCGGTCAACTCGAAGAAGAAATCACGCTCAATGGCTGGATCAATGTCCCGCTGACATGTGAGCAAATGACGGACATTATTTTTAATACCCCTTCCAGCCTGCGCTATCAAAAGGCGATGAATCATCTAGGCTTTGATCCATCCGATCTCTCAGGAGAGGCTGGGCATGCTTAAGCCCATTGCACCGAACGCGCCGATTATGGTGATGGCATTTGACTATGGAACACGCCGCGTAGGTGTTGCAGTTGGTAATTCCGTAACAATGGTAGGAGAGCCTTTAAGGACAATTGCAGCGGCCAATAGTAATGCTTTATTTAGGGATATAGAGGCCCTCTTGGCCGAATGGCAGCCTAATCAGTTGGTAGTAGGGCGACCGACCCATCCAGATGGCGCTCCTCATGAGATGACAGCAAAGGCTACCCGCTTTGGTAATCAATTGCATGGCCGCTTTCGGCTGCCGATTGCTTGGGTGGACGAGCGGTATACCTCGGTAGTTTTAGAGGGTGACGCCCAGATGCGGGACAATCTAGATGCGCATTCGGCAGCGCTCATTTTGGAGCAATATTTTTCAGAGTTAGATGCTAAATTGGTTTCTAAGGCTGCTGATTAAAAAATGCAGTTTCGATACATTGTGGATT
>CANCPL010000025.1:0-26581 GCA_947380065.1 Burkholderiaceae bacterium | reverse complement strand
TCCAGAAAGTAGATCCAATAATGGCGAAAGTACTATTAAAAACTAACAAGGGTGATATCACCCTCACCCTTGATGCAGCTAAGGCACCCAAAAGCGTTGCCAATTTTTTGCAATATGTAAAAAGCGGACATTACGATGGCACAATTTTCCATCGCGTAATTGATAACTTCATGGTTCAGGGTGGCGGCATGACTGCTGGCATGAAGGAGAAGCCAACAGGTGCCGAAATTGAAAACGAAGCTAACAACGGTCTGAAGAATGATCGTTACACCGTAGCAATGGCTCGCACTAGCGACCCACACTCTGCCACTACCCAATTTTTCATCAACGTCAATGACAATGATTTCTTGAACCATACCGCTCCTAATGCTCAAGGTTGGGGCTATGCAGTATTCGGCAAAGTCACAGATGGTATGGATGTTGTCGATACCATTCGTAAGGTTAAGACCAGCAGTTCCGGCTTTCATCAAGATGTCCCCACTGAGGATGTTGTCATCGAGAAAGCTACCGTTCTCGAGGAATGATTCCGCAATACGCGAGCGCGCTGCTCATATCAGATTTACACCTCACGCCGTCAATGCCTTTGACGGCGCAACGCTTTTTTGACTTCTGCGAGAAAGAAGCTCCAAAAGTCGAGGCCGTATTTATTCTGGGTGACTTATTCGAATATTGGGTAGGTGATGATGCTGCTGCATCATCACCTTTCCAGCAAGAAGTGCAGCGTTCAATTGCTAGCCTTTCTACAAAAGTAAAAACGTATTACCTGCATGGCAATCGGGATTTTTTGATCGGCAAAAGTTTTATTAAAAAAACTGGTATGACTTTGTTACCGGATCCAAGTGCGGTAGAGATTGCTTCGCATCAATGGGTACTCGCCCATGGTGATGCTTTATGTACTGCAGATACAGGTTATCAAGTGTTTCGTAACTGGGTAAGAAAGCCGTGGCTACAAAAAATCTTCTTAGGGCTGCCACTCAATTGGCGCAAAGATATTGCCCAACATCTACGTAGCAATAGTCACAACCAATATCAAGCTGCGCAACGCTCCGAATCACACCAACGCAAAATGGATGTCACACAACAAGCTTGCGCCGCCGTGTTGAGAGATCAATCTGGAGACAGATTGATTCATGGGCATACGCATATGCCAGCGCATCATGAGGAATTGCTGGGCGCACAGACCTGGCAACGCTGGGTTTTATCCGACTGGGATTTAGATCATCCCGAGAGCCTGCGCCCTAGGGCAAGCGCCCTGTTAATAGATAGCGCTGGGGTGCGCTATCTAGATCTCATTAAGCATTGATTAAGAAACTGAGTACTTAGAAAGTGACTGCACCATCTGCGCAAAGATGCGTGGATTTGCCGCCATGACTTCACCGCTTTTCAGAAAACCTTCTTCGCCGCGATAGTTGCCAATCAATCCACCCGCTTCAGTAATCAGCAAAGCGCCTGCTGCCATATCCCATGGCTTGAGATCGCTCTCAAAGAAACCATCGTAACGACCGGCTGCAACATATGCCAAATCTAATGAAGCAGCGCCTGGACGACGCAAGCCAGCGCACTGACGTGACATCTCACCAAAGATCTTTAAATATTTTTCCAAGTCTTGATCTTCACGATATGGGAAGCCAGTACCCAACAAAGCATTCGTTAAGCGATCTTGAGAAGCTACACGTAAACGCCGGCGGTCCAAATACGCTCCTGCACCACGGGTTGCGGTAAACAATTCATCACGGGTTGGGTCATAGACAACGGCTTGCTGAATTACGCCATTTACTGCAAGTGCGATTGACACTGCATATTGTGGAAAGCCATGGATGAAATTGGTTGTGCCATCTAAGGGATCAATGATCCAGACATTTTCTGCATCTGCGTTGCGCTCGCCTGTTTCTTCAGCCAAAAATCCATGGGTTGGATAAGCCTCGCTCAGCGTTTCAATGATGGCCACTTCTGCGGCTTTGTCCACCTCGGTTACATAATCGTTATGTTGCTTACGGTCAACCTGCAAGCGCTCCAAATTCAAAGAGGCGCGATTGATGACTGTTCCAGCGCGACGGGCGGCCTTTACGGCCACATTTAACATGGGATGCATAGTATTGATGGACAAATTAAATAAGAACAAGCTCCTTGTATTGCCTTCAACTAGGGTAAATTGAATGACAATACGAAGCTAACAGATTGATTCTAAACGATTCGCATCCATTACACCCCATTAACCCTTTCATAATGCATTGATGAATATCGCCACATCTGAATTACTTCGTTGGGTTCTAGTCGAAACCAGTCATCCTGGAAATGTAGGTTCAGCCGCGCGCGCCCTCAAAACTATGGGCTTTAGCGATCTACGCCTCATTAATCCTAAGATCAAAGGCGTGGCAGCAAATGCCGAAGCGATTGCTCTGGCTAGCGGAGCCGTAGATATCCTAGAGGGGTCCTCGGAAACGGATGCCTTAGCGTCCGCTGTAGAAGGATGCTCGCTGGTTTTGGGCCTCACTAGCCGTAATCGGGAATTTGGACCGCCAGCCCTTGACTGGGAGAATGCCCGTTCCTTGATTGCAGATACGACCTCAGGAGGTGGAAAGGTTGCCCTCCTCTTTGGACCAGAGAGGACGGGCCTGGATAACGATCATTTAGCCTTATGCACGCATAGGGTCTGGTTGGATGCCAATCCTGCCTACCCCTCACTAAATCTTGCTCAAGCCTTAATGGTCTGCGCTTATACCCTCAGAGAAACCCTGCACCGGAATACCGACAAATCTCACTTTTTATATAACCGAGAAGAAAGGGCTGATTTTGCTGATCCCGCCGCTGTAGCTGCCATGCTGGAGCATTGGCGCGAGGGCCTGGAGTCAATAGGCTATTTAGACCCAGCGAACCCCAAGAAACTCATGCCCCGTATACAGGCCCTCTTTGCACGCAGCCGCCTCCATAAAGAAGAGATTGATCTTCTGCGAGGGATCGCAAAACAGATGCTCCTGAGAAAATAAGCACATCCCGTTAAAATCAAGTCATGTCTAATCCATTCTTCGACCAAGTCGACTCCATCATCGCCAGAGACCCTGCAGCACGAAATCGTCTCGAGGTCATCACCTGCTACCAAGGTTTACATGCCGTTTGGTTGCATCGTGTTTCCCATTTTTTATGGAATCTCGGTCTGAAATGGATTGCAAGAGTGCTTTCCATGTTTGCACGTTTTTTGACGGGTATTGAAATTCATCCTGGCGCCAAAATTGGTCGCAGAGTTTTTCTAGATCATGGGCTTGGTATTGTGATTGGCGAGACTACTGAAATTGGTGATGACTGCACCATTTATCAAGGCGTTACCCTAGGCGGTACCTCGCTTTACAAAGGCGTTAAGCGCCACCCCACTCTTGGTAAAGGTGTGGTTATCAGCGCTGGCGCAAAAGTACTTGGCGGTTTTACTGTGGGCGATGGCGCGCGCGTGGGTTCTAACGCAGTGGTACTAAAAGAGATTCCTGCTGGGGCTACTGCTGTTGGCATTCCTGCGCGGATTTTGCACCCAGACTTACCGCAAAGCCCAGATAGCAAAACAAAAGAATACTTTTCTGCTTACGGTGTTACACCTAATGTAGATGATCCTGTATCGATGGCGCTGAAGGGTTTAATCGATGCAACGATCGAGCAAGAAGCAAAAATCGCGGCGCTAGAAAAGGCTCTTGCCAAATTAAGCAACGCCCCTGCTGAGTCTGTTGCTGGTGGCTCAAGTGACACTAAGCGCGATCTTGATGCCATCAAAGAATGGCTAAAAGAGTAGTGCTACAAGAATGATTTAAAGAAAATGTCGTCAAGAAAAAGGAATAGCGTGCTATTCCTTTTTTGTATCTTGATTGCGTGATTAATGCAGTGTGCGCGGACCGGTGCTGTCACCGCCTAATGCGCTACTAGGAAACTCTTCATCATCATCATCGTTTGTCATGCCAAATGAAAAACTCTCACCGCCTTCTGGATGACGATTTTCAATTTCATCATCCGTTGCTGCTCGAACGTCTTCTACCTGAACCCAAAAACGCAACGCCATACCTGCCAAAGGATGATTGCCATCCAGCACTACCTGATTGTCTGCAACATCGGTAATGGTATAGATCAAAGGCTCATCATCAGTATCTGCATCATCGGCGCTCGCGCCCTCTTCGGCATCTGGAATGCCTTCAAACTGCATGCCCACTTCTAGAGGTTCAGGAAAACGTGTGCGAGGCTCGATCTTTAAAAGCTCGGGGTCATACTCACCAAATGCCTCACTAGGCTCGAGCTGTATCGTAGCTTCGTAACCAACATCTTGACCATCAAGCAAAGTTTCAATTTTAGGAAAGGTGCCTTCATAGCCACCGTGCAGGTATACCATCGGAGAATCGGGTTCTTCAATGACATTATTTTGTGCATCGGTTAACTTATACCGAAGGGATACGATGGTATTTTTTTCAATCTTCATACGGGATTTATCGAACATTTGTTTTTAATCAGTTTCTAAAAAGCTTTTACCTTTTACTTTATGACCTCATTTTACTTGAGCAAACCTTACGATCCGCCTCAGGCACCCACAAATCTCCCTTTAGACGAGCCCTGGGCCTTATTTGGGGGTATTAGCCCAGATCAATTCATGAAACGCTATTGGCATAAAAGGCCCCTGCTTGTCCGTGGAGCAATACCGGCATTCAGACTCTCCACCCAATCAGGAGAGCCGTTAGAGAGCCCCATACCCACTCCAGATTTACTTAAATTTGCCTTAGATGATGAGCTTGAGTCCCGCCTTGTGCAATCGAAGCCCTGGAGTTTTGATAGCGGCCCGCTGACCAAAAAGACAATTCCTTCAATTAGCAAACCCAATTGGACATTGTTATTTCAGGGGATGGAGGCGCATCATCCTGCAGCAGCAAAAATACTCTCTTGGTTTCGCTTTATTCCAGATGCCCGCCTGGATGATTTGATGATTAGCATTGCCGGTATTGGAGGTGGCGTTGGCCCACATTTTGACTCTTATGATGTCTTCCTTATTCAAATGTCAGGCAGAAGGCAGTGGCGCATTTCAGGACAAAAAGATCTTAGCCTCAACCCAAATCTCCCTTTAAAAATTCTGCAGAACTTTAAACCTGAAAAAAATTGGATTCTGGAACCGGGTGACATGCTGTATTTACCGCCCCATATAGCTCATGATGGCATTGCTCTAGATGCAGGCTGCCAAACATGGTCAGTAGGATTTCGATCGCCTAGCTTTAAAGAGTTACTGCAAGAGGGTTTATGGCGCTTAGCAGAGTCCTTAGAGGATATCCCTGCCCTAGAGGGTAAGTTTGCAGACCCGAAACAATGTGCTACCCACTCTGCCGAACAATTGCCTGATGAGCTCATCAAGCAACTCAGATCAAAACTCAAGGAGTTGAAATTAGACCAAATTGATGGGTTTTTGCCCGGAATCGCTGCCTACCTTTCAGAGCCTAAACAACAAGCCTTTTTTAATGGTCCTGAAAGCCCCCTCAACCCCAGAGAATTTGTAAAGAAGTTGGGCGCTAGCAATCTGATTCCACACCCAAAAACTCGTATTCTGAGTCTAGGGAAGCAGGTTTACTGCAATGGGGACAATATGATTCAGGGTCAAAAGTCTGGTATTGCACGGGGTTGGCAGACTTTATCGGCTACTAAAAAGCTTCAGACAAGCAAACTCCAACACCTCGACAAATCAAGTCTTTATGAGGCCTATTTGGCTGGGTGGCTAGTTTTTCAACCCTAAATGCAGAGATGGATATAATATTTGCTGGAATCTACTTAGGGATAATCCCTTGGTAGGTCCGGAAAACAATTACCGGTAATTGTTGTTAATTTATTAAAGGAATTTACAAATGAAGAAGTCACTACTATTCGCTGCAATGTTAGCAATCGCCTTGGCCGCTTGCGGTAAAAAAGAAGAAGCAAAACCTGTTGAAGCCGCTCCTGCTGCTCCTGCTGCTGCCGCTCCTGCTGCTGAAGCTCCTGCTGCTGCACCTGCTGCCGCTCCTGCTGCTGCACCTGCTGCTGATGCTAAGAAGTAATCTTCTTCATGAAGAAAAAAAGCCGCTGAAAAGCGGCTTTTTTATTGTCTGTAAAAACAATTACTTTGTTAATTGATCCGTTAGCAAGGTAAGCAACTGGAAACCAGCAGGCGTGTTTTCTGGTTTTCCTTCAGCATTCTGCACATAAACATTCGCAGAATTTTCTCCGGTACTCTTCACAACTACCTGATATTTTTTAGCCTTCATACCAGATTCATCTTTACTACTAAAAAGATTTGAGAAAAATCCTTTGGTATCTCCCAAGTCCTTCGGATTGACGTAACGAACATAGTAAACACCTGTGGAACGGTTGCGATCTTCGACGGTGAAGTTAGAGCGATCTAAGGCTAACCCAATATCACGCCATGAGCGATCAAAACCAGCGCTCATCTCGATGTAGCCTTGGTTATTACCCTCTTGTACAAACTTGGCTTTGGGAGTTTTAGGGCCCAAAGGTGCTGCAACCATAGCCTTAGCCTGCTCTTGAGTCATTCCCAAGCGCTCCATCAAGCGAGCCAAAAATATCGCCTCTAACTCTGGGTCATTTGGACGAGGGGTCCAAATAGTATATAAACAAGAACCCGTAGTATCAGTTACGCATTTTTCAATAGCACCACGTTGTGTAATGTAAATCTCTGTCTCACCAGGCTTGGAAACCTCTAAGCGTGTCTTGTACTTATCGCGCTCGCCAGTGTCATAAATTGAATCCAAAGCGCTGCCAATAGCAGAGCGAATAAAATCTTGCGCAATCTTTGCGCGATTTTCAGCCCAATCAGTTTCCATAATTCCAGTAGATGGAGAGTCAACAACCAAAAGGAAACCATTCTCTTGCCAAAAATCTTTCACTTGTGGATAGAGCTCTGGGGCCGGTTTTTCAACCACCAACCAACGACGCTCACCGTCACGCGCTATACGCATCCCAGGAATACCTGTCATCACATTGCTGCGCATCTGGGCCGATTTCTTAACAGCGGCATTGTATTCAGACATGGTGGCCGTACCGTCTTGAACAATATAGCGACGATCAGCTTGTGCGGTAATCAAGTCCGGTGGATATGACAGATTAGGTCCACGAACTGCGCCTGCGCTTTTATAGTCAACCGTATCGCTACTAGTAACCGATTTACATGCCGTCAAGGCCGTAGATGCGATAAAGATTAAAACCAAAATCGATGCATATCGACGCAATATTGAGAACAAATTCATCATAATAGGTTGGCCTGTTTTAACGCTGCTTTCAAAGGCTCGCGCAAGGAATTGCTTAAGGGTGTTAACGGCAAACGAATGCCAGCAGTAATCTTACCCATCTCATGCAAGGCCCATTTAACAGGGATTGGGTTTGCTTCTGTAAACATTGCTTTATGAACTGCGATCAATTGATATTGAATTTCACGGGTTCTCTTAACATCATCCGACATCGCTGCAACACAGAGTTCATGCATCAAACGTGGCGCAATATTAGCGGTGACTGAAATATTCCCTTTACCGCCCATGAGCATTAACATGGCAGCCGTTAAATCGTCACCGGAAAATACTGAAAAATTTTCATGGCCAGCGCGCTTAAGGTCGTTTATTAACAAAGTTCCACGCTCTAGACTACCCGTCGCCTCTTTAATTCCGATGATGCCAGGCACGCCCGCTAAACGCACCACAGTATCACCGGCTAAATCAGCAACAGTTCTACCGGGAACGTTGTACAAAATCACTGGTAGATCGACAGATTCAGCAATCTTTTTGAAGTGAGCAAACATTCCATCTTGGGTTGGCTTGTTGTAATACGGCACCACTTGCAGGCTGGCATCGGCGCCAACCTGTTTAGCGAATTTGGTTAATTCAATTGCTTCAATCGTAGAGTTGCCGCCCGTACCAGCAATCACCGGAATGCGTCCTGCGATCTGCTCCACGGTCACGCGAATCAGTTCGCAATGTTCTTCAACAGAAACCGTAGGAGACTCGCCGCTAGTGCCAACGATGACAATGCCGTCTGTACCTTCGGCAACGTGCCAGTCCAATAATGAACGCAGGCTGGGGTAATCTAAGCTGCCATCCTCGAACATCGGAGTAACAATAGCCGGCATGCTACCAGCGATGGGCTTTTTACTACCTTTGGAATGAGCTGAATTTGTCACCGAATATGCACCGATTTTTAGCTGTCTTAACCCTGAAATTGTAACGGAATGCGCTGTTTTAGCTCACCTTTTACGGCGCACAGGCGCTGAACCATAGCTGGTTTGGGCTGATCGACGTAAATATCCTCAAACGCCACCACCTTGAGGCCATGACGAGAGGCAAAAGTGAGCAATTCCCCTGGATTTAGGAGGAAATTAGGGTTGGATGGTTTGCCAAAAGCTCCGTTTCCCAGGGCAAAGGTTTCGTAGATCAAAACCCCATCTTTTTGCAGCATTTGGGGAAGCTCGTCAAGATATGGGCGATACAGATAGTTGGTGACTACGATAGCGCTGAACTCTGAACCAATAAAAGGCCACTCAACCCCCTCAAGATTGAGGCATTGATAAGTGATCAAGGGGTTATTTAGCGCTTGAATTGCCGCGACGTCCTGATCAACTGCTAGCACCTTATGGCCCATGCTAGCCAGCAGCTCGGAGTGCCGCCCGGATCCACAAGCTAAATCCAACACCATCCCACCATTTGGCGCAAGCGCTGCAAATCGCCTCAACCATGGAGAGGCGCTCAGAATTGCATCATGCGCGTTCGGCAAGCTCAAACCTCAATCATAAGCAAGGCCCATTGCCTCACGGACCTCGCGCATCGTTTCTTGGGCAACCTTACGCGCCTTATCGCAGCCATCAGCAATAATGGAGCGCAATAAGCTGGGGTCATCAAGATACTTTTGAGCGCGCTCAAACATTGGCTGTTGCTCAACCAGAATGGCATCAATTACAGGCTGCTTACATTCCAAGCAGCCAATACCTGCTGACTTGCATCCCTTATCAACCCATTGTTTTGTCTCGTCATTGGAATAAACGGTATGCAGCTGCCATACGGGACAACGAGCAGGATCACCCGCATCAGTTCTACGGACCCTCGCAGGATCAGTAGGCATCGTACGAATCTTTTTAATCACATCTTCCGGATTTTCACGAATGCCAATCGTATTGCCATAAGACTTGGACATCTTCTGCCCGTCGATACCCGGCATGCGCGATGCTGTTGTCAGCAATGCTTGTGGCTCAGGCAGAATAATTTTGCGCGCACCCTCCAAGAAACCAAAGAGTCTTTCACGATCAGCCATGGAAAGGCTTTGCGATTCATGCAATAAAGCCTGCGCTTGCTCTAAGGCCTCATCATCGCCCCGCTCTTGGAAAGCAACGCGTAATTCCGCATACATCTTGGCGCGCTTGCTGCCTAATTTTTTAACTGCCTCCAAAGCTTTTTCCTCAAAGCCAGGCTCACGACCGTATAAATAGTTAAAGCGACGCGCTACTTCACGCGTCATCTCTACGTGCGGCACCTGATCTTCACCTACCGGCACAAACTGCGCACGGTATATCAAAATATCTGCCGCTTGCAGCAATGGATAACCCAAAAATCCGTAGGTTTGGAGGTCCTTTTCTTTCAGCTTCTCAATTTGATCTTTATAGGTAGGAACCCTCTCAAGCCAGCCCAATGGGGTTCCCATGGAGAGCAATAAAAAGAGTTCAGCATGTTCAGGCACTTTGCTTTGAATAAACAAAGTTGCCTGATTTGGATCTACGCCCGTTGCCAACCAATCAATCACCATGTCCCATACGGATTGTTCAATCACATCCGGTGTCTCGTAATGCGTGGTTAATGCATGCCAATCGGCCACAAAAAAGAAGCAAGGATATTCTGACTGCAAGCGCACCCAGTTCTTTAAAACACCGTGGTAGTGACCCAGGTGCAGGTTACCGGTTGGTCGCATGCCAGAGAGAACGCGTTCAGCAAACATCTGTATTCTTTTTCTAAGTGGTTAAATAGGTAAGGGATTAATGAGTTGAGTGATTAATGAAAAGCAGACCACACAGGAGTGAGGTGATCGGGCAAATGCGGCAGATTGCCTAAATCAATATGACTCTCGTTCGGATCATGGAAATCTGAACCGCGAGAAGCTAAAAATCCATATTGCTGCGCAATCTTTCCATAGGTTTGGTACTGATGTGGACTATGGCTACCCGTAATCACTTCAATAGCTAAGCCGCCAATCTCTTTGAAGTGCTTATAGAGTTCATCCATCTGCATCGCATTGAGCTTATAGCGTCCAGGATGCGCAATCACTGCAACGCCACCAGCTGCCTTAATCCAAGCAACTGCATCATCTAGCGTTGCCCATAAATGGGGTACGTAGCCAGGCTTATCTTCAATCAAATAGTTTTTAAATACGTGTTCTGTATCTTTGCATATACCTTGCTCCACGAGAAAGCGCGCAAAGTGAGTTCTAGAAATCAAGTCATGGTTACCCGCAAAATGCAGAGCGCCTTCATAAGCACCGGGGATACCTACTTTCAGTAATTGCTCGGCCATGAGCTTAGCGCGATTACCCCTACCTTCACGCGTGCGTCGCAAACCTTCGATAATTCCGATATGTCCTGGATCAATTCCAAGACCAACAATATGAATGGTTTGACCCATCCAGGTTACGGAGATTTCTACACCTGCAAGGTAATCAATTCTTAATGCACTGGCTGCCTCTCGGGCTCGCTTTTGGCCGCCTAACTCATCGTGATCGGTCAGTGCCCATAAATGCACGCCATTAGCCTTAGCGCGCTCAGCCAATTCTTCAGGCGTCAAAGTTCCATCAGAAACCACTGAGTGGCAGTGTAAATCGGCATTTAGGGGTGAAAAGCTGCTCATGACCCTATTTTAGGTCAAGCTGGTATCAATTACCCGGCGCGGCGCATCTAGGTAGTCACGAGACTGCATCTCGGTCAATCGAGACACCGTTCGAGAGAATTCAGCGGTAATTTGACCCTCGGTGTACAAATCCTGGGCTGGAACCTCGGCGGACATGATGAGCTTGATCTTGTGGTCGTATAAGACGTCAATTAACCAAATAAAGCGGCGGGCTTCATTGGTCATTCTGGGGGGCAAATAAGGCACTCCAGACAAAATCACGGTATGAAACTGGTTAGCAATCTCTAGGTAATCATTTTGTGAGCGTGGGCCACAACACAAGGTTTTGAAGTCAAACCAAACCACACCGTCAGCCATATGCAAGGGACGCAATTCACGGGACTCAATGTTTAAGACTGGATTACGAGCCTCTTTTTGATTGCCAATCAAAGTTTGAAACATTTGACCAAGGGTTGTCTGCGTTTCAGCATTCACAGGAGTGAGATAGGCTTGGACTTGCGCCATCTGTACGCGGCGGTAATCATTGCCTGCATCAACATTCAAGACATCCAGCTTTTCTTCTAGCAATTTAATTGCTGGTAATAATCGATCGCGATGCAATCCATTCGGATAAAGCTGATCTGGTCGATAGTTTGATGTCATCACAAATTGCACTCGATCCGCAAACAGCGCATTTAGCAAGCGATACAAAATCATCGCATCGGCGATATCATTAATATGAAACTCATCAAAGCAAATTAGGCGATAGCGATTTGATATGCGCTTTGCCAGCTCATCTAGCGGGTCTGCCAATCCTGAAAGCTCATGCAATTCACGATGCACTTCACGCATAAACTCATGAAAATGAATACGGATTTTCTTTTCTAAAGGGGATGCCGCATAAAAGCAGTCCATTAGAAAAGATTTTCCGCGGCCTACTCCACCCCATAGATAAAGGCCACGGGGAAGTGTCGGTTTAAATATCTTTTTCTTTAAGCTATTGCTACGGATTTCTTTATAAGCAATCCATTCGTCTTCACATTCTTGAAGACGTTCAACAGCACGAAGCTGCGCGGGATCGCTTTGATACCCGCGCGTCTTTAGCTCTTGTTGGTAAAACTCAATGGTTTTCAATTACATATTTAATGCACGTGAGTCTGTCGCCAAAGCTGCTTCGCGCATCACTTCAGACAAACTTGGATGTGCATGACAGATACGAGCAATATCTTCTGCTGCTGCTTTAAATTCCATTGCAACCGCTGCTTCAGCAATTAAGTCAGAAGCATTGGCACCGATGATGTGTACGCCAAGAATTTCGTCTGTCTTAGCATCAGCCAACACCTTAATGAAACCATCAGCCCGGCCCATGCCTAATGCACGACCGTTAGCAGCAAATGGGAACTGGCCAGCTTTATAGGCAACGCCAGCCTCTTTAAGAGCTTGTTCAGTTTTACCAACCCATGCAATTTCAGGATCGGTGTAAATAACCCAAGGAATGCAGTTGTAATCGATATGTGGTTTTTGACCAGCAATCACCTCAGCAACCAAAACACCTTCATCTTCAGCTTTATGCGCCAACATTGGGCCGCGCACTACGTCACCCACTGCGTAAACGCCAGGCGCGCTAGTTGCACAAGTGTGATCATCAATTGGAATGAAGCCACGCTCATCCACTTTGAGGCCAATCTTATCTAAACCTAATTTATCAGTATTTGGTACACGACCAACTGAAACAATTAAGCGATCGCATTCCAACTTGGAAGCCTTACCAGCGCTATCGGTGTAATTAACAACTACACCCTTCTTGTCCGCTTTGACATCGCCAATCTTCACGCCAGTATGAATATCCAAGCCTTGTTTAGCAAAAAGCTTTTGGGCTTCTTTAGCAATACCGATATCGCAAGCGCCTAAGAATGAAGGCATTGCTTCAAGCACGGTCACTTCAGCACCGAGACGGCGCCATACAGAGCCCAACTCCAAGCCAATTACACCAGCACCAATTACGCCTAATTTCTTAGGGGCCACATCAAACTTGAGCGCGCCTTCGTTATCGCAGATCAAGACGTTGTCCACAGTAACACCAGGAAGATGGCGAGCCTTAGAACCGGTTGCAATGATCACATTCTTTGCCGTAACTGTTTCTTTATCTTTGCCATCAATCGTCACTTGATAACCATCAGCACCTTTGCCTTCGAATGAAGCATGGCCTTTTAACAAAGTGATTTTGTTCTTGCGGAACAAGTACTGAATACCACCCGTCATTTTGGTAACAATGTCATCCTTACGCGCGATCATCTTCTTAGTGTCGATGCTGACAGCGCCAACTTTAATACCATGATCAGCGGCATGATGATTGATCTTCTCAAACTCTTCGGAAGAAGCCAATAAAGCCTTAGAAGGAATACACCCTACGTTTAAGCAAGTGCCGCCCAAACGCGGCTCACCTTTAGGATCGTCATAAGAACTAGATTCAGCACAGGCAACTTTAAAGCCAAGTTGCGCTGCACGAATTGCGGCGATATAGCCTCCAGGACCACCGCCGATTACAACTATGTCAAAAGCTTGGCTCATGATCTTCCCTTCTTATAGATCAAGGAGAAGGCGTGAAGGATCTTCTAAAGCATCCTTCATGGCTACTAAACCAAGCACAGCCTCGCGGCCGTCAATGATGCGGTGATCGTACGACAACGCTAAGTAGTTAATTGGGCGCACAACCACTTGACCGTTTTCCACTACAGCACGGTCTTTAGTGGCATGGATACCCAAAATAGCAGATTGTGGGGGATTAATAATTGGTGTGGAAAGCATAGAGCCGAATACACCACCGTTAGAGATGGAGAATGTGCCACCAGTCAACTCTTCAATCGACAATTTGCCATCGCGAGCTTTAGCACCGAACTCAGCAATCTTCTTCTCGATATCAGCCAAATTCATTTGGTCAACGTCACGCAAAATGGGAACTACTAGACCGCGCGGTGAACTCACTGCGATACCGATATCAAAGTAACCATGGTAAACGATGTCATTGCCATCAACAGAAGCATTCAAGAGCGGGAATTTCTTCAAAGCATGTGTCGCAGCTTTAACGAAGAAAGACATAAAACCTAACTTCACGCCATGTGTCTTCTCAAACTGATCCTTGTATTTATTGCGCAAGGCAATTACAGGGCCCATGTTGACTTCATTGAAGGTAGTCAAAATAGCGTTGTTGGCTTGTGACTCAAGTAAACGTTCAGCAATACGAGCACGCAAACGACTCATTGGAACGCGCTCTTCTGGACGATCGCCAGTTGGAATTGATGCGCTTGGCAATGCAGCAGATTTAGCGCTGCCTGAAGAGGCATTCAATGCATCACCCTTCGTGATACGACCATCACGTCCAGAACCAGCGACTTGACTAGCATCGATATCCTTTTCAGCAAGAATTTTTGCTGCCGAAGGAGCAGCAGCCGCGCCAGATTTAGCAGCTGGAGCTGCGGCCTTTGCTGGAGCTGCTGCAGGAGCGGCGGCTGCAGCGGGAGCGGCAGCGGCTACAGCAGTGCTATCAATCTTCGCAATCAATTGCTCAGCAACAACAGTGCCACCATCAGCAACAACGATTTCTGTCAAAACGCCAGCAGAAGGCGCTGGAACTTCGAGGACCACTTTATCTGTTTCGATTTCGATCAAGATTTCATCTTGACCTACAGCGTCACCAACCTTCTTTTTCCATTGCAATAAAGTTGCTTCAGCAACTGACTCAGAGAGTTGTGGAACTTTAACTTCAAAAATAGCCATGATTAATCCTGTTTATATGTATTTAGGTGTGTATGTTGAGTTATGAAGACGATTATTTCGTGATCACGTAACCTTTTAATTTGGCAAATGCCGCATTGAGTAATGACTTCTGCTGTTCTTGGTGGAGATGGGCATAACCACAAGCTGGCGATGCTGATGCAGGACGACCCGCATAGCTTAACTTCATACCATCAGCCATGTTTTCCAAAATATTGTGCTGAACGAAGAACCAAGCACCTTGGTTTTGTGGCTCATCTTGACACCAAACAATCTCTTCCAATTTTGGATATTTCTTTAACTCAGCAGTTAGTGCTTTATGTGGGAACGGATATAGCTGCTCCAAACGAATGATGGCAACATCCTCAATCTTCCTCTCGGTGCGTTGCTTAATCAAGTCGTAATAAACCTTACCAGAACACATGACAAGTCGAGTTACTTTGCTGGCATCAATCGAGTCATCACGTTCACCTAATATCGTCTTAAATCCACCCTTAGTAAACTCAGACAAGGGTGATGCTGCTTCTTTATTTCGAAGCAGAGATTTCGGTGTCATCAAAATTAATGGCTTACGGAACTGACGAATCATCTGACGACGCAACACGTGGAATATCTGTGAGGCAGTCGTTGGCTGAATGACTTGCATATTAGTATCAGCACATAACTGCATAAAGCGCTCCAGACGTGCAGAGGAATGCTCTGGGCCTTGACCTTCATACCCATGAGGCAACATCATCACCAAACCATTGGCACGACCCCACTTTACTTCACCTGAGGCGATGAACTGATCTATAACTACCTGGGCTCCGTTAGCAAAGTCGCCGAACTGAGCTTCCCAGATGGTTAATGTATTTGGTTCTGCAGCAGCATAGCCATATTCAAAACCAAGCACCGCTTCTTCAGAAAGGATGGAATCAATGACCAAAAATGGTGCCTGATCTTTAGCGACATGGCGCAATGGAATATAAATTCCGGTATCCCACTTTTCGCGATTTTGGTTATGCAGAACTGCATGACGATGGGTAAAGGTTCCACGGCCACTATCTTCGCCAGATAGTCGCACTGGATAGCCACTGGCAACCAAGGATGCAAAAGCCATATGCTCGCCCATACCCCAATCAACATTAGCTTCGCCACGACCCATTGCAGCACGATCATTTAAGACCTTTTCAACCAATGGGTGGACTTTAAAGCCTTCACGGGGAGAAGAAATACGTTCAGCCAAGCGCTTCCATTCAGTTAAGGGAATTGCTGTATCAGCCTCATCTGTCCACTTCTTATTTAAGAATGGGGACCAATCCACTGCAAACTTGCCCTTGTAGTTACTAAGCACTGGGTCTGAAGTCTGAATACCTGCATCCATCGCAGCTCGGTAGGCTTTCACCATCTCCTCACCAGTACCAGCAGGCAATGACTCCTCAGCTTCTAACTTATCGGCATAGAGCTTACGTGTACCAGGATGAGCGGAGATGATTTTATACATCAGAGGCTGGGTCATCGAGGGGGTATCTTGCTCGTTATGGCCTAATTTTCTAAAGCAAACAATATCAACAGCCACATCTTTGTGAAACTGAGAGCGGAACTCGATTGCCAACTGGGTGGCTAATACAACTGCTTCAGGATCGTCGCCATTCACATGCAGTACTGGTGCATCAATAATCTTCATGATGTCTGTGCAGTACAAGCTTGATCGTAAATCGCGTGGGTCTGAAGTTGTAAAACCGATTTGGTTATTGATCACAATGTGCAATGTGCCACCGGTCGAATAACCACGAACCTCAGCCATAGCCAAGGTTTCCTGCATCACACCCTGACCAGCAATCGCAGCGTCACCATGAACCAGTACAGGTAAAACCTGCTGACCTAAAACATCTCCACGACGGTCCATGCGAGCGCGCGCAGAACCTTCCACCACAGGATTAACAATCTCTAAGTGAGAGGGATTAAATGCCAAAGACACATGGACGGGCCCAGCCGATGTGGAGATATCACTGGAAAAACCTTGGTGATACTTCACATCACCAGCAGGCAAAGTTTCCGGACCTTTATGCTCAAACTCTGCAAATAAATCCTTTGGCATCTTACCCAAAGTATTTACCAAAACATTTAGTCGACCACGGTGGGCCATACCAATGACGATCTCTTGAACACCTTTAGCGCCAGCTTCATGAATTACCTCATCCATACAAGCTATAAAACTTTCACCGCCCTCAAGGGAGAAGCGCTTTTGACCAACATACTTCGCTTGAAGATAGCGCTCTAATCCCTCTGCAGCAGTTACGCGATCTAAGATTTGACGTTTTTTATCAACATTAAATGCAGGTCTTGAGCGAATGGACTCTAACTTTTCTTGCCACCACTTCTTAATCTTTTGATCGGCGATGAACATATATTCAGCGCCAATAGTCCCGCAATAAGTTTCGCGCAATGCTTGCAGCAAATCACGCAAGCTCATTTCATTTTTACCAAAGAAAGTATTGCTAGTATTGAAGATGATATCCATATCACCGTCAGTGAAGCCATAGAAAGCAGGGTCTAACTCAGGAATATCCTGACGCTCTGTCCGCTTCAAAGGATCAGTATTTGCCCAGCGATTGCCAACGTTACGATACGCGGCAATTAACTGTTGAACTGCAACGCGTTTGCGGCCCATCTCTGAGTCAGCCGAATCAGAAATCGTTCTGATAGGACCTTGCTTAGCGCGCTCAGCAAATGAAGCAACAATTGGTCCATGGGCAATGTCAGTTCGAGATGAACCGTCGACTGCTGGAACCTGTTTCACGTTATCGAAATAATCTCGCCAATGATCGGCTACAGAAGCCGGATCGTGCAAGTAGGATTCGTAGAGTTCCTCTACGTAGGGGGCGTTTCCGCCGAAGAGATAGGAGTTATCTCTTTGATCCTGCATCATGATGCTCACCTTTCATCGGGTTTCCCGATTAAAAACTGTGGTTATAACCATCCGCTCTTCGGCTTAACCGCTTCACGAATTGATCTGTGCGAATACTTTTACTACAACAGTAATTTAACACGAATGCCCATAGATACATAAAGGGCTTTCCCTGATTTACAGGGATTTGGGGGTATCTCCCCATTAATGAGAGTTAATAAGAACTTTCCTACCTCGCTTTAAAGATTTGCTGACAGATTCAAATGATTTTGATTTTTATCCTCTAAATCTTCAAACAATTTAAATGAAATTAAAGGAAATATGAAATCAATTACCCCGGAAACGGAATATCTCAGCACCCGTCAAAGCGCCAAGATTTTGCAGGTCTCCTTGGGTACTGTTCAGAAAATGGTTGAACTAGGAGAGCTGATTGCCTGGAAAACCCGCGGCGGACACAGGCGAATACTAGCCAGCTCTTTAGAACAACAGTTACAACGTAGAAAAAGAGCAATGCGGCAAAAGAGCACTCAAAATTGTGTGGCTATGGGGATCTTTAGGAGGTCTGAAAATGGCCAAGAGTTAATAGAATCTATTGCCGACTGGCAACTAAAGGTAGAAATGGAAATGGCCGTAGATAGTCTAGAGGGCCTCATGAAAGCAGTATCCATTGCTCCAGACCTCATCTTTTTAGATGCCTTAATCCCGCCTGTTGAGCAGGTTCATTTAATACATTATTTGAGTAAAAACAAGGATACACAGCGTATACCTATTCTAGTAGATGAAGGTTTTATCAAACTTCACCCCGGCGTAGTGGCATTGGCAGATGAAAACTCTGGTAGCAAACATCCCTTAAGCGAAAGCATCAAACGCGAGCTGGAAAATGGCTTAATTGACCTAAATCCACTCATCATTGCTTACCCTGCCACCAATCCAGAGACAGAGGGAAGCTGGTCTCAAGGTTCTAGGCATGAACTTCTAGAGCCTCTGTTTATTGAGGCGTTAGCCAGAAAGTGCGCCTAAACATGAAAGCAGGATAAGAAAGCATCTAAAAAATAAAGGCCGCATTAGCGGCCTTTTATACTAAAACTGAGATAAAACAGATTCTTAGATCAAATAGCTACCACGATCTCTACCTTCAATCCACTTTGGAGCCTTGCCACGACCAGTCCAGGTTTCACCTGTGGATGGATTGCGGTACTTGGGAGCCACTTTTCCACCAGCACTCTTTACGCCGGCTTTACGGCTAAATAGGTCGGATGCAGACAATCCGTATTGCTCAATAATGACTTTTGCCTTGGCAATACCATCAGCCTTTTCATGGGCAATTGCTTCTTTAATCTGTTTATCCAACTGCTCGCGCTGGGCTAATAGCTCTTTATAAGAAGACATATTCTCTTCACTCTCCGAATAATAGGTTGTTTTATAGGGCTTGTATAAGCCATATTAGATATCCATTATATATAAATTAATCAATAAGGCAATATATATTATTCGAAATAATTAACTGTAATTATTAAGGTTATATCAGATCAACTTAATAATCCTTATAAATATTATATTTACTTAAACTGATTTTGATTTTCTGAGCATAAAGGTACCGCTCGATTTGGCGGTTATCTCTCCTGCCTCATTCAAAACGATGGCTTCGCAGTAATTAATGGTCTTTCCTGGCTTCAGGATACTGCCCTCCACCACGATTTTGCCGGTGCTGGGTCGCAAGAAGCTGACGGACATATCAATGGTCATAGCCCCCAAAGGAACATCGGAAATACTTCTAACTGCTGCCCCCATCGCAAAATCGAGCAACGTCATGATGACACCACCGTGAGCAATGCCAAAGCTGTTCTCGTACTCGGGTTTGAGGTCTAGACTAATTCGGGACTTGCCATTTTCAGCGTACTCAGGAACTACGCCTAAATGGGCCAAGAAAGGAATCTTGAGGCCAAAATAGGCTGTTGGCTCTGGATTGGACGGCATGGAATCGTTTTCTGAATAGTTTTTTGGTTTATTAATATTATAAATTTGTCTTAAAGCTTGCTTTGCTTATGATTCTGTAGAAGCCTGAGATACACACTCGCCTATTTTCGAAAAATAGGTGCCTGCTTTAGCAGTGGGAATTACATATTTCTTGCGACCATCAATATCGGCTTGCCACTTAATCAGCTGCTTATCATGCAGCATGGCTAAACGGCCATGAATTGTGGCCTGCGAGGCAATCTCAGATTGAGAAAGTAGCTCACCAACCAACAAAGGCGTTTTATTTTGGAATGCAAAACCAATAATCACAAGCAGGTTTTCCTCAATAGCATCTAACCGAGGAAAGGATGGCAATTGCTTGGCAGCCATCACCAAACGCTGGAATTTAAAAAATGTATCTTCAAAATGACTTTTCATCAATCTTGCCTTCTTTATTCCCTATTACCTCTAAAGGTTTTTACTATTTTTGTATTGTGTAAGGATTTTATCAGTGTTCATATTACCTCCTTAATAGCAAAAATCCAAAAAAACAGTTAAGCTTAAATACTTATAAATCCAATAAATATATTGCCGCCCGTCAAACCATGTTCAGCATTCTTTATTTTCTCTGCTCAATTATTGGAGTGGCAATAGTTTGGTTCTTTTTTGACTACATTAATAGAGAGTATTTTGCTTTTTTTAAGATTAGTGATTTCATCTACTGGCTATATATTCCTGCTGGATATCGCTTAATTGCGGTGATTGTTTTTGGCTGGGCAGGCGCTTTAGGGGTTGCTATTGCATATGGCATTCGAGGATATTTTTATAGGGGATTTTCTATCGAGACGTCTCTCGTCCTTGCGCCTCTATATGGCCTAGCCCCATTAATTGCTTATCAAGCATGGAAAAAACTATTTAATATTTCCTCAGAATTAAATGGGCTTTCTCCAATCAATATCTTTTGGCTCTCAAGTCTGAGTGCACTTATCAATGGTTTATTTCGCATCTTCTATTTTGAGTATGCACATCTTCCGCATGGGCTCTACGAGCTTTGCCTTATGTTTGTCGGAAATCTTCTCGGAACATTTGTGATCCTCTATCTCGTTAAATTCTCAGCAGAATACCTTCGTTTATTATCGAGAAAGTAATCCCTCAAAAGAGATTTAGATTAAGGGTATCTAATGACACTCTAGGTTTAACAACCATATCTAATCACTGAATAATAAATTTACTATTCTTTCATTCATCCGAAAACTTCTAGCCCTAGGCTTAGCGCATTTGTCGTTGGGGAGGTAGATCATCACAGAAGGGTTGTCGTTTTGGAGGATAAGCAACTAAGTCTCAGGATTGAAATACCGATCGGGGAAAGCCCTTGAAGACTGCCAAAATTATTGAGCCTTATGCCGTTTTGCTGACACATGAAGATGGCAGCTAGACAAAGAAAAGAATTCTGAAATAGAACTTAATTTAAATTGGTCGGGGCGAGAGGATTTGAACCTCCGACCACATGCACCCCATGCATGTACGCTACCAGGCTGCGCTACGCCCCGACGAAAGCAAAATTGTAGCAGTAACTATTTAGACAGAATCTGCAGAACGGCTTGCAATTCATCACGAAGCCGTAGGTCACCACGAGCTTCTTCGAGGCGATTTCGTGCGCCACTGATCGTAAAGCCCTCTTCGTATAGGAGAGAGCGTATTTTTCTAATCAAAACCACCTCGTGGTGCTGATAGTAGCGACGGTTGCCACGACGCTTCTGAGGACTTAACTGTGAAAACTCTTGCTCCCAATAACGCAGAACGTGAGAGCGCACACCACAAAGATCGGCCACTTCACCAATGGTGAAGTAACGCTTTGCAGGTATTGGGGGAAGTTGAGAGCTCAGCAGAACTGAGCTAGCATCAAACTCGGTTTTCTCTAGCATATGACTCCACTACATCTTTAAGCTTTTGACTTGCGTGAAAAGTAACAACGCGTCTAGCAGCAATCGGAATCATTTGACCTGTCTTTGGATTTCGGCCAGGACGAGCCGATTTATTGCGCAACTGGAAATTACCAAAGCCAGAGATCTTGACTTCTACACCCGCTTCAAGTGATTGACCAATACGATCAAAGAACGCATCGATCATATCTTTTGCTTCGCGCTTGTTCAAACCTACCTGATCAAAAAGCGCCTCAGAAAGCTCATTTTTAGTAACGGTGTCGTTAGAAATCAATTCAGTCATCGCCAGTCTCTTTTGTAACTATTTATTTGATTTATATCTAATACTAAACCTAGCGCAAGCGTGCTGCACACTTTTTTTCAACAGCGCTTAATAAAGCACTCATTACTGCATCAATTTGGGGATCTTGTAATGTTTCATTAGGGTTTAAGAGGGTTATGCGGAAAGCTAAACTCTTCTCATCGTCCGCCATACTGCTTGAACCAGCCTTAGGTTTGAATTCATCAAATAGTTGAATATTGCGAACAAAATTCTGCTTGCTTGCGTTCATTGCATCCAATAATGTTTGCGCAGAAACGTTTTGTTTTACTACAAGTGCTAAATCACGTTGAACAGCTGGAAACTTGCTGAGTTCCTCAGGAACTGGTAAACCGAGTTCGCGTATAGGATCTAGATTCAACTCAAATAAAACTGGTGCTTGCGACAACTCATAGGCTTGTTGCAAGCCTGGATGTAATTCACCAATCCAACCGATGGAAATATTATTCTTGCCAACTCTTAAGAAAACTTGTGCTGAGCGTCCTGGATGCAAAGCTGGGTGTTGAGCGGCTTCCGTTACAAAATGTAGCGGGTCTAAAACACGCTCAAGATCACCCTTTACATCAAAGTAATCTACCGCACGTGTTGCATTGGCCCATTGCTCAGGTACAAATGATCCATAGGCAAGGCCACCCATTTTTTGCGGCTGATGAAAGCCAGCTACTTTGCCAGCCTCTTCTTGAACATTAGCGTCGCGCTTAAATACACGACCAGTCTCAAATAATCGTACACGCCCTGCTCCGCGATTCAGATTAGCTTTGAGGTTATTGAGTAAACCGCCCCATAAAGTGCTGCGCATCACGCCATATTGGCTAGCAATCGGGTTTAGGACTGTGATGATATCTTTTTCAGTGGCGCCAGTTAAACGCTGTTCACTTTCAAGATCCGTGAACCCAAAGTTCACAGCCTCTTGGTATCCCTGTAAAGCTAAACGCTGGCGCAGTAAATGAATACCGCGCTTAGCTTCTGATTTGGCACTCATCTTGAGTGAAGCGATCGGAGGTTGATCAGGAATATTTTCAAAGCCGTACATGCGCGCGACTTCTTCAATGAGATCTTCTTCAATTTCAATATCAAAACGGTAGCTTGGTGGCGTTACAACAAATGCATCACCCTCTTGTTTGAATTCAAAACCAAGACGCTGAAATATATCGACAACTACTTCCGTGGTGAGCGGTATACCAATGACCTTTTCAGCTCTAGCCAAACGCATTTTGACTGGCTTACGTTCTGGAATGTTCAAAACTTGATCATCAACTGGGCCAGCTTGGCCACCACAAACCTCAAGAATGAGTGAAGATAGATACTCTAAGCAATTGACAGTATTTTTTGGATCGACACCACGCTCAAAGCGATGGGCCGCATCGGTGCTGAAATTAAAGCGACGCGCACGCCCCTGAATAGCGGATGGCAACCAGTAAGCAGCTTCAACATAAACATTCTTGGTGTCATCAGATACGGCGCAATGGTTCCCGCCCATAATGCCGGCTAAAGCTACTGGACCCGATTGATCGGCAACTACACCGGCATCTTGCATCTTGCCTGCAGAATCTGGGCCTTGCAAAGTGACTGTTTGGCCATTTAACAGCTCGACTGTTTCACCAGCTTTAGCCCAACGAACCGTGATATCGCCCTTTAACTTATCGATATCAAATACGTGGGTAGGCTGACCCATTTCTAACATGACATAGTTAGAGAGATCCACTAATGCAGAAATACTTCTTTGGCCAGCACGCAATAAACGCTGGACAATCCATTCCGGAGTTTTAGCTTGAGGATTTACTCCATTAAGCACGCGACCAGCAAAACGTCCGCAAAGCTCTTTGTTCTCTACAGTAACTTTGCGCTTTTCTTCAATTGTGACTTCTGGCTTATTCCACTTAGGAGCGCAAAGTGCTGCGCCAGTAATAGCAGATACCTCTCTGGCCATACCCACTAGCGAGAGACAGTCCGCTTTGTTTGGCGTTAACTTAATAACGAAGATTTGATCGTCAAGATCTAAGTATTCACGAATATCTTTTCCTACCGGGGCATCTGTAGGCAGCTCAAGAATGCCTTCGTGATCGTCACCTAGGCCGAGCTCACGACCTGAGCACAACATACCTTGACTCTCTACACCACGCAGTTTGCCTACCTTAATCATGAAAGGCTTGCCACCCGCTTCAGCTGGAGGCAATTCAGCGCCAACCATGGCACATGGAATTTTGATGCCAGCACGCGCATTGGGGGCACCACAAACGATTTGTAATTCTTGGCCAGTGCCAGCATCGACTTTACAGACACGTAAACGATCGGCATCAGGGTGTTGCTCAGCAGAAAGGATCTGCGCAATCACAATCTTGGTAAAAGCCGGAGCTACTGAGTGTTGCTCCTCAACCTCTAAACCAGCCATTGTCATTGCATGACCAAGCGCATCGCTATCGAGCGATGGGTTTACATACTGACGAAGCCAAGATTCAGAAAATTGCATAGCGCGATCTTATATTTAGTAATAAATAATTTGGTTATGCAGGAAACTGCGCTAAGAAACGGAGATCGTTTTCAAAGAAAAGGCGTAAATCATCTACGCCATAACGCAACATCGTTAAGCGCTCAAGTCCAGAACCAAATGCAAAGCCTGTATAGCGCTCTGGATCAATGCCCATATTACGAAGCACGTTTGGATGAACCTGCCCTGCACCAGAGATCTCTAACCAACGGCCGGCAAGCTTGCCACTACCAAAGGCCATATCAATTTCAGCAGAAGGTTCTGTGAATGGGAAATACGAAGGGCGGAAACGAACTTTTAATTCATTCGTTTCAAAGAAGGTTCTCAAGAAATCGGTGTAAACACCTTTAAGATCGGCAAATGAAACACTCTCGGCAATCCATAAACCTTCAACCTGATGGAACATCGGTGAATGCGTTGCATCGCTATCCACGCGATACGTTCTGCCTGGCGCAATCACTTTAATTGGGGGCATTACATCAGCGTTGGCATATTTTTTAACATGCTCGCTCGCATAACGAACCTGAATCGGGCTGGTATGGGTGCGCAATAGCAAAGGCTTCTCATTGGAATCTTTGCCATCGATATAAAAGGTATCCTGCATTGAACGCGCAGGATGATTTTCTGGACTATTTAAGGCAGTGAAATTAAACCAATCAGTTTCAATTTCAGGGCCATCTGCTACATCAAAACCAATCGAACGGAAGATGTCTTCAACACGTTCCCAAGTGCGCATCACTGGATGCAAGCTACCTACTGCTTGACCACGGCCAGGCAAGGAAACGTCAATCGACTCTGCCGCAAGACGCTGCATCAACACCGCATCAGCCAAAGCTTGGCGACGCTCTTGCAATACAGTCTCTACTTGAGTTTTGATTTGATTAATTTGGGCGCCAGCACTCTTGCGCTCATCAGGCGACATTCCACCAAGCGCTTTTAAACGCTCAGTGAGAACACCTGACTTACCGAGATACTTGGCTTTCGCGTCCTCAAGAGCTGCCGCATCGGCAGCTACGAGGAAATCACGTTTAGCATCCTCGACAATGTGGTCGAGAGAAACCATTGCAGCTTAGTTTTTAAATGAACTAAGAATTAAGCTGCAGCGCTTACTACGGATTTAATCCGAGTAACCAAAGCAGCAAAAGCTGCTTTGTCAGCAATGGCCATATCAGAAAGAACTTTGCGGTCGAGTTCGATCGCAGCTTTCTTCATGCCATTCATGAATACGCTATAGGTCATGTCATGCTGACGAACTGCCGCATTGATACGAGCAATCCACAATGCGCGGAATACACGTTTCTTGTTGCGACGGTCGCGGTAAGCATATTGACCAGCACGCATAACTGCTTGCTTAGCAATACGGAATACATTTTTACGACGTCCACGATAACCAGTTGCGGCATCGGTGATTTTCTTATGACGGGCTCTTGCTGTAACCCCACGTTTGACTCTTGGCATTTATTTCTCCTGATCTAGTCTGAGGTTAAGCGTATGGAAGCATGGAGCGAATTGACTTAACGTCTGCCTTCGCAACTTCGGTAGTACCACGCAGGTGACGCTTATTCTTTGTGGTCTTCTTGGTGAGGATGTGGCGTTTGAAAGCCTGACCTCGTTTAATCGTTCCGCCTGCGCGAACCGTGAAGCGCTTTTTAGCGCTACTCTTGCTCTTCATCTTGGGCATAAAGCACCCCTTCTTCTGCATGTGCAACATAGGTGGTAACCGACGGTTACTCTTCCTGTACCCAGAAGCACTTCAAACTACCGGCATCCTCAGTTATTCACTGCTGATACCTCCCTACATAAGAACCAGGTAGAACCTAGTTACTTAGCCTTACGGATGGGGGCCAATACCATCACCATCTGGCGGCCTTCCATCTTTGGAAACTGTTCGACTTGGCCATACTCAATGAGGTCCAACTTCAAACGCTCCAACATTCTGACTCCGATTTCTTGGTGGGCCATTTCACGACCCCGAAACCGCAGCGTAATCTTTGTCTTATCGCCATCTTCCAAAAAGCGGATTAGATTGCGTAGCTTCACACCATAGTCACCATCATCAGTACCAGGGCGGAATTTCACTTCCTTCACCTGAATGACTTTTTGCTTCAGCTTAGCTTCATGCATCCGCTTGGCTTCTTGGTATTTGAATTTGCCGAAGTCCATGATGCGGACTACAGGTGGTACAGCGGTAGGAGCAATTTCAACCAGATCGGTCTCTTTCTCTTCTGCTGCAGCCAAGGCTTCACTCAACTTAACTACACCGATGGGCTCTCCATCAATTCCAATCAAACGCACTTCAGGAGCAGTAATTTCCCGGTTAATGCGCTGCAATTTTTCAGTAGCGATCTTCTTAATTCC
>CANCPL010000024.1:0-27206 GCA_947380065.1 Burkholderiaceae bacterium | reverse complement strand
GAAGAAGATTTTTCCAAAATTCATTCGCCAATTGATGATCTACGATATGAAGCAAATACAGGGATTTATACACAGGGAGATTCTGCTGAGCATTTATTTACCTTGCGTGAAGGTTATATAAAGCTATTGCATATCAATTCCGATGGCTCAACTAGAATAGTCCGATTAGTAATGCCGGGTGATTTATTCGGGATGGAGGCTTTGTTGGGCAAGATTTATGCTCATTCAGCCACTGCTTTATCAAATATCCATTTATGCCGCATACCAAAAGCCATTATTTCCAGTTTGGGAGAAGAGTCACCACGCTTGCATAGGCAGATTGTGAAGAAATGGGGTGAGGCCTTGGCTCAATCAGAGTCTTGGTTTTCTGAAATTAATACCGGGAGAATTGAGGTGCGCTTAGCGAGATTTTTCTTGCGTGTTGCTAAGATCTCTGGTGATATGGCGGTCTCGCCACTTTTCAAACGAGAGGACATGGGCTTAATGATGGATGTGAAATTTGAGACTATCAGCAGGGCACTTGCTTCAATGGCAGAGCAGGGCTTAATCTCAAATATTAGCAGATTGAGTATTCAGATACCTAGCATGGAGAATCTACGAAAGTTTTCGCAGGTAGGTTCATAAAGACTAATTGCAAAAAAATGCCGCCTATTCATAAAATAAGCGGCATTTTTATTTGCTCAGCTAAGAATTATTTCAGAATCGGAATTAAGCTTTCTTAACGTAAGCAGAGCACCAGCCCTTACCGGCAACTTGCTTTCCTGCAAACAATGAACAACCACCAGCAGCAGCGCCAACCTTACCTTGAAACAATGCACAGTTATCGCACTCTTGGCCAGCAGCGTATTTTGCATACTTGGCTTTATCAACTGTAGCTGCGTTTGCTTTGTAACCTAATGCAGCAGCCTGTGGATCGGTTTCAGCAACCATAGCTTGAGCTTGAACTTTATTGTTCAAAACTAATGTACAAGCACCAGCAGCTGACAAAATCATAAATTGACGACGACTATTTTTCATATGAACTCCAGTTTTAGATAAATAAGAGGGTAAAAAAACTAACTATATGGCATGTTAAAGAGGATGACACTACTATCAATAGGGGTTTCTCAGTATTAAGTTTAGTCATGATTGGGCACACAATATGCATAAAAGCATTTAAAACGGCATTCCAATTAAAAAATAATACAAAGAGGGTTTTATGAAAAAGTTTCTTTCTCTTGGTCTGATATTGTTTTCAGGCATTTCAGCAGCGCAATCTGGCGTATCAGCCAGCCCTGAATTGCTGCAAATTATTGATAAATCCACTAATTTTGTGGTCAAAACATCCAAAGGGTCAATTGAAATTACCCGTGTGATGACGCCTTGCGCCAAAAATAAAGGGTGGTTGCAACCATTAATTCCTATTAAAGGCGTGGTTCCCGTTGATGAAATCGATGTATTAAATGCATTAAACGATAAAGATTCAGTGGTAGTCGATATGCGCGTAGTTGATGATCGCGTTAAAGGAACAATCCCCGGCTCTATTGGCATTCCATATACTGAAGTGGCAATGCGCATGGATGAGTTGGGTTGCAAAAAGCCTGCTGCCGGATCAACTAAATGGGATTGCTCAAAGGCGAAGAAAGTCTATGCTTTTTGCAATGGTCCTGTTTGTCCGCAAAGTCCAATGGCGATGGCTGCCATGACTCGTGATGGTTTCCCTGCTACGAAAATCTATTACTATCGTGGTGGCATGCTTGACTGGGATGCGCTTGGATTGACTACTATAAAGGGTGAGCTTTAAAACTTTTGCTCACCTTATTATTTAATAAAAGGGAGCCTAGGCTCCCTTTTCCATATTGCACTTAATAAAGTTGCAATTATTTTTATTGCATTGTTGAATTCACCCCGGTGTAAGTCTTTATTTTGTAAGCATGATCCATATCAAATCATTGGGATTTGATATGGATCAATCAATTGATGTGTATTCACTCCGAAATCTTGACTTACCATAAGCGCGGTCAATAAAATACAATTAAATATATTATTAAAAAATGACAAAATAATAATTGTCATTAGGATGGCTTATTTGGTGGACTATAGATCAAATTGGCTGTAAATTGCATCGTTATTAAGGTCCTCTATTGGTTCGTGTTGCACTAATTTTGAAATGTGGTTAACGGTACTGCTAATCTCAACATAAACTTAAAAAGAGTGCAGGCGTCTACAGATGATGTCTGCCAAATAATGAAGGCTCTCTCTAGCCGAGGTCGAATGATGTTGTCGTGTCAAATTGGACGGGGAGAGAAATGTGTGGGTGAATTGGAAGGATACTCTTAGCTATTCATTAGCCTACCTGATCGCAGCAATTAGCCGTGTTACGCAATGAGGATTTAGTAAAGACTAGGAGAGAGAGGTAATTTTATTACTCGCTATCCAGTTATGCTGTCCTCCCTGTTATGAGGATGTTAAATCAGAATTACTGTAGTGAATAACCAAAGGGGGTTTTATATGAAATGTAATGTTGGCGGTATTGATCGTATGCTACGCATGGTTGTAGGTTTGGTTCTAATCGGACTTGCCCTTACTGGAACGGTGGGCATATGGGGATGGATTGGAATTGTTCCTTTGGCTACCGGATTGTTTAGATTTTGTCCAGCGTATCCATTGCTGGGAATTAATACTCGTGGCACCGGTTCTTGTGATGGCGGCGGTGGCTGTAAGTAGTTTAAAAGATGGTAATTAGCGGCCCATAAAAGGGCCGCTTTTTAATTTTTTGTGAAGTTTTTTTCTCGCCTGCTATGCAGGGTATTGGCACGCATAATTTATTCTCATCGTGTATTCAGGATCAGCCCCAACAATGAGAAGGTTATGTAAAAGTAGATTGCCCTAGAAGAATTGCAGTATCTGGAATTTAATGCTCTATAAATCTTCGTGGATCATTAATGGGACGTAAAGGCATGATGTGAATTTGTTTTCCATCTAATTCAACATGCATCCTACTGCCAACCGCCATATTTAATCTCTTAATTTCAGCTGTAGAGGCTTCCCATTCAATCCGGTGCTCACTGTTTTCTACTCGCAACTGTATAACTGCGATCTGTCCAAGGCTGCTCATTTTTTCAATGGATGCAGGCACACTTATTGATGAGGATATGTCATGTACGCTCAAGCCACTCTGAGGAATAACCCATGCCACTTGGGCATCCGGCGGAATTTTTCCTTTATCAGCAACATCAAAGCTTCGTTCACATCCATCCCAAGTAAGCTTGCCTGCATTAAATCTTCCTTGAAACATATTACTAATTCCAACTAGCTCTGCTACACGAGAGTTTCTTGGTCTTTGGAAAAGTGTCTGGGGGACGGCTGTTTGGAGGCTAACCCCTTCATCGATCACTGTGATCCTGTCAGCCAGTAAATCTGCTTCACGTAAATCGTGCGTGACCAATACGATGGGGATATTCAAATCTTTGCGTAAGTCGGCAAGGGTTTTGTACAGACTTTTACGTGTTGGAGCATCGATTGCGGAAAAGGGTTCATCGAGTAATAAAATTTTGGGCTGTCTCGCTAAGGCACGAGCCAATGCAACGCGTTGCTGTTGACCGCCGGAAAGTTGATCTGGCATTCGATCTGCAAGATCGGCAATACCCATCTTAACCAACCATTCCTTAGCTATCCATATTCTTTTTCTTGAATTGGGCTCAGAATTTTGTAATGGAATGCTGACATTCTCGGCTGCCGTAAGATGCGGAAATAGGGCGTATTGTTGAAATAAAAAACCACAAGAGCGCCGTGCAGGGGTTAGATTCTTGCTTATGCCATTTAGTTCATTGGCTTCAAACCAAACCTCATTGCCACATATAATTCGGCCAGTCTTGGCTTGGCTTAGGCCTGCAATAGCTCGAAGTGTGCTTGTTTTGCCGCTCCCAGATGGGCCAACCAGCGCGTGTAGTTCTCCTGCCGCACATTCAAGACTAATTTGCAGAGGGTTGGGGAGGGTTTGAGCAATCTTTAGCTTAAGCATTAAGTTCTCAATCTGCGCGGGTAACGCGAGCTTTTACCAAAGACCCCATAGGAGAGGGTAATTGAAATCAGTGATACTCCCAAAAGAAGTAGGGCCAAAACGCCTGCCCCAGAAGAATCAAAATTTTGCACCTTGTCATAAATGGCGATTGAAACCGTCTTGGTTTCTCCGGGAATGGCTCCACCAACCATCAGCACCACTCCAAATTCACCTAGGGTATGTGCAAAGGTCAGCACAGTGGCGCTTATGATGCCCCGCCAGGCAAGTGGTAGCTCGATTAAGCGAAAGATTTGCCAATTTGAAAGTCCGCTAACCTGTGCTGCTTCTCGTATATCGGGGTTAATGGATTCAAATGCCCTCTGGATTGGTTGAATGGCAAATGGTAGGTTTGCGATGAGTGATGCAATCAGAATGCCCGCAAAGGAAAAGACCAAAGGAATCCCAAATAAGGTCTTGCCGCTTAATCCAGTTAAGAGGTAAAAACCCAAAACTGTAGGGGGTAGAACTAAGGGTAGTGCCAGTACAGCTTCGATCCACGGTTTGCATTTGTGGAGCTTGAAAAGTGAGTAGGACACCCAAATCCCAAAAGGAATGATGAGAACCACGGTCCAAAGGGCGAGCTTAATTGAGAGAAAAATTGCATCTGCATCCATCGTTTAATTGTATTGCTTATTTAAGCATGGATTCCTGTAAGATTGAATTCAATTTAACGGGAATGTATGGCTAAGCTAAGGACATATATTTGAAACCATTACTACTATTAAGCTTCCTATGGCCAAAAAAACAAATTTAAGTGCCCTTAAGGCGGTGCAGAAGTCCGCTCTACAGGCTACTAAATTAATGAAAGTTCTAGCAAACCAGAAGCGTCTTTTATTGTTATGCGAAATTGCTCAGGGTGAAAAATGTGTGAGTGACTTAGAGTTGAGCACCGGAATAAAGCAGCCAACTCTTTCGCAGCAGCTAACCGTCTTGCGTGAAAATAAGATCGTTCAAACACGCCGCGAAGGAAAGCAAATTCACTATACCGTTAAAAGCCAAGCAGCATTAGCAATAATGGAGGTGTTATATGCACAGTTTTGTAAAAAAGCGACTTAGAACTTAGATGATGAATATTTTCTCCGCCCTCAAGAGGGTATTAACCCCGAGCCCACCTGAGTCGATTCCTGAGGGGGCGGTATTCATTGACGTGAGATCACCGATGGAGTTTTCCGGGGGAAGCATTCCTGGTGCTATCAATATTCCGGTGAATCAAATTCAACTCATTGCGGCTCACAAACCTGCTATTCATAAGCAAAAACCTATTGTTGTATTTTGCGCTTCCGGAATGCGCTCGGGTGTTGCAAGGCGTCAATTAATCTCGATGGGTTATGAGATCGTAATCAACGGTGGCGGTGTATCTCAACTTGCGATGCGTTTGGCGCAACCGCGCTCCTAAATACTGCACCGTACTATAGTCAACTAGTTACTAAAAAGTAAATCTGACTCGCGACATTCGTTTTTTGGCTCTTGATTGGCGCTAATTCAATAGAACCTAGCGTTTCTCCTAACTAGCATTGTACCTATTGTGCGTTCATTATCACTTTATACATAATATTTATATTGATAAAATCAGATACGATTGGAGCGGGCATGAACTTAGCACTCAAGATGGTTTTAGCATTCATTTTTATAGCGCTATCTACATTTGCGCGTGCAGATGCAGAGATTTTGCGACCTTTTATTCTGGCCTCAAAAGTAGTTGGCGCTTTAGACGGCGTAACGGAAACCACTAGGACAGCTTTAGTGAGCAATGGATTTGAGGTTGTTGGGACTTACAGACCCTATAGCAATGCCGTGATCTTGATTGTTACTAATGAAGAATTGAAGAAAAATGCAGCTAGTTCAGAGTATGGTGGCTTTGGAGCTGCGCAGAGAGTTGCTTTAACAAAGGTTGGTAATGAAGTTCAGGTCAGCTTTACCAATCCCGTATACATGGCAAACGCCTATCGCATGAAAGATCAGCAAGAGGGGGTTAAGGCTAAATTAGTTGCGGCGCTTGGCAATGTGGAAAGTTTTGGAGCAAAGGGTATGACAGCTGAGGATGCTCGCTCTTACCACTACATGATTGGCATGGAGTACTTCACAGACCCCAGCATATTAGCAACCTATAAAACACATGAAGAGGCGGTAGCAGCAGTAGAGTCAGGTTTATCGCAAGGTAAGTTTGGAGTAAAGCAGGTTTTTCGTGTTGACGTTCCTGGATCAAATGAAACATTGTTTGGTGTTGCATTAAAGGGTGGCAGCGACTCAAAAGCGCAAGACGATAAGTTCATTATGAGTGAGATTGATTTTAGAGATTTGAAATCTACCGCTCATCTTCCGTATGAAATATTGGTCTCAAAAAGTACTGTTTTAGCCCTTTATGCTCGTTTTCGTATTGCAATTAATTTTCCAGATTTAGCAATGATGGGATCGCATAGCTTTGTCAATATCATGAGTACCCCCGAAGCGATTCGAAAAGCTTTAAAGGCCACTGTAACTGGCGCACCAGAGTAATGGCGGCTGTTGCAATGCATCATTGTGCTTAAAATTTTTGCTGAGAAGTTAATCTAAACTCCTGGGCGACTAGGGAAACTCAGTAGAAAACATTATTGTTTTTTATAGAATGTTATGTTGGAATAAGGTATTCGTAATTTAATCAAAATGAAGAGCAAAAACGTGAGTAAAAATTCTCAAGAGAATCAAGTAAAGCCTTACTGGAATCCTCTGGTAGCGGGTTTATTGTTAGGCGTTGTTCTTTTATTGACTTTTGTCATTACCGGTCATGGATTGGGTGCGACCGGCTTCACTACTCGATTAACCGCTTGGTTGGGGGTACATGTCGCCCCGCAAGCCACTCTAGCTAATGACTATCTAGGCCCCTTGGCCGAGGAATCTAGTCCACTCAGCTCCTGGATTAGCTGGCAATTCTTGGGGGTTGCTCTAGGTGCTTTGCTTTCAGCATTTTTGGCCCATCGCCTTAAAATTCAATTGGATGGTAAGCGCTTTTTAGGTGGCGCTAGTCGCCCATTTACCGCTTTAGGTGGCGGCATCTTAGCTGGCTTTGGCGCACGAGTTTCAGCCGGCTGCACTAGTGGATTGGGTTTATCGGGAGCCGCTACTCTGAGTTTAGCTGGCTTTGTATTTTTAGTGACCTTCTTTGCCGTTGGTCTAATTGCAAATCGCTTTATGAAGGAGTCGCACTAATGAGTGAAATTATTTCAGGCCTATTATTAGGCGGTGCTTTTGGTTTTGTCTTGGAGCGCGCCGGTTTTGGCAGTCCATGCAAATTGACTGCTCAATTTCGATTGACAGATTGGTCGGTATTTAAGGTGATGTTTACTGCAATCGTATTTACCGCAGTTGGCCTCATGATTTTGGAAAAAATGGGTATCGTTGCGTCACAAGAGCTTTTTGTGCCGCCGGCATTTTTAGGTGCGGCGGCTCTTGGCGGCGCGTTGGTTGGTGCTGGGTTTGCTATCGGCGGCTACTGTCCAGGCACTTCTTTGGTCGGATTTGTATCGGGTCGTTTAGATGCGGCAATCTTTCTAATTGGTTTAGTAATTGGTACCGTGGCTTTTTCCATGCTATTTGGAAGTATTGAGTTTCTGACCTCGGCTGGTGAGTATGTGCAGGCGAGCACTTTACCTGAGGCCCTTAATTCTTCTGATGTTTTGATTAATGCTTGCATGATTGGCGCAGCGATTGGCGTATTTGTATTGGGCTCCTGGATGGAAAAGAAGGCGGGCGGCCCAATTCAAGCGGTTGATGCAATGAATGGCTGCGAGATTCGCAAGTAATTTTATAAATATTTTTAAATATTTATTATGCAAAGGCAGAAAATGAATAAGATTCAAATCATAGTGGCATCCGCTTTATATGCCCTGTCAGGCTTAATACAGGCCGCCGGTCTGCCGGGTCCGATTGTCAGTACTGACTGGTTGGCAAGTAATTTAGCTAATGTTCAAGTTCTTGAGGTTACCGGACAGGTTAAGAGTTTCATTAAGGCGCCGGAGTTTGAGATAGACAAGAAGACTGGTAAAAAAATGCTAGTGGATGCTGGCGGCCATATTGAGGGATCTCATTTGCTGAACTCAAAAGATGTCCGTGTTGAGCGTCTTTTAGATGGCGATAAAACTAAATTTCTCATTCCGGAGCAAGCAGACTTCCAAAAGTTGATTCAGTCCGTTGGTATTAATTCTAATAAGCCGATTGTGATTGTTCCCATTGGCATGGATATGTCTGACGTTGACGAGGGCCTACGTGCTTTTTGGCAATTCAAGGTGTATGGCGAAAGTAATATTGCTGTATTGGATGGTGGTTTAGCGGGATGGCTAGCTGAAGGCCGAGCATTCTCTACGGCACCCGCACCTACAGCTGTCGGTAATTGGGTGGCTCAAGCAGCCAACAAGGATTTAATTGCCACTACTGCTGAAGTTGTTCAGGCATCCAAATCTGGCAATATTCAATTGATCGATTCACGTCAGCCTATGCAGTACTTGGGCATTAACAAGAAACCTGATGTAGCTGGTTTTGGTCATATTCCAGGCGCAAAAAATTTCGCACCAGAGCTGATGTCTCGATCTGTAGATGGCGCTTTATATTTCTTAAAGCCAGTAACTTATGCTGCTGTTATGGAGGCAAATGGTATCAAGCCAAAGGAACCTTCAATTAGCTACTGCAATACTGGTCACTTAGCCGCTGGCTCTTGGTTCATCATGACTGAAATCTTGGGTAATAAGTCTGCGCAACTTTATGATGGTTCGGCGTACTTGTGGACTAAGCAGGGCAATAAACTTGAGGGCGTACCTCTGAATTAGTAAGGAATAAAAACCCGTTACCAGTTGGCAACGGGTTTTTTTATCAACTATGCATGAGTTAAAAAATAGATCTAAAAAAGAAAAGGGGATTGAATGAAAGCTGGAAAAATTGTTAGTGCGATGATGTTAGGTGGACTTATTTCTACTGGTGCATACGCAACAAATGGATATTTTGCTTCTGGCTACGGTATTCAGTCTCAAGGTATGGGTGGCGTGAGCATTGCATTCCCACAAGATTCTTTGGCAGCAGCAAGTAACCCAGCCAGTATTGGCTTCTTAGGGGATCGCCTGGATGTCGGTGTAACTTACTTCCAGCCAAATCGTTCTGCCACTTTGTCCAACTCAGGATATGGGGGGCAATCAATGCCAAGCATGAATGGTTCTTATGATGGAAATGGTACCAAGAGCTTCTGGATTCCTGAATTTGGTATTACCAAAGCGATTAACAAGGAATTTTCTGTTGGTTTGAACGTATTTGGTAATGGCGGTATGAATACAAACTATACAGCTCGTATTCCGCAGTTTAACGGCGGAACGGCTCAAGGAACAGCCAATAACAATACTCCCGGCGTAAATCTCGAGCAGATGTTCATCTCGCCGACTGTGTCATGGAAGCCCATTGAGAATCAATCCCTTGGCGTTTCTTTGATATATGTGAATCAAACATTCTCTGCAACTGGCTTGGGTAATTTTGCTAGCCCTCAAGCATCTAGCTCATACAAAAATGTTACTGATAACGGTAACTCAAATTCATCTGGTTTTGGTTATCAATTGGGTTGGCTTGGAAAGTTCACGGATTATTTGAGTGTTGGCGTACGTTATCAGCCGAAGATTACTATGTCGAGCTTTGGTAGCTACAGTGGCTTATTTGCTGGTGGTGGATCATTCGATATACCTGAGACGTATGGTGCTGGCTTGGCATTTAACCCAACTAAAGATATCACTCTTGCCGCGGACTATCAAAATATTAAGTACGGGAACATACCTTCTATTGCGAACCCGATTTCTAACTTTAATACCGCTCAATTAGGCTCTACCAATGGACCTGGCTTTGGATGGCAAAATATTAATGTTTACAAGCTCGGAGCAAACTGGCGCATTAATCCTAGTTGGGCGGTACGGGTCGGATATAACTTTAATGATCAGCCAATTCCTAGTTCGCAAACCCTATTTAACGTGCTTGCTCCGGGCGTAATCACCCAACAAGCTTCTATTGGCGCTACATACTATATTGGTAAAGAGTATGAGATCTCAGGTTTTTATGCCAGAGGTTTTAGCCAGACTGTTACCGGAAACTATTCTGCCGCTGGTTTGACAGGCACCTCGAGTCTGAATATGCACCAAGACTCCCTAGGCTTGGCATTTGGTTGGAAGTATTAATGCCTTTCTATTTGTTTGATTTTAGCTTCGACTAATTTCAGCCCCTCGCCTAGGTGAGGGGCTTTTATTCATAGTAGGTTACATGTATTTATGATCTAGATCATGAATATAGCTTGACTCTAGAAAGCAATTTTTTTAATATATAAATTTATATATTATTGCTCTAGGAAAAGTAAGGCTATTTAAAGGCGTATATTTGGGTTCATATCTGCGTTAGCCTCTAGATCATTTGTAGTGAGGGTAGTTAATAACTGCAGTAATCATTGATGAAGAAAGAAAAGCTATGTCCAAAAAATCAACTGTAGCAGCATTGGCGATTGCATTAGCAGGATTGGCTTCGGCGCCAATCGCTCACTCCGCTGATACGTCTACAGCTCCTGCTAGCGCAGAGCAAAAAAAGCCTTGTGCCCCTAAGAAAGAAGCCTCAAACCCTTGTGGCCCAGCAAAGAAAAAGGCCGCAAACCCTTGTGGTCCATCTAATCCGTGCGGCCCAAAGAAACGTAAATCGGCAGAATAAGTTTTTGTTCTCCATGTCGATTGAGTCGACCCTTTGTTTGGCGGCGCAACAGCTTGCCGCTATTCAAATGGACTATGCCCAAAAAGGGTTGACTTTAAGTCAGATTGCATTATGTGGCGCTAAAGAATTTATAGAGTGGCAGCACTATCCGCGTAATGATTTGGTGGATGAGGAAAGTGGTTATGAGTTTTACTATCACGCCCATTCGGCTGATGAAACGCCTTTAGATGAACATGGCCATTTCCACTTATTTAGTCGAGATGCCCGAAATCCAGAGGAGTTTTGTCATCTAATTGCCATTGCCTTGAACCAAAAGGGCTTACCCATCAGGATATTTACAACGAATCAATGGGTTACTGGTGAGCTATATGCATCTGCCGAGGAGGTTTTACAAAGACTCAGGCTGTTTGATGTGGCAATCAAGGGCCGCATGAGTCGAGTGGCCGCTTGGATTACTGCTTTTACCAGCTTGTTCTATAAAGATATGGAAGCTTTGATTCTGGAGCGTGATTTGGTTGTTGAAAGTTTATCAGCGGAACTTGGGGGCATGGAGACTGCATTGGAATCAAGGAGGGACGCGGTTTTAACGCAGTGCAATATTGATTTGATGGCAAGGCTTTCTGAAAACCTCTTAATTGAATGTTGAATAGTGCACCCACCTTTTTTGTATATGTTCTTTAGGGTTTATCGCTATTCAATAGATCGGTAAAAATGATTCAAATATGCGTTCACATGCATATATTTACGAAATGAGAAAAGCGTTGAGAAAAAGAGCGGTTGATGTGACAAAGAGTTTGAGCCCCGCGTTAATGGAACAAGTATTTTCCGTCATGGCCGGTTACTTTAGCGTCCTCTCTGAATCCTCACGTTTGAGAATTATGTATGCCATTTGTGGTGGAGAAAAGTCTGTCTCAGAAGTGCTTGCATTGTGCGGCTCGAGTCAGGCAAATATTTCTCGTCAACTTACTGCGCTGCATAAGGCTGGAATTGTATCTAGACGTAAAGAGGGAGTGACCGTTTATTACGCTATTGCTGATGAAGCAACGGTAGAAATGTGCCAGTTGATCTGCGCAAAAATAGCTCAAGAGTTACATTAATTTTTTTCGGTATTTATCAAATTTAATTAGAGGTTAAATGTCTAAAGATCAAATTGAATTGGGTGCAAAAGATATTTCTGCAGTCGAGAAACCTCTCGATCGTGCACGCATAATTAAGGCGCCAGAAAATTTTCTATCAAAAGAATTAATTTCTGACATTAATAAAAATGGCTTAGATGAGAATCGACGTGGCTTTTTGCGCAAGAGCTTTATGGCGGCTGCGGCTGCTGGTGTTTCTACTGGACAAGCATTTGCAGGTTCTATGCCGGTTGAGGGCGATCCAGCAATTTTAGAAAAGCAGCCTTGGCAAACCACTCTTGGCAAGAATGTGGCCACTATGCCTTATGGCTTGCCTTCTATTTTTGAAGCCAATATTGTTCGTCGTGAATTGCCAGGATTGACGCGAGTGTCTGCCGCCTCCGTTGCATTTACTCCTTTGCAAAGCTTATTCGGCATTATTACTCCGAATGGTTTGCATTACGAGCGTCACCACCAAGGTTGGTACAACATTGATCCCAATATGCACCGCTTAATGATTAATGGTTTGGTTAAACATAATCGTGTGTTTACGATGTCTGACTTGATGCGTCTGCCTTCAGTATCACGCATTCATTTTATTGAGTGCGGTGCAAATACTGCGGTTGAGTGGGGTAATTCTGCAGTGCCAACCGTTCAATATACCCACGGAATGCTTTCTTGCTGTGAGTTTACTGGTGTGCCACTTTCTGTTCTTTTGGAAGAGTGCGGTGCCGATCTGAAAAAAGGTAGATACCTCATGGCTGAGGGTAGCGATGGCTCAGGTGAGAATCGCACTATTAACATGGAGCAAATCGATGAGATTATGGTTGCATGGGCAATGAATGGTGAGATGCTGCGCCCCGAAAATGGCTTCCCATTGCGCTTAGTTGTTCCAGGCGTCCAAGGTGTTAGCTGGGTGAAGTGGTTACGTCGTCTAGAGTTGGGTGATATGCCGTATGGCACCAAAGACGAATCTGCTCAATATGCTGATCTAATGCCGAATGGCACTCAACGTCAATACACCTCTATTCAGGAATGTAAATCTGTTATCACCACTCCATCAGGCGGTCAGCAATTGCTTGATAAAGGCTTCTATAACGTTTCCGGAATGGCCTGGTCCGGACGCGGAAAGATTCGCAAAGTGGATGTTTCATTCGATGGTGGCAATAACTGGCGTACTGCTAGATTGGAAACCCCCGTACTTTCTAAAGCAATTACCCGCTTCAATATTGGTTGGAACTGGGATGGTGCACCTGCCATCATTCAGTCGCGCGCTACCGACGAAACTGGTTATGTTCAGCCAGCAATTAAAGCACTGCGAGATGTGCGTGGTTCGAGAGGTATCTATCACAATAATTCGATTCAATCGTGGAAAATCGAGAGCAACGGGGAGGTTGGCAATGTCCAAGTTGGTTAAACCTAGCATTGCGGTAGCGCTACTTTGCTTATTCATCTGGCAGAGTGCGTTCGCCCAAACCAGTAAATATCCCGGTATTGGTAGAGAGGCCACTCCGGCTGAAGTCAAGGCTTGGGATATTGACGTTCGTCCTGATTTCAAAGGATTGCCGCAAGGATCCGGTTCAGTTGCTGATGGTCAAGTAGTGTGGGACGGTAAGTGCGCCGCATGTCATGGTTCTTTTGGGGAATCAAATGATATCTTTACGCCACTAGTTGGCGGCACTACTAAAGAAGATATCAAGACCGGCAGAGTGGCTGCCCTGGCTGATAACAAGCAGCCTCACAGAACGACAATGATGCGCCTTTCCACTGTGTCGACTTTATGGGACTTCATTTATAGGGCAATGCCATGGAACGCACCGCGTTCTTTATCGGTTGATGAAACATTCGCAGTGGTTGCCTATATTTTGAACCTGTCAGAAGTTGTTCCAGACGATTTTGTTCTCTCGGATAAAAATATTGCCGAAGTGCAAAAGCGTATGCCCAACCGTAATGGCATGGTCATGGCGCCTGGTTTATGGCACGTTAAGGGCAAGTCTGACGTTACTGGTAGTTCTTGTATGACCAATTGCGTTAAATTTGTGCAAATTGGCTCCAGTTTGCCTCCTGAAGTCCGTAATGCTCAAGGTAACCTGGCTGAGCAAAACCGGACATTTGGTCCATTTGTCGGTGTTGATACCGCCAAACCTCCATTGAAAGCTTTGCCTGGTGCAGATGGTGTGGCGCACTCATCTATTACTAAAGTGGCAAAAACGCCTGCTGACCTGTTTAAAGACAATAATTGCTCAGCTTGCCATGCTCAAGCAACTAAGCTTGTTGGGCCCTCTACGAATGATGTGGCAGCCAAGTATAAGGATCAGTCTGGTGCAGAGGATATGTTGGTCAAGAAGGTAAAAAATGGAGGATCTGGTGTTTGGGGTGCTATCCCAATGCCACCGCAGTCTGACATTTCGGATGAAACCCTTCATAAGTTAGTGCATTACGTTTTAACAGGGCAGTAAGATAATTTAGTAAAAGCTTTGGAAGTAATATTACTTATTAATTGGACATACAGCATTGGCTGAATTGATGTTGTTTGTTGAAGATTTGAATTACCGTTAAAAGATTGAAAAGGAGTTTTTATGAATGAGCAACGCCGTGTTTTGCTGAAATACTCAGCAGTTTTTGGCTTGATGGCCTCAGTGGGCTTGATTACTGAAGCTCAAGCTGCCGAGTGGAACAAAGCCGCTTTTGACGGCAAAAATCTTGACGAAGTATTCAAGGCCCTTAATGCTGGTACTCCAGAGAAATCTGCAGAGGTAGTAATGACTGCGCCTGATATTGCAGAAAATGGTGCAGTTGTGCCCGTTAACGTCTCATCTACCGGCAATGCTGACCAACTCGCAATTCTGGTTGAAAAGAATCCCGGAACACTCGCGGCTCAATTTTTCATTCCTGCTGGCACAGTGCCTAATGTAACAACACGCATCAAAATGGGTCAGACCTCCAATGTTTATGCTCTAGCAAAAATTGGTAATAAATGGGTGATGGCAGTTAAGGAAATTAAAGTGACCTTAGGTGGTTGCGGCGGTTAATTGATTAAATTTGAGAATTACATTGATATATATTTAGATAAAGGAATAAAAAATGCCTGATCCAATGCGCGTAAGAGCTGCTGAGAGCGGTGGTGTAGTTGATGTCAAAATTTTGATGAAACATGATATGGAGTCTGGTTTACGAAAAGATGCTGCCGGCAAGACTGTTCCCGCCTGGTTTATTAAGAACCTCAATGTAAAGGCTCAAGGCAAAGATGTATTGAATGCGGAATTCGGGACAGCGGTTTCTAAAGACCCTTTCTTGAATTTCAAGTACAAAGGCGCCAAAGGCGACAAGATTGTCGTTAGCTGGACTGATAGCAAAGGCGAAACAAGAACTGACGAAGCAACTGCTTCTTAATTCTGAGTTGGCTAAATATAATTAAAAAGGTTGCCATGAAGACGCGTATTTTATACGGCACAATTATTGGAGTTTTTGTCATGTTGCAAGGATTTTCTAATCTTGCTTCATCACAGACCTCCGGTTCATCAGCGGCTCCAACTGATGGGATAGAAAAATATCGAGCAATGATTGCTGATGGCAACCCTGCTGATTTATATGAGGCTGCAGGTGAAGATCTTTGGAAAAAATCCATGGGTCCGAAAAATACTTCATTGGAGAAGTGTGATTTGGGTATGGGCCCTGGCGTTGTAAAAGGTGCCTATACGCAGTTACCAAAGTACTTCAAGGATACAAACAAAGTGCAAGATCTTGAGTCTCGTTTGGTCACTTGCATGGAAACACTCCAGGGATATAGTCGTCAAGAAATTATTAAAGAACGCTTTGGAAATGGCGTACGTAAAGATCTTGAGGCTGTTGTAGCTTACGTGGTTTCTGAGTCTAAGGGGATGAAGATAGAGACTGCTGCAAAGCATCCCAAGGAAAAAGAACTTTATGAGATGGGTAAGAAGTCTTTCTACTACCAGGGTGGTCCAATGGACTTTTCTTGCGCTTCTTGTCATGGGTCTGATGGCAAGCGCATACGTTTGCAGGAATTGCCAAATATCACAACCCAAAAAGGCGCTGAAGCTGGTTGGGGTTACTGGCCCGCATATCGCGTTTCCACTGGTGATTTTTGGACAATGCAACGTCGTTTAAATGATTGCTACCGTCAACAGCGCTTCCCTGAGCCAATTTTCATCTCTGAAGACACAATTGCTGTTTCGCTTTATATGGCTATAAATGCTAAAGGTGGAACCATGAACGCACCGGGGCTAAAGCGTTAAACGCTTGAGATCATGATATGAAAACTAAATTACTCTTTTTAATGCTCGCCCTTGAGATTTCTATTGGGGTTGCACATGGTGCCTCGGCCTTTGACCAAATGCTGTCCTCTAGTTTTAAGGCGAATGGTATTGCGGGGCTTGATCGATTGAATCAAGATGCTGCGCAGAAGTTTTGCTCTAACCCAGTAAATTTGTCTGGCGGTGGAGATCCCAAGATGCGCGAAAAAATTCAAAATGCAAATATGGCTAGTATCAAACAGCCATCAGATGGAAAGTATATCGGTAACTGGGTGGATGGCGAAAAAATTGCTCAAAGTGGTAGGGGGGCAACATGGTCAGATAGCGCTGATTCAATTAATGGCGGGTCTTGCTATAACTGTCACCAGATTGATATCAAAGAGCTATCCTACGGAAACATTGGTCCGTCGCTTTGGAATTACGGCAAGATGAGAGGCTACTCAAAAGAGGTGATTGATTACACCTGGAATCGTATTAACAACGCAAAAGCTTATAACGTATGTAGCAACATGCCACGTTTTGGCCACTTTAAATTGTTAACTGAAAAGCAAATGCAAGATGTTATGGCTTTGCTCCTCGATCCTGAGTCACCCGTAAATAAATAACAAAATAAAACGGGCCGTAAGGCCTGTTTTTACTAATAGGGATTTACTATGTCACTAAGTCGTCGTGAGTTCTTGCAAGCGCTAGCTGTTGCCTCCGCTGGCGGTATGAGTTTGCATTCTGGTTTTGTAAATGCTCAAGGCTCTGCACAAAAATTTTATGACTTACCAAAGTTTGGTAATGTCCATTTCTTGCATTTTACAGACTGCCATGCGCAGTTGCTACCAATTTACTTCCGGGAGCCAAATGTCAATCTAGGCATTGGTGCGCAAGAAGGTAAAACGCCTCACTTAGTTGGCGAATATTTCTTGAGGGCCAATGGCATTAAGCCTGGTACTCATGATGCGCATGCGTTCACTTATTTAGATTACGTGGCTGCCGCTCAGAACTACGGCAAGATGGGCGGATTTGCTCATATGGCGACTTTAATTAAGCAATTAAAAGCAAATCGTCCTGGCGCATTACTTCTGGATGGTGGCGATACTTGGCAGGGATCCGGTACAGCTCTTTGGACCAATGGTCAAGATATGGTAGATGCAGCACTTGCTTTGGGGGTTGATGTGATGACTCCTCACTGGGAAATGACTCTTGGCGAGAAGCGCGTTATGGAAATTGTCAATGGCGATTTTAAGGGCAAGGTTTCTTTCGTAGCCCAAAATATTAAGACCGCAGATTTTGGTGATAACGTATTTAATCCCTATGTTATGAGAGTGCAAAACGGAATACAGATTGCCATTATTGGTCAAGCGTTCCCATACACACCGATTGCGAATCCGCGATATTTCACTCCCGACTGGACTTTTGGCATTCAGGAAGAGAATCTCCAAAAGACCATTGATGAAGTGAGGGCAAAGGGGGCAAAAGTCGTTGTATTGCTATCTCACAATGGCATGGACGTTGACTTAAAGATGGCTTCACGAGTAAGTGGTTTAGATGCCATTATGGGTGGGCATACGCATGATGGTGTGCCTATTCCCGTAAAGGTTAAAAATTCTGGAGGTGTCACTTTAGTTACTAATGCTGGCTCTAATACAAAGTTTTTGGCCGCATTAGATTTTGATGTCAAAGGGGGTAAAGCAATTGATTTCCGCTATAAATTATTCCCAATCTTTTCAAATATGATCCCAGCTGATCCGGCGATGAGCAGGTTGATTGCAAAGATCAGGGCTCCATATGAAGCCAAGCTGAATGAGAAATTGGCTACTACTGAGGGTCTCTTGTATCGACGTGGTAACTTCAATGGCAGCTTTGATCAACTTATTCTAGATGGCTTGATGTCTCAGAAAAATACGGAAATTGCTTTCTCACCTGGCTTCCGTTGGGGTACCAGCCTATTGCCGGGTCAAGCTATTACTCGCGAGAATTTGCTTGATCAAACGGCGATTACTTATCCCTACACCACTGTGACCAATATGACTGGTGAAACAATTAAGACTATTCTTGAGGACGTAGCCGATAACCTCTTCAATCCAGACCCGTATTATCAGCAAGGTGGCGATATGGTTCGCGTTGGTGGATTGCAATACACCATCGACCCAGCGGAAGCTGCTGGCAAGCGGATCACCGATATGCGTTTGAATGGCAAGTCTATAGAGGCTAATAAAGTTTACAAAGTGGCTGGTTGGGCTCCGGTTAGTGAGGCGGCAAGGGATGCTGGCACAGAACCAATTTGGGATGTGATTGAGCGTCACCTGCGTGATGTCAAGTTGGTTAAAGCCGTTAAATTAAATGAGCCAATCATTAAGGGTGTGAGTAATAATCCTGGTATGGTTTCTATTGCCTAATATCCTGTAAATCTTCATGAATAAAATATTACGATTACTGGCGGCGACCTTATTTGCTTTTGCTGCTTTGACTGCTCAGCGGTCATATGCTGTGGGCTCAGAGGTCACATACCAAATAGATGATGCTCAAGTCCAGGGGATCAAGGGTCTTAGGAGTATCCGTAATCATTTAGATGTTGCGCCTGACACTAAGATTATTGTGGTGACTTATGCTGAAGGCGTTGATCTTTTGTTAGAAAATGCAAAAGATATTAAAAATAATATTGAATACGCTCCATTAATTTCTGCATTGAAATCTCGTGGCGTACGTTTTGAGGTTTGTGAAATTACTTTGAAGAATCGCAACCTTAAGAAAGACCAATTTATTCTTGATGCCGACTTCACTCCATCTGGCGTAGTTCGCATTGGCGATTTGCAATACAAAGATCATTTCGCCTACATTAAGCCTTAATATTTCCTAGTCTATTCGCCAGATGTTGATCAGGTTCATTAAGATAGCGCTCATTGGCGGCGCTATTTTTCTTGCTGCGAGCATTTCTCATGCAGCTGAGCCAAAAAATGATCCTGCTGGAATCCTATTAAAGCCCATCAAGGTGGCTCCAAATACCTATTTTGTGCAAGGATTGGCAGAAATGGGTGCTAGTCAAAATCAAAACTTTATCTCTAATGCTGGCTTTGTGATTACACCTAAAGGGGTGGTAGTCGTTGATGCCCTTGGATCTCCAGTGCTGGCTCAAAAGCTAATTCAAGAAATAAAGAAGATAAGCGCACAAAAGATTGTTGCGGTTATTGTTACTCACTATCACGCTGATCATGTTTATGGTCTACAGGAGTTTAAAAAGATTGGTGCAAAAATATACGGACAAAGCGAAGGAAGAGGTTATATTTCTTCTGAAACTGCCAAGCAAAGACTGATCACCTCTCGTGTTGATTTTGCTCCTTGGGTTAATAAAGATACCCACTTAGTGCCAGCGGACATTTGGTTCGATAAGCATTATCAACTCAATATTGGTGGCCTTGATTTCATTATTAGTAGAGTGGGTCCAGCGCATTCGCCCGAAGATGTTTTGGTATACGTTCCTTCAGAGGGCGTGCTATTTGTAGGGGACTTAGTTTTTCAAGGCAGAATTCCTTATGTAGGCAATGCTGATAGCAAGGGTTGGCTGTTAGCCCTTGATGAGTTTGAAAAATTCAACTCTAAGGTCATCATCCCTGGTCATGGGCCCCAGTCAATTAATCCGATTGAAGACATTCGTTTTACTCGTGATTACTTACGTTTTTTACGAGAAAGCATGGCTCCGGCAGCTCTTAATATGGATGCGTTCGATGGGGCCTATAGCGCAGTAGACTGGTCTGAATATGATGGAATTCCTCTATTTAAGGCTGCCAACCGTATGAATGCCTATAACGTCTACCTCTCGATTCAAGGCGAATAGGGCAAATTTAGTTCCTAAGCCTTAAAATAGGCAATTCTTGGGCTGAATGATGGATTTGTCATGAAATTAAATCGATTGCATCTTACCTTTACTTTTTTGGCGATTTCCAGTTTTGCCCTTAGCTTCTCTGTTTCCGCATCTAGTGATTTTGCTCATGGCAAGAGAATTGATGAGGAGAAGTGTTACACCTGTCATGCGAAAAAAACAGGTTTTGGCAATGGCGATATGATTTACACGCGTAAGGATTCGAAGGTGCAAAGTTTTAGCAGGTTAAAGACCATGGTCGGAATGTGTAATGCGGAGTTACGGCTGGATCTTTTTCCAGAGGATGAGGTTGATGTGGTGACCTACTTAAACGGGCAGTTTTACAAATTTAATAAATAGTCAAAGCATTCTAATTATGGAAGCAGTAAATATTGATGTGTTAGGCAAGTCTGTTTTATGGTGTACCTTTGCGATCACATTCATGTTCGGTGCTGTGCTGCAAAAGACAGGCTTTTGCAGCATGGGCGCAGTTTCTGATGCATTTATTATGTCGAGCTGGGATCGCATGAGGCAATGGTTCTTGGCAATTGGTGTGGCAATTATTGGGTTTACGCTAATGTCCTATGTTGGACTGATTGATCCATCAAAAAGTTTCTACACAGGAAATAAGTTTTTGTGGCTATCTACGCTAGTAGGTAGCTTGCTTTTTGGTTTTGGTATGGTGCTTGCATCAGGTTGTGGGAGCAAGACTCTGGTGCGTATTGGCGGCGGTAATTTAAAGTCTGTGATTGTTTTCTTGGTGCTTGGTTTGACGGCTTATATGACAATGCGCGGATTCCTGGGGGTGATTCGCATCAATACATTGGATACTGTATTTTTGTCTTTTTCTACCCCTCAAGATTTACCTAGTCTTTTAAGTGGCCCACTTGGCATTGCACGATCCCATCTTCATCTGGGTTTGGGTCTATTAATCAGCTTTATCTTTATTGCCTATGCTTTAAGTAAGAGGTCATTCTGGACCTTTGAGAATCTATTTGCTGGCACGGTGGTGGGTTTGGCAATTTGCGCAATATGGTGGGTTAGCGGTAATCTAGGTCATGTCGCCGAAGATCCTACTACATTGGAAGAGGTTTTTTTGATGACGAATTCTGGTCGCATGGAAAGTCTATCGTTTGTTGCGCCATACGCATATTCTTTGGATTGGCTAATGATGTATAGCGACACTTCTAAAGTTCTCACGCTGGGAATTGTGGCTGTGATAGGTATGATTTCTGGCTCAGCCCTGATCGCGCTCATCACTAGATCGTTTCGTTGGGAATCTTTTCGAAATACTGAGGATACAGCCAATCATTTGGTGGGTGCGACACTCATGGGATTTGGCGGCGTTACAGCGCTAGGTTGTACCGTTGGACAGGGCCTCAGTGGGGTCTCCACATTATCTCTGGCATCATTCTTGGCTTTACCGGGATTTATTCTAGGTGCCTACTTGGCCTTACTGTATTTGCAATTTAGACTTGCGCCCAAACCTTGTAATTAATTTTTAGTGACTGATTGGAATAGCATGCAGATTGATTGGATTTCATTCACCCCAATACCCTCCTTAATTGGTGGAATGATATTAGGCGTAGCGGCGGCTCTTTATATGTTGTTGCATGGCCGAATTTTGGGAATTAGTGGCATTGTTTCTGGCTTATTGAATCCGCAGAAGGGCGATGTAGATTGGCGTGTTTCGATTGTGCTGGGAATACTATCCGCACCAGTCTTGGCGGCTGTAATGCTTGATCTGCATGCAATTCAAGTTATTGATACAGACTGGTTCAGTATTATGGCTGCAGGCCTCCTCGTTGGTTTTGGCGCCCAATACGGGTCTGGGTGTACGAGCGGCCACGGAATTTGTGGTTTGTCGCGTCTATCACCTCGTTCGATGGCGGCAACAATGCTTTTTATGTCTTCAGGATTTATGGCGACGTTCATCATTCGTCACATAATAGGGGCTTAATCGTGAGAAGACATTTCAACCTATTTAGTCAGTATTTAATTGGCTTGTTATTTGGTTTTGGTTTAATTCTTTCGGGAATGAGTAATCCACAAAAAGTATTGAATTTTCTGGACATCACAGGCTCATGGGACCCATCCTTATTGTTTGTAATGGGGGGTGCTGTAATTGTTGGTTTAGCTGGATTCTATTTAGTCACTAAACGCAGCGAGGCCTTTTTTAGCGGGGCCTTTCATCTGCCGCATCGTAAAGACATTACAAGACCCTTAGTTTTAGGGAGCTTAATTTTTGGTGTAGGTTGGGGTATTGCTGGTTTCTGTCCAGGCCCTGCCTTAGTCTCCCTAGGTGCCGGTCATCTAAAGGCGTTTGTATTTGTGATCTTCATGTTGATAGGCATGTCTTTTTGCAATCGATTTTGTACTGGCCATAAGCATTAAGGCGGTTTTCTTGAGTCGTCTCGATGGTTAATTTTCTACAGTCTTAAAAAAGGAGTTTTTTGTGAGTCTTCCTATTTCTTGTCATAACGCTCAGTTTGGTACTCTTGGTCAAATCGATCCAAGTCATTTGGCTGAAATTGCGGCACAAGGCTATAAGAGCGTGATTAATAATCGTCCTGACGGTGAGGGCGGCCCAGAGCAACCAACTAATGCATCCATTCAAGCTGAAGCAGAAAAGCTTGGATTGAATTATGTTTACTTGCCAGTCATTTCTGGCGCATTTACTCCAGACCAAGTGCAAGAAATGGCTCGTCTCTTAAAAACTTTGCCAGGTCCTATTTTGGCTTTTTGCCGCTCAGGCGCACGCTCAACAAACTTGTACCAACTTGCTTTGCAGCTCCGTTAAGTAAAAGAGCACTCTCTAAAACATGCGCATCGCCATCCCCGAAGAAAGAAAGCTGGTTCATGAAATGATCATGCCCATTCGTTGGGGCGATATGGATGCGTATGGGCATGTAAACAATACCGTGTACTTCCGGTATATGGAGCAAGCGCGCTGTGAGTGGATTACTTCTTTGGGCTATGATGTCGCTCCTGGTCGTGAGTCTATGTTGATGATTAATGGCTTTTGTAATTTTTATCAGCAGCTGACCTTTCCGGGTGAGTTGAGGCTGAAAACCTCGATTGGTGCTATTGGTAGAACAAGCCTGGATCTTTACACCAGCATGGCTTTAACTACGTCTCCTGATATAGAAGCCGCTATTGGTGGTGCAACCATGGTTTGGGTCGATCTCACTACCAATAAATCAGCGCCTTGGCCTGAGCATGTTTTACAACAGTTGCGCTAGTTCGCCGTGCAGCCTATTAATTCCCATATCCTAAGATCTGAGCAATTTTTATCTGAACTGGATGAGTTTGACCTGATCATTGACGTTAGGTCTCCAGCTGAGTTTGCTCTTGATCATATTCCCGGTGCAGTTAATTACCCGGTGCTTAATAATGAGGAGCGCGCCACAATTGGTACGCTCTATAAACAAGAATCTCCCTTTGCCGCTAAAAAACTGGGCGCAGCTTTAGTTTCTAAAAACATTGCCGCACATTTGGAAAGCCATTTTCTTGATTACCCTCGTGAGTGGCGGCCATTAATTTATTGCTGGCGTGGTGGCGAGCGTAGTGGAGCATTTACACATATCCTCAATCGCATTGGCTGGAAGGCCAAGCAGCTTGAAGGTGGTTACCAGGGCTTCAGAAGAACTGTAATAGATGGTCTTGACTCTGCTGCAAAACAGTACTCGTTTCAGGTCATCTGCGGTATGACGGGTAGTGGTAAGACTAGGGTGCTGCAAGAGATTGGTGCCTTAGGTGCTCAGATTCTAGATTTAGAGGGCTTGGCGGTGCATCGTGGTTCAGTGCTTGGTAATGAACCGAATGAGGATCAGCCTTCCCAAAAAGGTTTTGAGACCGCCTTATGGAATACATTGCGTTTGCTCGACCCTGCTAAACCCGTGTTTGTGGAATCGGAGAGTAAGAAGGTTGGTGGCCTGCATGTACCTGATGCTCTAATGGAAACTATTCGCAATGGTAGCTGTATTGAATTGCGATCAAGTGCCCAGACACGAGTCTCATGGTTAATTCGTGAATACCATCATTTCTTAACCAACACCGATAACTTCAAGCAAAAGCTAGCATTACTCACCGCCCATTATGGAAAAGTACAAATCTCTAAATGGAATGAAGCCATTGATGCGGGAAATTTTCCGGAGCTAGTTGAAGAGCTATTAGTCAAACACTACGACCCATCCTATCAATCATCAATCGTGAGAAATTTTCCTCAGTATCAAGAGGAGAATTTTGTGCAATTAGAGGGTGATACTGATGAAGCCTTTAAGAATGCAGCTAAAGCACTCTTTTTAAATTCAATGAAAACTGTAGAGGCCTAACTTTCTCGCTAGAGAAGACTGCCCAGGAATTGCTCCAGCTGTGCGGGCGGCAAAGCCCCGCTAATGCGCTTTACCTCAGCCCCATTCTTGAAGCCCGCTAATGTTGGTATTGAGCGTATAGCAAACTCTTGTCCAATGCTGGGATTGGCCTCAGTATCCAATTTTATGTGTAGAACTTGTTCGCCGTGTTTAGCAGCGCTAGCCGCAAAAGTTGGTGCAAACATTTTGCAGGGGCCACACCAGGGGGCCCAGAAATCTACTATGACAGGGAGCTTGCTTTGATTGAGGATCTCTTTAAAACTTGCCTGGTCTGCCTCGACAGGACCTAGCAACAGGCTGGCTTTGCATACACCACAAATAGGCTTTTGATTAACCCTATCTAAAGGTATGCGGTTGAATTTATGGCAACTTGGACATTTAATCAGCATATCGGTTTAACTCCCTTGAAAGCAAATGTATTTAGCCTCTGATTTGATATTCATGCGTACGGATTTCTTTTAAGATTCAACTGTATTTTGAATATTTCTTCCATTAAATGCAAGACTAAACGTTTATCCAGTTGATTGTTTTTGATGTGCATCAAATCCTTTAAAACAATATATAATAAAATATAATGATAAATTAAATTTCAAAAGGAAAAGAATGAAAACAGCTCATGACTTAGTTGCGTTAGCTAAATCCTCTATCAATGAAGTTGCCCTGGCAAATGCACTACAAGCCATTCAAGAAGCTGACGTGTTATTGGATGTTCGAGAGGCCGATGAATACGCAATTGGTCACATTCCTGGCGCAGTACATATTTCTCGGGGAATGTTGGAGTTTAAATTAAGTAATGACCCCAATTTAAGTGCCCGGGATCTCAAAATAGTTCTATATTGCAAAAATAGCGGTAGAGCAGCATTGGCCTCAAAATCACTACATGACATGGGCTATATGCATATCCAATCTATTGCAGGTGGATTTGATGCATGGGCAGAAGCGGGCAATCCGATTGCTAAGCCTGAGTCAATCGTATTTGAGTAATCAATTTTGCAGCAAATTATCACCCCACTTAGGAGCTCCATATGAGCGGTAACCCATCCGTAAGACTCAAGCAACAGGCCGACTACCAGTTCGCCATCTATTACAACGAGGAAAAGGCCCCCATCATGGGAGACGAGCCGCCGCCTTTGGGTAAATCAGACGGTGCAACCCCATCACAATTCTTAATTGCTGCGGTGGCCAACTGCTTATCCGACTCCCTATTATTTGCCTTAAGAAAATTTAAACAAAACCCTGAGCCTATTGAGACTTTAGCAACGTGTGAGATTGGTCGAAACGAGCAGAATCGTCTGCGCATTCTGTCGATTCGTGTGGAGATACATGTTGGCGTGCCTGGTGAGACCCTGCAAAATCTTGATCGGGTCTTGGAGCAATTTCAGGAATTTTGCACTGTTTCATCAAGTGTTAGTGCAGGCATTCCGGTAAATGTGTTTGTAATGGATAGCTTGAAAAAACAACTTTATCCAGCAATTTAAGCAGTATTTCTTTGATGTTAATCAAACAATCATTTTTTAAAGACCCTATAGTGAACTTACTGGAGGGAAGAAAAATGAAAATGTTAGTTGAGCTATTTGGATCGTTTGCCGGTCAATTGAGTTTGGCCGTTATTCTATTTATGATCGGCATGGTAATTTTCTTTGCCCGTTTATTTATTAAGAAGAGCGCTGAGGGCGGTGATCAGTAATTCCCCAAAAAAAGCCCTTGAGTATTCATTCAAGGGCTTTTGTATTACGGGGATATTTTATATTTAGCTAAAAGCTTGGATCCCCGTTTGCGCACGACCTAGAATTAAGGCGTGAATATCGTGAGTTCCTTCGTAGGTGTTCACAACTTCTAAGTTCAGCATGTGACGTACTACGCCGTACTCATCAGAAATTCCGTTACCGCCGTGCATATCGCGCGCCATACGGGCGACATCTAAAGATTTGCCACAAGAGTTGCGTTTCATGATGGAGGTGATTTCTGGTGCTGCGATTCCTTCATCTTTCATACGGCCTAAACGTAGGCAGCCTTGAAGTGCAAGCGTGATTTCAGTTTGCATATCAGCAAGTTTTTTCTGGATTAGCTGATTAGCGGCGAGAGGGCGATCAAATTGCTTGCGATCCATCGTGTATTGACGTGCGGCATACCAACACCACTCAGCAGCACCAAGCGTACCCCAGGCGATGCCATAACGTGCTGAGTTCAGGCAAGTGAATGGGCCTTTGAGGCCGGTAATTTCTGGGAATTCATTTTCTGCCGGAACAAACACTTCATCCATCACGATTTCGCCGGTAATAGAGGCGCGTAGACCCATCTTGCCGCTGATCTTGGGTGCAGATAGACCCTTCATACCTTTTTCCAGGATGAAGCCTCTAATCAAGCCCTCATCATTTTTTGCCCACACAACAAATACATCTGCAATTGGAGAGTTGGAGATCCACATCTTAGAGCCGGTAAGTGAGAATCCACCGGGAACCTTTTTCGCTCTCGTGATCATTCCACCTGCATCAGAACCATAGTTAGGCTCTGTCAATCCAAAGCAACCAATCCATTCGCCGCTCGCTAATTTAGGGAGGTACTTTTGTTTTTGCGCTTCGCTACCAAATTCATTTATGGGAACCATGACTAAAGAAGACTGCACGCTCATCATGGAGCGATAGCCAGAATCCACGCGTTCAATCTCGCGCGCAATTAAGCCGTAAGAGACATAGTTCAAGTTAGCTCCACCATAATGCTCAGGAATCGTGATGCCTAAGAGGCCAAGCTCGCCCATTTCTCGGAAGATGGCTGGGTCGGTTGTTTCGTTGCGATAAGCATCGTGAATGCGGGGCATCAGGCGCCCTTGAGCGTATTCAGCAGCTGCGTCACGAA
>CANCPL010000023.1:0-27942 GCA_947380065.1 Burkholderiaceae bacterium | reverse complement strand
TGTCAAATCGAAAAATTTGCCTAAGTCAAAAAATAAAGTCAGGAGAACACAATGGCAAGAATGAAATTTATTTGCGACACAGAGCGATGCATTGAGTGCAACGGTTGTGTCACGGCCTGTAAAAATGATAATGAAGTACCTTGGGGTGTTAACCGCCGCCGTGTAGTTACGGTAAACGATGGCATCATCGGTCAAGAAAAGTCAGTTTCAGTTGCATGCATGCACTGTAGCGATGCTCCTTGTATGGCGGTATGTCCAGTAGATTGCTTTTACCGCACTGATGAGGGTGTTGTATTACACGATAAAGATATCTGTATCGGTTGCGGCTACTGCTCTTTTGCCTGCCCATTTGGTGCCCCACAGTTCTTAAGTAAGGGTGCCTTTGGTTCCCGCAGCAAAATGGACAAGTGCACATTCTGTAGCGGTGGTCCAGAAGAAAACGGCAGCGTTGCTGAGTTTGAAAAGTATGGGCGTAATCGTTTGGCGGAAGGCAAGTTACCACTCTGCGCCGAAATGTGTTCTACCAAAGCATTGATCGGTGGTGATAGCGATATTATTTCTGGCATCTTTAATAATCGTGTTGCGACACGTGAGAAGAATGGCAAGTATTCAGGATCCAAAGCTTTTGGTTGGAATACTGCTTACGGTGGACCCGATGCACCAGCGCCTACACCAACACCTGCTGCAAAAATTCCAGGAGCTAACTAATGAAATTCAATTTCAATACTCTCGGTCTATGTTTTGCAGCAGCAACCTTGTTGGCCGCCTGTTCTGAGCCACCAGAAATTGCCGCTAAAGCAGCTAAACGTCCAGATGTAGCGCCTTACATGGGCGCCGGTAATGGGTTCGTGACTAAGGGTTGGACTCCAGGAAACCAGGCCAGTTGGACTGAGTCGGTTGACAAGCGTACTCAGGGTCAAAACGAATACAGTCGCGTTAAGTGATCAACTAAATAACAATAAATAAAACGAAAACGTTTAAGGACATGTGTATGAAACGATCATTTTCTAAAGTTCTACGCACTTTGGTGGTGGCTGCTGGATTGTCGCTGACCATGGCGAGTGGAATTAGTTTTGCGGAGCGCGCGCCGATGGCGCCATTGCCGTCTCCTAGCGGAGTGGATATTTCACCACTATCCGTGCCAGCAAATCCAAGCGCATTAGCTAATGGAACGCAAGCGCAGGCTCAGCCAGCTAACCCTTCTATCTTTACTTCCGCAAATAGCGATCCTTATAACTTCGTCAGTATTCCAGACAAAGAGGCTAGCGTTCTGATTCAGCGCTCTGGTCAAGAATGGCGCGTAATTCGTAATGGCGTTATTACGGTATTCGGAGGCTGGATACTAGCGATTGCTTTCTTTGGTATTGCAGGCTTATTTATCATCAAAGGCCCAATCAAATTGCATGCGCCTCTATCCGGACAAAAAATCAAACGGTTTAATGGCTTTGAGCGTTTTACTCACTGGGTGATGGCTTTCAGTTTTCTGGGGCTTGCAATCACTGGCCTTTTGATTCTGTACGGAAAGTATTTTGCAATGCCTCTAATGGGCGGCGCTGCCTTCGGTTCATTCCTGATGATTTGCAAAAATATTCACAACTATTCCGGGCCACTGTTTACCTTGAGCGTTGTAATTTTCTTTTTACTTTTTGCCTCTAGAAATATCCCTGGGCAAGGCGACCTTACTTGGATAAAGTCATTTGGTGGGATGCTCGGGGGAAGCCATCCTCCTGCAGGTTTTTTCAACTTCGGTGAGAAAATTTGGTTTTGGTTTGGTATGACATTCTTGGGTTTGATAATCTCTGCATCTGGTCTCGTGCTAGATATGATCGTACCGTTTATGCAGGTTGAGTACATACGGGGAACGATGCAGATTGCCAATATCATTCATAGTAGCGCTGCCATCTTGATGACTGCAATGGCTATGGGCCACATCTATATTGGCTCTATCGGTATGCAAGGTTCAATTGATGGTATGAAGACTGGCTATGTGGACGCTACTTGGGCTAAAGAGCACCATGAGCTCTGGTACAACAAGGTTAATAAATAAGGATAAGGCCATGAAAAAAATCATTGCTTTTGCATTCTGCGCATTTGCTGCATCTTCAGTTATGGCGACATTGCCACCATTAAGCCCTGAGGCACAAGAGGCTGCTAATTTGGCTAAAGCAAAAACTGCTTATGGTGATAAGGTTGGGGCATATCAACTTTGCCTGGCACAAAATCGCGTTGCAGATCGCTTTAAAGCATCTGGAACGGCTGCTCCAGCTGCATGTACTGCACCTCCGCCGTTTGTTCCGCCAGTGGTTGCTGGTGCTGCTGCACCAGCAGCACCAGCTACCAAGTAATTAATCGCTGAGTAATTCTTGTTGTAAGTAGCGTTTAGCTGCTGTCGTTTGAGGATTGTTAAAGAAGGGGCCTACGGGTCCCTTTTCTTTTATCTCGCCTTGGTCAATAAAGATAATGTGCTCGGCCAGCCTTTGAACTTTAGCTAGTTGATGGGATGAAAAAATAACATTCACTCCCTGTTGGTTAAATTGACGGATCAGCCCTTCTACTTGTTCGGTAGTGCTGGGGTCTAGGTTGGCAGTTGGCTCATCCAGTAAAACTAAATTCGGCTTTTGCAGAATAGCTCTGCCAAGGCACAGTTTTTGTCTTTCGCCAGCGGACAATTTATGCGCGGGGCTGTTTCCTAATTTGCCAAGACCAACTTCTTTCATTACCTTTTGAATATCAGACTCTGTAATGCTTGGGTCCACATCACGAATCATTCCGAGATTGGTTGCGGCTGACGCTTTAATCATCGGGGTGTGATGCAATACTAATGTGGTCTTTGTTTTGAAGGAGTAACTTACTGTCCCGCTATCTGGCTTGATGAGGCCGTCTAGAAGTTTGAGAAGAGTGGTTTTGCCTGCACCATTAGGGCCAATGCAGGCTGTGATTCTGTCTGCTGGAATAATGGCATGTGGAATATTGAGGATGGTTCTGCCATTGCTCTTGACGATGATGTTCTTGAGTTCAATGTACTTTTCGAAATTATCTGCAGCATTAACCATAGCGGCGCTCCGCAATTTGACGGACTGCAAAAGTAAATAGATTTGCTAGCAAAACAATGGTTAATAGAACTATGCCAAGCGCAAGGGCTAAAGGCAAATCACCTTTACTGGTTTCTAAGGCAATAGCAGTGGTCATGGTTCTGGTGGAGTGATCAATATTGCCACCGACAATCATGACTGCTCCAACCTCCGAAATCGCTCTAGCTAGGCCAGCAAGGATAGCAATCGTTAATGAGAAGCGGCAATCCCATATCAACCACTTAAAACGGGATAGAGGTGGCAATCTCAGACTTAGAAAGGATTCGCGATGTATCTTCCAGGCGTCTTCCAGTATTTGTCGGCTGAGGGCGGCAATTAAAGGGGTTGTGAGCAGTGTTTGAGCAACGATCATGCCTTTGACTGTAAATAGCCAGCCCCATACGCCAAGAGGCCCCGTACGGGAGAGCATGAGGTATACCAAGACACCCACAATGACTGTGGGCACTCCCATTAGGGTATTGAGGGTCACAATAATCGTTTTTTTACCTGCAAATCGTTCGGTTGCCAGTAGCGCTCCGATCGGTAGCCCCAGAAGCGTCCCAATGAGGAGGGCGGTCAGGCTGACCTGTAGGGAAACCCAGACGATCCCTAGCACTCCTCCATCTAGATGGGTAAGCAAGGAAAGGGCGTCTTGAAAAGCTTTCAACATGCGCTTGATTCTATCAAGGCAATGGCAAAATGACTGTAATGAGATTGATTCCCCTATTTTTGACCTATGGCTGAAGTGGTTTGCCTCTGTAATGAGGTCCTCGACGTAGATTTGCGTGAGTATTTAGATGCCCACCCAATAGGCTCGATTGACGAGTTGCGGGAGCAGGCGTCGATTTGTAACAAGTGCATGCAGTGTCAGGAATTAGTCGAAGGTGAAATCTACTTAGCGCGTGTTCGACGACAGCGCGCAACAGGACAGTTTTAATGACTTTCAATAAAACTAACCGCTTCACCGTCCTGAGTATGAATGTTCATAAAGGTTTATCGCCTTTACATCGCCATTCGACTATTTATCAGCTGCGTCAAAAAATGCGTAGCCAGCATCCTGATTTACTTTTTTTGCAAGAGTTGCAGCAAGAGCATCGAGGGAGGATTCGACGTTTTAGCCAATGGCCGTTGACCGAGTTGACACACTTTTTGTCGGAAGACTTTTGGCATGACTGGCATTATGGAAAGAATGTTGAGTATCGCGATGGGCATCATGGCAATGCCATTCTTTCTAAGCATCCTCAGCAAAAGGGAAATAACTACGATATCTCCGCTTATCGTTTTGAGAGTCGTGGGCTGCTACATAGCATTACAAAATTAGATGGCATAGAGCGACCTATTCATTGCTTTTGTGTCCATCTAGCGCTATTCGAACGAGGTAGGGAGCGACAGTTAGAGGCCATCATTGGGCATATTCAGGATTTGACTCAAAATGGTCCCACTATTGTGGCTGGTGACTTTAATGATTGGCGCAAGCGTGTGAGCGCCCCCATGAAGGCTGCTGGCTTTGATGAGGTATTTGAAGTGCTTACTGGCTCGCCAGCAAAAACATTTCCCAGCGTGAAACCTCTACTGGCCATGGACAGAATTTATGTACGCGGATTAAAAATTCATTCTGCACAAATTTTGCATGAGTGGATGAAATTGTCGGATCATTTGGGTATAGCGGCAGAACTGGAAATGATATGAATGACTTATTAAGCTTTTTTTTGAAGCACGCATTTGACCTAAATTTAAATTGGCTGCTCTTAGTCCATTTTTTATTGGTTACTTACTTTATTGGTGTCATTATTTCTGTAAGACGGCCAGTAGGCGTTGCTTTTGCCTGGATTTTTATTGTGATGACTTTTCCGTTATTGGGAATTAGTTTGTATGTACTCATAGGTGAACGCCCAGTTGGTCGGAAGTTAACGCGAAAAATTACCCGTATGAATCGCGAATACGAAAAGATTACCGAGGATATGCGGTCTCTGTATGCGGGGGATAAGCTGAAGCTGCCAATTGAAGCTCGCTCATTTAGTCTTTTAGCAGAATCAAATAATGGCACACCTGTAGTTGCTGGAAATAAGGTCGAGTTATTTACCAATTCATTGCAAATTCTGCAGCTATTTATTGATGAGATTAACCAGGCGAAAGAAAGCCTTCACCTTGAGTTCTATATTTGGGCATTAGGTGGTGATGCCGACCGAGTGGGGGAAGCTTTGATTGCGGCCTCTAAGCGTGGTGTTGCCTGCCGTGTTTTATTAGACTCCTTGGGGAGTAAGGATTGGTTTAAATCTAAATGGCCGGCTCGCTTTCGAAATGCGGGGATAGAGGTAACGGAAGCATTACCTATCCAAATTGGAAGATTTCAATTTCGTCGTGCTGATATACGTTTGCATCGAAAAATATTTGTGATTGATAGTGCCGTCGTTTGGACTGGTAGTATGAATTTGGTTGATCCGCGCACATTCAAGCAAGACTCTGGGGTGGGTGAATGGGTTGATGCCATGGTTCGTGTTGAGGGTCCAGTAGCGGCACAGTTTGAGTTGACATTTTCTTTTGATTGGAGTGTTGATAATCCAAAGATTACTAACTTTAAAGATCGGAAGCCTCCAATAGCGCCTTGTGAGGGTGGGGCAATAGCACAGGAGCTTGCATCAGGGCCTGTATATCGTGACGATATTTTGTATCAAGTGATGATGTCGGCAATCATTGATGCACAAGAAGAATTGACGATCACTACTCCATACTTTGGTCCAGATGATGGGCTGATGCAAGCGCTGATGGCGACTGCAAGACGCGGGGTAAAAGTAACCTTAATCGTACCCAAATTAAATGATTCAAAACTGGTTGCTTGGAGCAGCAGAAGTTATTACGAGGATCTCTTGACTTCAGGGGTGCATATTGCTGAGTTTCATGGCGGTCTTTTGCATACGAAGAGTTTGCTGGTAGATAAAAAAGCAGCCATCTTCGGTTCAGTTAATTTTGACCAACGTAGCCTACGACTCAATTTTGAAATTAGCCTCATTGTGTATAACATCGATTTTTCTTCAAAGCTTCAAACCTTGATCGAGTCATACTTGGCGCAGTCTGATTACATTGATCCTGAGACATGGGCAAAGCGTCCAAATTGGCACCACTATCTTGAGAACGCAGCACATCTCACTTCGCCACTGCTTTAAATCGCTCCGCTAGCCCGCATCTTCGTGATATCAGACTCTGTTATTCCCAGTTCCTTGAGAATAGAAACCGTATGCTCTCCTACTGCGGGAATAGGGTCCATACGATAGTCATAACTATCATTTAGGCCGGGAGGCAAAAGGGCAGCAATAGCGCCATTAGGAGTGTCTACTTCCGTCCAGCGATTTCGTGCCTTCAGTTGCTCGTGTTTCCAGAGGCCTTCCATATCATTCAGATGAGCATTTGCAATTTGTGCTTTCTCGAGTCGGGCGATTAGCTGTTCAGAGGTAAGCTTGCTAAAGCACGCATCAATAATTTCTAAGAGCTCAGAGCGTTTTTCATTGCGCTTAAAGTTGCGATCAAAACGCTCATCCTTTGCCAGTGCTGGATTCTCCAAGACAGTCTCACAAAACTGTACCCATTCACGTTCATTTTGCAGTCCCAGCATGACGGTCTTACCATCTCCGGCCTTAAAAGGACCGTAGGGATAAATGGTTGCATGAGATGCGCCATTTCTTGGAGGTGGCTCCGCACCTTTATAAGCGTAATACATGGGAAAACTCATCCATTCACCAAGAGATTCGAGCATGGAGATATCAATCACCGAGCCTTTACCTGTTTTACCTCTTTGTAAAAGGGCTGCCAAAATATTGGTATAGGCATACATACCAGCTGCAATATCGGCAATAGAATTTCCAGCCTTACTTGGAGCTTCAGGCGTTCCCGTAATAGATAGGAAGCCGGCCTCGCTCTGAATGAGTAGGTCGTAAGCCTTTTTATCGCGATAAGGACCATTATTGCCGTAGCCTGAGATGTCGCACAGAATGAGTTTTGGATTATCTTTTTGCAAGATCTCTGCAGTTAGCCCCATGCGAGCAGCAGCACCTGGTGCAAGGTTTTGCACCAAGATATCTGCAGTCTTTAACAAGGTCTTGAGTGTTGCAATTGCAGCTGGCTGCTTCAGATCCAAGGTCAAACTTTCCTTAGAGCGATTTACCCACACAAAATGAGAGCATAGTCCGTCCACCTGCGTGTCATATCCTCTCGCAAAGTCGCCACCACCAGGTCGTTCAACCTTAATGACTCTGGCGCCTAAATCAGCTAATTGGCGAGTGCAGAAGGGTGCGGCAATGGCATGCTCAAGAGAAACAACCGTAATGCCATCTAGTGGACGAATGCTCATATATAGGTTCTCTTAGAAAGACCTTGGTAGACCAAGAACATGTTCGGCCATGTAGGAGTAAATCAAATTTGTTGAAATTGGCGCTACTTGATAGAGGCGAGTCTCTCTAAACTTACGTTCAACATCGTATTCATTGGCAAAGCCAAAGCCACCATGTGTTTGTAGGCAGACATTGGCTGCCTCCCAGGATGCTTTGGCAGCCAAGTACTTAGCCATATTCGCCTCAGGTCCGCAGGGTTGGTGATTATCGAATAACTCGCAAGCCTTGAAACGCATCAGGTTGGCAGCCTCAGTCTCGATATAGCTATCGGCAATCGGAAACTGAATCCCTTGATTTTTTCCAATTGGACGATCAAAAACAACGCGATCATTAGCATAGCGACGGGCGCGATCAATAAACCAATAGGCATCCCCAATACATTCGGCAGCAATTAATACGCGCTCAGCATTGAGGCCATCTAGAATGTATTTAAAGCCTTGGCCTTCAGTGCCGATGAGATTCTCAGCAGGGATTTCAAGGTTATCAAAAAACACTTCATTGGTTTCATGGTTGACCATGTTGGCGATTGGCCTTACTTCCATCCCTTTGCCAATGGCATCAGCAAGATTGACGATAAAAATCGACATACCTTCAGACTTGCGTTGCACTTCATTAAGAGGGGTAGTGCGAGCTAATAAAATCATGAGATCAGAATGTTGAATGCGGGAGATCCACACTTTTTGACCGTTGACTACATACTTATCACCCTTTTTAACTGCGGTAGTTTTTAGTTTGGTGGTATCGGTTCCGGTTGTAGGCTCAGTAACAGCCATGCTTTGGAGCCGCAATTCACCTGAAGCAATTTTTGGAAGGTACATTTTTTTCTGGATTTCTGAACCATGACGCAATAAGGTGCCCATGTTGTACATTTGTCCGTGACATGAGCCTGAGTTACCGCCTGAAAAATTGATCTCTTCCATGATCACTGAGGCCTCGGCTAGGCCCAAACCAGAGCCGCCATATTCCTCTGGAATTAAAGCAGCCAACCAACCGGCCTTAGTCATTGCATCCACAAAGGCTTCAGGATAGCCACGCTCATGATCTATTTTTTGCCAATAGGCAGAATCAAAAGAACTGCAAAGATCACGTAAAGCTTCACGCATATCTTGATACTGGTCAGGCTTAGGAATAGGGTAATTCATGAAAGTCTCAATTTATAGGTTTTATGGGTTATTTACCGATTTAGGTGTTAGTTTAAGCAAGATTTGAAAATCTTGGGGATTGGGTAAAACAAGGCAAAATAGATCTAATGAGATCCAAAGTAATTCGCTCGTATACCAGCGCCTTAGGGGCTATTGCTTAATGGAGCATATGTTCGAGCATTTTTTTGGATGGTTTGAAATGCCTTCGGTGGGTTTACCAGCGGTATTCATTAGTGCATTTATTTCCGCAACATTAATACCAGCCGGTTCTGAACCAATTTTATTTGGCTATATCACTCTAAATCCCCACTTATTTTGGGTTGCAATAATGGTTGCCACCGTTGGTAATACATTAGGTGGGATGGTTGATTGGTGGTTGGGGGTAATAGCACGTAATAGCTTTAAGGTAATGGATGAGCCTAGTAATAGCCGCCTGAAGCGCTGGCTTGGGGAGTGGGGTCCTAAGTTATTGCTGCTATCTTGGTTGCCAGGATTGGGGGATCCCTTGTGTCTGGCAGCAGGATGGTTAAAGCTCCCATGGCAGCCATGCCTTATTTATATGTTCATTGGCAAGCTCATACGTTTCATTTTGTTTACTTGGTTGCTAACTTTAGTCCCTGATAGTTTTTGGCATCAGCTGGGGCGTTGGCTGCATCTCATTTAAACCGCGCAATACTTTTGCTGAATCTCGTCATTATTTAGGAGGTTCTGAGCGGTGTCCTGAAACACAATTTCACCCTGATCTAAGATATAAGCCCGATCAGAAATTTTTAGAGCTTGCTGTACGTTTTGCTCCACTAGCAGAATGGTTAAGCCTTGTTGCTTTAATTTGGCAAATAACTCAAACATCTCCTCAACTAAGACCGGCATGATACCTTCTGACGGCTCATCGAGCAGAATAACTTTTGGTTTGCCGATCATCGCTCTGGCAATGGCGAGCATTTGCTGCTCACCGCCCGACATTGAAGTGCCATCCTGATTTAAACGTTCCTTGAGTCTAGGGAAGGTTTCAGCGATTTCATCTACTAGTGCTCCCATGTCGCCAGAGTTCTTCTTGGCGATGACCCCAAGCTCTAAATTTTCTTTGACGGTAAGCCCAGGAACAATACGGCGATCTTCTGGAACATAGGCTAGTCCTAAGTGAAAGCGTTCATGAGCGGGTAAGTCTAAAAATGAGGTGCCATCGATGAAGGCCTTACCTTGACGCTTGGATAGCAGCCCCATTAATGAGCGAAGAGTGGTGGTTTTACCTGCTCCATTGCGGCCCATCAAGGTGACAATCTCACCTTTATTAACTTCAAGTGATACACCCTGTAATACATGACTGCGGTCATACCACGCGTTTAAATTTTCTACACGCAACATAGTTTTCTTTCTATTTAACCTTGACCCAGGTACACACGACGTACCTCAGCATTATTTTGGATTTCCTCTGGGGTGCCTTCAGCCAAAAACTCGCCGTGATGCAGAACAATGATGCGTTTACAAAGACCCATGATGAGCTTCATTTTGTGTTCAACCAAAATAACCGTGCGCTCACTGGCGAGGGTGCGAATAAGCTCCATCATGACCAAGGTTTCTTCTGGCGACATACCGGCGGTGGGCTCATCAAGCAATAGCAAGCTAGGGTTGCAGGCTAAGGCCATCGCAATTTCTAGTGCACGCTGCTGACCGTGGGCTAGGTCGCCAGTTTTCTTATTGCGTAGGTGTTCTAGATTAACTCGATGCAGTAATTCATCAGCGATTTCAATTGGTCTTGAATAGCTTTGTGCATTACGGAGGAAGTTGTAACGCGCTATTTCCATCTGGGCAGCTACGCGAACATTTTCATGAACGCTCAACTGCTTGAATACGTTCGTAATTTGAAAGCTTTTAGAGATGCCAATACGAGCAAACTCATGTTGCTGCATACCGGTAATGTCTTTGCCATTAAACAGAATTTGGCCGCTTGTGGGAGGGAATGCGCCACTCAGCACGTTAAAGAAAGTACTTTTTCCAGCACCATTGGGTCCAATGATGGCAGTCAGTGTTCCGGGCATAAAGCTGGTGGAAACATCTTGCAATGCCTTGAACTTGCCAAAGCTTTTGCTGACATGACGCGCTTCAAGAATAGGGATTATTTTTGCGCTATCCATTATTTGGCATCCTGATTAATTTGTAGCTTGCTCAGAATAGTTCCCCAAATACCTTTAGGGAAGAACAGCACAAAGAACATAAAAACTAGGCCAACGACAGCCATCCAATGTTTGGTGAAGGTAGTTACGACATCTTCTAAATAGAGCATGACTGCGGCCCCGATAAATGGACCAAAGAATGTGCCCATGCCGCCCAAAATACTCATCATTACAGCATGACCGGATTGCAAATAGTGCAAGGAATCAATTGGCACAATAGAGAGATGCAGGGCGCGTAATGAGCCTGCTAGGCCGCAAATTGCAGCTGATAATACAAAGACCAGTAATTTAGTTCGGGCTACGTCAAACCCACATGCGGCTGCGCGTTTTTCGTTCTCCCGAATTGCTTCCATGACGGCACCCAAAGGTGAGCTCAGAATGCGTGAGATTAACCAGATTGCAATGACAACAAAGAAAAGAATGATGTAGTACTTCACCAGGGGATTTAAGAAGTCGACTGGAATGCCTAGAACATTGAATTGATCGACGCGAACTCCACGTAAACCATTCTCGCCACCTGTAAGACTTTCTGCCTTATAGAAGATGTAATAAACGATTTGACCCAGAGCTAAGGTCACCATAGAGAAGTAGATGCCACGAGTGCGAATCGCTAGGTAGCCCATAATAAGGCCGCCAAAAGCTGCGCCAATAACTCCAATCAAAATTGCAGCACCCCACGGCATCCCATAGTGAACAATGCCAATTCCAGTGAGGTAGCTACCGATCCCTAGAAATGCTGCGTGACCAAAGGAAAGAAGTCCCATATAACCAAACAGCAAGTTAAAGCCCATGGCGAATAAGCCAAAGATCAAAATGTTGATCGCTAAAGCTTCATACGGCATGATGAATGGGAAGATCGCTAAGAACAGCGTACTGGCTAAGACGCGATGACGAGCAATGAGTTGAAAAAATGAATTCATAAATATACAGAGCCTTAGCCCATCGCTCCTGCTTTACCAAATAAACCCTGTGGGCGAATTAACAGCACTACCGCCATCAATACAAAAATGGAGAGTTCTGCTAAGTCAGGGAAGAAGAGGGAGGTCATGCTGTAGACAATGCCTACCAATAGGCCGGCAACAACAGCACCTACTGGTGAGCCCATACCACCAACTACAGTCACCACAAAAGATTCTGCCAATATCGGTATACCCATCTCTGGATTTACTGAGCGTGTTGGCGAAGCAAGGATGCCTGAGAGGCCGGCAATAGCGCAACCTAGTCCAAACACTAAAAGCCAAACCTTGGCAATATCAACGCCGAGTACTTTGACAATTTCTTGGTCTGCTGCGCCGGCTTTGATGATGAGGCCATAACGCGTCTTTTGAATAAAGAACCAGACACCCAGAATAATTACGGCGGTAGCGGCAATTAAGAAGAGGCGGTATTTCGGGAAATAGCCAATGCCAACATTCATGGTTCCGCCCAGACCTTCTGGGGTTACTGATGGAAGACCTTCTATACCAAAGGTAACGCGCATCACTTCGATCAATACATACGAAAGACCAAAGGTAAGTAGTAGAGGGTAATCAAGGCCGCGTCCATACAAAGGTCTCACCAAGAAACGTTCTGTAAGAAGACCTATACCGCCTGTGAATAAGGGGGTTAGCACCAAGCTAAACCAAAAGCTTCCGGTGACTCCCAAAAAGTACACACCCAAGAATGCACCCACCATAAAAAAGGCGCCATGTGCGAAGTTCACTACATTGAGCATGCCAAAAATAAGACACAAGCCCAAGGCTAGAAGTGCATAAATACTGCCTAAGGCGATGCCTGTAAGCAACTGCATGCATAGAAGTTCAAATGAAAGGCCGGTCATAAATATACTCAGAAAAAACTCCCCTCTACCAAAAGGTGTTGGGGAGTGGATCAGGGTGGATTAGAAATCCACCCTGAAATTTTTGGATTAGGCTTTGTGGCCAAGCTCTGCGCAGGTGCGCATGTTTTTCTCAGTAGTAGGTTCAATCGTCAAAATATTGAAGACATCGTACTTGTCTTTCATATTCTTAGATTTGGACTCTACGATGATGACGGTTTGAACTGCTTGGTGGTCGCACTTACGATAGTACTCAGGACCCTTGTACCAGTCATATTTAAGATTTTCCATCGCAGACACAACTTTCATGGTCTCGGTCGATTTGGCAATCTTGATGGATGCCAATACGCTCTTCACACCCGCATAACCTAACGCACCGTAATCTGACGGAACAGACCCGTTATACATTTTGCGGAAAGCATCATTGAATGTTTTTGCAGTGGGGATACGATCTTCAAGGCCCCAGTAATAAGATGTGCCACCAATAATGCCCTCAAATGCTTCTGGTCCACCAGCAAGGCGCGAGGTATAGAGAAGCACCGGCGTAACAATCTTCATGCTGGATTTAAGGCCAAAGTCAGTACATTGTTTTGCTGCATTGACTAAGTCGCGACCAAAGTTACAGAGAACCAAAATATCGGGGTTCAGCGCCTTAATGCGTGGCAGGAAAGCGGAGTAATCGGATGCACCCAATGGGTGACGGATGTCAGCCAAAGTAGTGGCGCCCATTTCTTTGCCTGCACGCTCAAAGGCGCGAACCATCTCGTGGCCATAAGCATAGTCAGCCGTGAGGAAGACAATTTTTTTGCCAAAACGAGGAATTGAGTAGCGCGCTACAGCGCCAGCAGTCATCGTTGGGTTCAGTGCCTCATGGAATGTATACACACTCCAGTCCTTAGCTTCGTTAATGGCATCAGATTGGCTAATGGAATTAAAGAGAACCTTACGTTCCTTACAAACAGCATTGATGGAGAGCTGGGTTGCTGCAGAAAGTGAGCCCACTACAAAGTTAACTTTGTCTTTTTCGATCAACTCTAAAGTACGAGTTGCTGCTTCGCCTGGGTTTAGCTTGTCATCGCGTACTAATAGTTCTGCTTTACGACCGTTAAATCCACCAGCATCGTTAAATTCTTTAATGGCTAATTCAGCAGCCTTTACTTGGTCCTGTGCCTCAGCAGAGAAAGGACCAGTCAAGGGAGTTGGGAAGCCGATCTTAATAGTTTCAGCTTGAGCGTTTGCAACATTTAACCAAAGTGGGGTGCTTGCAACTGCAGCTCCACCAATTAACATCTGGCGTCGTGTTTGATTCGTTACTTTTTGTTTCATGGTTGTCTCCTCCATATAAAACTTTGTTAAATAAGAATACTTTTTATTATTAAATCTTAACTGAATGCGTCCTTTAATGCGTTGACTCAGGCACTGCTTTTCCTTGAGCTAATAGATTGCTAATATCAATCGCGGTTTCCGCCATTACAGTATCGGCATTTCTCTTGAGCTTCTCGTTATCCCTATTACCCTTGCTGCCTTGAGCCTGCATGTAGCGCCCCAGATATTGGGCTCTAGCTACTACCTGCTGGCCCAGTTTGAGCCGCTCTTCGCTATAGGCATTGAGCGCTGCTGGAGTTGCGCCTAATTTGGCAATATGCTTTGCAATCACCATAGCCTCATCGCCAGCCTTGGTAACACCCATTCCTACATGAGGTCTACCAACAAAAGCTGCGTCTCCCATTAATGCGATTCTTCCAAAGACGATTTGCTCAGAGCGTACGTCATAAATCGCCTGCAAAAATGGAGTGGATGTTTTTTCTAGAATCTCTGCGTATTGGGGTGCCAAAATTTCTTTTGCCACTCTTCTCATATGAGCAATATGCTTCCAAGAAACCTTGAGTGGTGGGATACCAGCAGGATAGTGATGGCCATCATCATCAGTCAGTAGGCTGACTAATTCTTCATGTTCTGATGCTGGTCGATACCAAACAAAGTTATAGCGACGTTTTCCTGGGCGGGTATCGTTGCCGGAGCCAGCTACTGGGTAGCCCAACATTTGCTCGCCATTTGGCAAGCAAAAGCCAAAGTAATTAAATAGAGTGTCTAGGGTGTAATTGGATAAGGAGGCTTCATCACATACACCACGCCAAGCAATGTATCCAGCGTATTCAGGCTGAATCTGAGGAGCAACCTGAGCTCTAACTGCAGAGCGTATGCCATCAGATGCAATCAGAAGTTCAGCTTCATATTTGCTGCCATCCTCGCACAGTACTTGTACAGCGTTCTCATCTTGATTAACTGTCTTCACTGTTTTGCCCTGAAGATAGCGTTCGCTAGGAAAGCTTTCCTTCAGCATGTGATAAAGGCGGCTCCAGGAGGTGAGTATTTGAGGGAACTCCATCTCGCCTAGGCTTTGGCCATCAGCTCCCAGAGTGACGCGCTTGGTAACTAGCACGCCCAGCGTTTCATCAACGGAGACTCCGGCCGCGCGCAGAGCTTCAGTTAAGGCGTCATGCGTAACAATCCCAGCACCACGTCCATCCAGTGAGCCATTCGCTTTTTCTAGTAAGGTAACGTCATGTCCTTGGCGCAGCAAAATATTAGCTGCGAACAAACCGCCAAGTGAGCCACCAACGACTAAAATTTTTGCCATTAATAAGACCTATGCCGCTTTCGCATCTAGGACGGCTTTTTCTTCGGCCGGATAGTTCAATTCGATAACAACACCATTAGGATCATCCAAAAATATTTGATGAAGCTTTAATACTGGGACAGTTCGTTCGCGATAGGGAATCTGTAATGCTTTTAGAAGGGCAATCTTCTCTTCTAGACCAGTGGCAAAAAAGGCGATGTGATCAACTGCGCCAGAACCATGCAGTGAGCTGGGGTCACGATCCCCTAAATATTTTTTAAGTCCATTTGGATCGTTCTTATCGATTGCAATGAGATGCAAGACTGCATTTGCCCAGCTACTTTCATCGCCGTTGTAGAGCCAGACGCCAGGAAAGGGAAACTCTGGTCTTGGGCCAACGGTTAAGCCAAGTAACTTACTAAAGAATTCAGTTGTTTTTTCAATCTCGAGACTGCGTATTGAAAAGTGATTTAGGCTTAAGTTAGACATGACGACCTTTTGAATTAAGTAAATAGTGATTTAGCGGAATGAAGGTAAGACTGCACTCGATCTCGAATGATTTCTTGTTCTGTATTGGGGCTTTCTGCTGCATAAATAGCTTGTCCATAGATCCAGCGTCGCATGCCGATATAAAAGATACCACCATGCAAGCCCATGAGAAATTCAAGCTCGCGCTGAGTTGGTTTTGATATATCTGCTCTGCCGCAATACTTCCGAGTTTCACGAATGAGTCTTGGAAGCAAGCGAGTGCGTAAGAGTTCAAAGAAGCGATCGCTAATGGAATGATCGCTCAAACCAGAGAAAATCAAGATGCGCACAAAGTCATAAGTCAAGACCGTGTTGGAGTAGTCCAAATAAAATGCATTGAATTTTTCTTCTGGGGTGAGCGAGTCGTCATCCAGCAGTTCTTCCCACTCCGGCTTCCATCTAGATTCAAATACTTCTTTATAGACCTCTTGAATCAAAGCATCTTTAGTAGGGAAGTAGTGATACAGCAGGGTGTGAGTAATGCCCAGCTCTTTGGATAAGTTTCTGAGTTGCCCATCAATTCCATTTCTGGCGAAGAACTGAATAGCGCTATCTACTATTTGACGTTTGCGTTCAGCCGTTCCCATCCGCTTTCGAATTGGCGATGCTCCGCCCGCTGTAATTTCAGCATTAGCTAGGGTGGAAACATTATCTTCAGTAAAACGCATGATTCTCAGGGTTTATCCGAATTTGGCCTTATTGACCAAAAGTTAAATAATGGTACATTGTTGAACAATTGGTCGATAAGACTCTATTCGTACAAACCCCAAGGAGATCAAATGGAACTAAATGGCGAGCAACTCATATCCGCTCCTATCCCCGATGTATGGAGGGGTTTGAATGATATCGACGTGTTAGCTAAGTCCATCCCAGGCTGTGAGGAGATTAGTCGCATTTCCCCGGAAGAGGTTCATGCCAAGGTGATGTTTAAGATTGGGCCTGTGAGAGCTCGTTTTGCCGGGAAATTACTCCTGAGCGACATCATTCCAGATCAATCATGTTCCATGGCTTTCGAAGGGTCTGGAGGGGCGGCTGGGTTTGCCAAAGGCAAGTCACGAGTAGAGCTTAAGCAGGCCGAAGGCGGTACTTTGGTTTCGTACACAACGGAAGCCTCGATTGGCGGTAAGTTAGGTCAAATTGGCGGTCGCTTGATTAGCGCATCGGCAAAAAAGATTGCAGATGATTTTTTTCAGAATTTTGCAAAAGAATTAGGCGGGGAGACGGTGGCGTTGGAGTCAGACGCTGGTAGTAAATAAAAGGGCGGTAATTGGGCTCTATATATAAAACTATAAAAAGCAGTTGCAGTAAAAAATGAGAGTAAAAATTAGAAGCTAAAAGCTAAATATTATTAGCGGTTGAGGAGACGCAATGAAATCTGCAGCATTTGATTATGTTAAGCCTAAGGCGCTACAAGAAGCCCTATCTTTGCTTGAACAGGGCGGCGATGATGCTCGCTTAATTGCTGGCGGACAAACTCTATTGGCTACATTGAATATGCGCTTGTCTGAGCCTAGCGTATTAATTGATATTACTGATCTAGCTGAACTCAAAGGTATTTCCATTGTTGGCGATAGTCTACGTATTGGTGCGCTTGTAACCCATACCGAAATTGAAGATTCAGCATTGGTAGCGCAACACGCGCCATTGTTAAAAGCCGCTGCACCACATATTGCGCATCGAGCGATTCGTAATTTAGGAACATGGGGTGGATCCTTGGCTTACGGCGATCCCGCCGCTGAATGGCCTGCATGCAGCTTGACCTTGCGCGCCACGATGATTATTCATGGTCCAGCGGGTGAGCGCCGAATTTCTGCGCAAGATTTCTTTATTGATCTATACACAACCTCACTAGAGCCTGATGAAATTTTGGTGGCCACAGAGATTCCACTTGCCAGCAAACAAGAGGTCTTTTACTTTCATGAGCTTGCTAGACGTCATGGCGATTATGCGGTTGCTGGGCTGGCGGCCGTTGCACAAAAGCAGGGTGATGTATTAACTAACTGTGCCTTCACATTCTTTTCGGTTGGTGCGACACCAGTCATGGCGATAAAAGCCCAAGACTTGGTAAATGGCCAAACATTAAATGATGAAGTAATTTCTAAAGCTGTCGCTGCGGCGCGCATGGAGATCGAAGCGATTGCCGACATCACTAATAGCGCAGAGGCAAAACAACATTTAATTGGTGTATTACTTGAGCGCGGCCTCAAGCAGATGATTGTCTAAAGCTCAATCAATAGAAAAATTCGGAGATCAGTATGAGTTTGAAGAAAAAAATTTCAATGACCGTAAATGGCCAACTTGTAAATGCAGAAATTGAGCCACGCAGACATTTAGTGGATTTTTTACGTGAAGACCTTCATCTAAAAGGGCCTCATCTGGGATGCGAACAGGGTGCGTGCGGGGCCTGCACCGTCAAGGTAAATGGGCAAATCATTCGAGGCTGCCTCTATTTGGCGGTTCAAGCAGATGGTGGTGTTGTGGAGACTGTCGAGGGCCTTACTAAAAACGGTGTCCTAACAGATTTGCAAGAGTCATTTATGCGTCATAACGCAATGCAGTGTGGTTTCTGCTCATCCGGGATGTTGTTGGCCGCCCAAGAACTCATTGAACAACAACCCAAAGCAACCCGTGAACAAGTGCGTGAATGGATATCCGGTAATTACTGTCGTTGCACTGGGTACCACTCGATTGTGGATGCCATTGTTGATGTGTTGGATGCTCGCTCTAAGGGTCAAAAAATTAAACCTGTCCTTGCTAACGCTTAAGGTATTAAGGAAAACGCATTATGAATAAGCCAAGTGATTTAAAGGGAATGGTGCTGGATCCCGTTACAAACGATCAGCGCTATATCGGTCATAGCGAACCTAGACATGGTGCTCGTCGTTTACTGGAAGGCCAAGGGACGTATATTGATGACATTCAGCTGCCACGGATGGCTCATGTAGTGTTCTGGCGCTCTCCAGTAGCACATATGAAGATTGGCAAAATTCACACGGAGCACGCTAGCAAGATGCCTGGTGTGCTGGCTATTGTAGATGGCGTACAAATGGCAAAAATTTGTAAGCCTTGGGTTGCAACTTTAGGCCATTTGGCTGGCATGAAGTCCGCTCCTCAGCACGCGTTAGCTATTGATCGCGCATGTTGGCAGGGTGAGCCTGTGGTAGCAGTGGTTGCAGAAACTAGGGCGCAAGCGGAAGATGCTTTGCAACATATTGATGTTGAGTGGGAAGAGCTCCCGGCAGTTGTTTCTATGGAAACGGCACTTGACGCAGATACTCCGGTAATTCATCCAGAGCTTGGTGACAATTTATGTTTCACCCGCAGCTTAGATGTCGGGAATGTAGATGAGGTATTTGCAACTGCAGATGTGGTTGCTGAAGCTACTTTTGGATTTGGGCGCCATACTGGGGTAACACTTGAACCACGCTGTCAAATTGCAGATTACAACCCGGGTGATCGTCGCTTGACGGTTTATCACTCGCAACAAGCGCCACACATGATGCAAGATTTATATTGCCGTCAGTTTGGTCTTTCTGAGTCTGATGTCCATGTGATCTGTAAAGATGTGGGCGGTTCATTCGGCATTAAGGTTCATGCTTATCCAGATGACTTCGCAACGGTGGGGCTGGCCATGATGCTAGAGCGCCCTGTGAAATTTGTTGCTGATCGCTTAGAATCTTTTACAAGCGATATTCATGCACGTGAGCATCGCATTAAAGGGCGTATTGCTGCCAATAAGGCAGGCGATATCTTGGCCTTTGAGATTGATGACTTAACTGCTATCGGTCCATATTCAATGTTTCCTAGAACAAGCGCGATTGAGGGTAATCAGGTGGTGAACTTGGTGGGTGGTCCGTATAAGCATCAAAACTATCGTGCTCGTTTGAATGTCGTGTTTCAGAATAAAACACCAACTTGTCAGTATCGTGGGGTTGGTCATCCAATTGCATGTGCCGTGACCGAAGGCCTAGTGGATTTGGCCGCACAAAAATTACAGATGGATCCGCTCGAATTTCGTAAACGCAACGTAATTCCGGATGATGCTTATCCATGTTCCGGGATTTCTGGCATTAAGTTAGAAGTTCTCTCCCATGAGCAATGTTTGCGAACCATCGAAAAAATGATGGACTATCCAGCATTACGTAAAGAGCAGGCTGAGTTGCGCAAGCAGGGTATCTATCGCGGTATTGGATTTGCAACCTTGATTGAGTTAACCAATCCAAGTCCTGCTTTCTATGGGGTCGGTGGTGCTCGTATTGCTTCTCAGGATGGTGCTACTGTTCGCATGGATCCAAGTGGCGTGGTATCTGTGTTGATTGGTGTGGGTGAGCAAGGGCAAGGTACCGAAGGTATCTACACACAAATTGCTGCCGATGCAGTTGGTGTTTCAATCGATCAAGTGCGCATAGTGACTGGCGATACGGATGTCACTCCTTATGGAGGTGGTACTTGGGCATCACGTGGTGCTGGTGTAGGTGGTGAAGCAGTTCTCTTAGCCTCTCAAGCCTTGCAAGAAAATATCATTAAGCTTGCTGGCGCTATTTTGAACCGACCTGTTGCAGAATTAATTGCACGTCGCGGCCATATTTTGGATAAAGCAACTGGTGAACAGTTGTTACCATTTAGTGAGGTAGGAAGAGTCGGTTATTTCCGTACCGATACTTTGCCAGCAGGTTTCTCTGCTGATCTGATGGTGACGCGTCACTACACGCAAAAAGAGTACCCATTCATTTTCACGAATGGAGTACAGGCTTCTTATGTTGAAGTTGACCCAGAGACAGGCTTCGTGAAGTTGCTAAAGCATTGGGCGGTAGAAGATTGTGGGCGCGTAATCAATCCTATGTTGGTAAATGAACAAGTACGCGGTGCAATTGTTCAGGGTATTGGTGGCGTTTTATTCGAAGAGTGCCTCTATGACGATAGCGGTTTGTTGCGCAATGGCAGTATGGCTGACTACTTAGTACCAATGGCCAATGAGATGCCGGATATTGAGGTTGCCCACGTAGAAACTCCTACCCAATCTTCAAAATTGGGCGCTAAAGGAGCGGGTGAGGCTGGTACAGCGGGAGCCCCAGGCGCAGTTCAAAACGCTATTAATGATGCCTTGGCGCCATTAAATGCAGCAGTCTTTGATCAGCCTATTACTTGTGAAAAGATCCTGAGGGCGCTTAAGAAAATCTAATTTTTAGTTGTTCATGGTCACCCTGGTGCATGACTTGCTGGGGTGGGTCTGCTCATCCTGTAACATCAAGTAATATGGGGCTGCGAAGCGGCCTATAGACCCCTTCAGTCAACTTCATACGGTAAAGATATGTCCACATTAAAAGGTAAAACTGCTCTAGTCACTGGATCCACTAGCGGCATTGGTTTGGGAATGGCTATTGCATTAGCAAAGCAAGGCGCAAATATTATGGTGAATGGCTTTGGCGAGAAGGATGAAGCCATTGCCAAAATTAAAGCTTGTGGAGTAGAGGTTGATTATCACGGTGCAGATATGAGCAAGCCTGCCGAGATTGAGGACTTGATTAAGCAAACAGAAAAGCGCTTTGGTGCGATTGACATACTGATCAATAATGCTGGCATTCAATACACTGCAAACATTGAAGAGTTTCCAACGGATAAATGGGATGCCATCATCGCTATTAATCTAAGCTCTGCATTTCATACAACACATCATGCATTGCCCGGTATGAAAAAACGCAACTGGGGGCGCATCATTAATATTGCTTCTGTGCATGGCTTGGTTGCATCTACCCAGAAAGCAGCTTATGTCGCTGCTAAACATGGCATTATTGGTCTCACTAAAGTTACCGCTCTTGAAAATGCGCGAACTGGTATTACCTGCAACGCCATTTGTCCAGGCTGGGTTTTAACTCCACTAGTTCAGAAACAGGTGGATGCTCGCGCAGAGCGCGAAGGTATTTCTATCGAAGCTGCTAAGACGGCCCTGGTATCGGAGAAGCAGCCATCTGGGGAATTTGTCAGTCCTGAGCAATTGGCGGCCCTAGCAGTATTTCTTTGTGGGGCAGACGCTTCTGAAGTTCGTGGCGTGGCTTGGAATATGGATGGTGGTTGGACTGCACAATAAGCCAATCTAAGTCTTGCTCCATTAGATGCCGGCAGGCTTCTTGCCGGCATTTTTCTTAGCCCAAACAAAAACCCCAGAATAGTCTATAGTTATCACAAAATAGACCATATTTATGCTTAATGTAATCAAAAGGAATATAAATCAAATGGAACACACATTACCGCAGTTGCCATATGCACTCGATGCTTTAGCCCCATATATCTCCAAGGAAACTTTGGAGTACCACTATGGTAAACACCACCAAACTTATGTCACTAATTTGAATAATTTAATCAAAGGCACTGAGTTTGAAAATGCTTCTCTTGAAGATATTGTTAAGAAATCTACGGGCGGTGTTTTTAATAATGCTGCACAGGTTTGGAACCATACTTTTTATTGGCTAGGAATGAAGCCTAATGGCGGCGGTACACCTACTGGCGCATTGGCTGATGCCATTAATGCTAAGTGGGGTTCATTTGATAAATTCAAAGAAGAGTTTACAAAGTGCGCTGTTGGAACTTTTGGATCAGGTTGGGCTTGGTTGGTAAAAAAGGCAGATGGTAGTCTCGATCTAGTTTCCACTAGCAATGCTGCAACCCCTCTTACTACTGATGCTAAAGCACTGCTTACCTGTGATGTTTGGGAGCATGCTTACTATATTGATACTCGTAATGCGCGACCAAAATATTTAGAAAATTTTTGGAATTTGGTTAATTGGGATTTTGCAAGTCAAAATTTTGCTTAATTAACTAACTCAATATTTAGGAACACCACATGACTTCTATTTTGACCTCTTTGGGGCGTACCGTTATTGCGGGATTTGTCCTGCTAGCCCTCATTATTTTGGCTTTAGGCGGTAACTTTAGCTCTGCTGAACTCCCGTTTATTTTCCGTTGGTTGCACGTGATGTTTGGTGTGATGTGGATCGGTTTGCTCTGGTACTTCAACTTTGTGCAAATTCCTTCCATGCCCAAGATTCCGGATGAGCAAAAACCAGCGATCGGTAAAGTGATTGCTCCAACGGCCTTGTTCTGGTTTCGTTATGCTGCTTTATTTACCGTTGCCACTGGTTTAATAGTTGCTGGTTTAAACGGTTACTTGCATCAAGCTTTCACCTTGCAAGCTCCGTTCCGAGCAATCGGTTTGGGCATGTGGATTGCTGTGATAATGGCCATTAACGTTTGGTTCATTATTTGGCCAAACCAAAAGCGCGCTTTGGGTATTGTTGCCGTTGAGGCTGATGTAAAGGCAAAATCCGCTCGTGTTGCAATGTTGACATCCCGTTTAAATACGGTGTTATCAGTACCAATGTTGTTCTTGATGGTTGCACAATCACACAACACTACTTGGTTCGTGATCGTTTCTTAATCACCGCTAGTGACATCAATAAAAGGCCCGCTATGCGGGCCTTTTTGTTTTCCTGACTAGTGAGGTCGAGGAGAAGGGCGAGATGCTTAAGCGAGGATGGCTGGCAACTCCTTGGTCAAGGCGCCACGCTGCGCGGTAGCTGTTCCCATAAGAGCAAAACCCAATAACTTTCCATCTGCAGATTCAAAGCGAGACTCTAATCCGCCTTCAACTGATGTTGTTATCCATTTTCCTTCGGCGCCTTTAGCTGGTGGAGAAACAACGGTGGCTAAGGCGGGTGTTTTGACCATCACCGGCATTGCGGGATAGGTGAGTTCAGTAGCTTGCCCTATTAAGGTTGGAGCCAATGCTCTTGCAGCTTGCATGATAGGCATCACGTAAGGCAAAACTAAGCCTTCAACTTCGGCGCAATCTCCAATGGCAAAAATATTTTTAATATTGGTTTCGAGCTGGCGATTTACCTGAATGCCAATGCCAGCATTGATGCCGGTAGCTTTGGCTAATTCAATTCTAGGCTTTAGTCCAACAGCAGATAAAAAGACATCACAAGAAATCAGCTTGCCATTCGCTAGGGTGACTTGCAATGAATCTCCTTGCCGATCAATTGCTTGAACTGTAGTAGAGAGGTGCCATCGTACACCGGCAGCACTTAATTTACCTTGCAACTCAAAGGCGGCAGCCTCGGGCAAGTGACGACCTAAAGCCTGTGGGGCTAGGTCAATAACATCTACTTCATAACCGCCTAATACAAGATCATTGGCAAATTCGCAGCCAATGAGGCCGGCACCTAGAATCGCAATATTCTTTTTCCCGATGATGGCATTCCGAAAACGCGCATAGTCTTCCAGATCATTGACTGTAATGACCTCATTGGCCGCGCTACCTTGAAGTGGTAAGCGGATTTGATCAGCACCCAAAGCCATGACCAGTTTTCCGTAAGGGATCTCTCCCTTATTAGTCTGAATGGTTTGTGTACCACCATCAATTGCGCTGACATCACATTCCGCTAGAACAGTTAGCTCTAGTTGTGTTGCCATACCATCTACTGGCGTAGAGATTAACTGCGCTGCTTCTTTCTTGCCGGCAAGAGCTGTGGAGAGCATGGGCTTGGAGTAAAAATATCCAGGCTCGCGTGTTACTAAGGTAATTGGAACTGCTTTATCCAATTTACGGATTTCACGGATGACAGTGTAGCCAGCTAATCCACTGCCAATGATGACAATTGCGGATTGGGATTGAGGGGTGGTTTGATCCAAAGCAAGGCTCTCCAAATGACAAAAAAGTAAAACAGGGTACGAGGGTGTTGAATTGGACTTAGCTTATTTGAACCATTTCAAAGTCGGCTTTTGCTACGCCGCAGTCAGGACATTCCCAGTCATCAGGCACATCCGCCCAAAGTGTTCCTGCGGGAATACCATCCTCCGGGATTCCTTTTGCTTCGTCATAGATATAGCCGCACACGATACATTGATAAGATTTCATATTCATTCCTTAAATAGTTTGTCGATTTTAGATTTAATTCCTAATTTTTTCCGAGCTGCGCTTATTGGGCTGCAAAAACCTTTGCCTTTTCCAGAGCTTGCTTATAGTGGTTCGCATGACGTTCTTCAACATTAGCTAGTGCGGCGAAGCGTTTTGCCGCTTTAGCTAATACTGCCTGAAATTGCTCGGCATGCTCTTTAGATTCAGCAATTTGTCCATCAATTTCCTGGATGACGGCAGCATTACCTTCTTCCACTGCTGTCTTACGAAATGATGGGTACATTTCAGTGTATTCATAAGTTTCACCTTCAATGGCGATCTCTAGAGCACGTGTGGGTGTGATTGTGCCAGCAGGGTAGAGTAAATCTAGGTGGCCAAACGCATGCATCACCTCTTGATCGGCGGTAGATTCAAAGATCTTTGCAGTTTCTTCGTCGCCAGCAGCGCGAGCCAATTTTGCAAAATAACGGTACTTGATATGAGCCATAGATTCTCCCGCGAAGGCGGACTCTAAATTGTGGATGGTTTTAATTTCTGGACGTGTCATTTTGATTCCTTTATTTGGACATACGGTTTGTTGAGTCTCCAAGCTTGTTTCTCAACCATGAACAGAGTGTGCGCTTAATTTATTAATCAGTCCAATGAATCATTATGATAGTATTTATCTATTAATTCGATAATGGAGGGGAAATGGCTAATCAACCGTCTTTAAGGCAACTGGGGTATTTCGTTGCATTGGCGAAAGAGCTCAATTTCACTCGTGCAGCCCAAGCCTGTTTCGTGGGGCAATCGACTTTGAGTGCCGGACTAAAGGAGTTGGAGGATGCGCTAGGAATTCATTTAGTGGAGCGAGATCGTCAAAATGTTTCCATTACCCCCATCGGGCTGGAGGTACTCGAACGTGCCAAACTGATTTTGGCGGCATCGCAGGATTTGGTTGAATATGCGGGCGCTACAGGTAAGCCAATGACCGCAACGATTCGATTGGGCGTCATACCGACCATTGCGCCATTCTTATTGCCAGCAGTCTTGCCAGAAATTCGCAGACGTTTTCCGGAACTCAAGGTCACCCTTAGGGAAGACCTCACTGCAAACCTGCTATCAAGATTGGCTGAGCATAAATTAGATTTTGCTTTGATTGCATTGCCCTATGATGTAGACGGTCTTCTTGTTCAAGAATTATTTGATGATCATTTTTGGCTAGTTGCTAAAGAGGGAGACCCCGCCTTAAAAGGGAAAGAGGTGACCTTGCCAGCCAAGATGGCTGAGCGCCTCTTATTGTTGGAAGAGGGGCATTGCTTGCGCGAACATAGCTTGCAAGCGTGCAAGCGCGCTGATATTCGTAAGGCAGAAGGTATGGAGGCTACCAGCCTACTGACCTTATTGCAAATGGTGGAGTCTGGTCTTGGTATCGCCTTACTTCCTGGCTTGGCAGTAAAAAGTAGTCTATTAAATAATTCTGAATTAGTCGCGAAAGAGTTGGCATCCCCAGCACCTAAAAGAGTGATAGCTTTAGTTGCAAGGTCATCTACCGCACATACCCAAGAATTTAGTGCGTTATCCAACTGCATTCGTGAGCAATTTGGGGTAACTTAGATAGTCACATTACTGGCTCTGCAAAATAGATCAATCCTTGTTAAAGTCACCCATCTTATTTATTACTTACTAAAAGGCAGCAAATGTTAGGCAAAGAAATGATGTTCACTCCGGTCAGTCTTGGATCGATTCAATTAAAAAACCGTCTAGTAATGGCGCCGCTAACTAGAATGCGTGCGATTGATGGTGATGTACCCAGCCCGTTAGCGAAAACGTACTACGCACAACGGGCAAGTGCCGGATTAATCATTACTGAGGCTACGCAAATTTCTCCATTGGGTAAGGGTTACCCATCTACGCCAGGTATTCATACACCAGAGCAGACTGCAGCATGGAAAGAAATCGTTGCAGCAGTGCATGCTAAGGGCGGTTCAATTGTTGCCCAGTTATGGCATGTGGGTCGCATCTCCCATTCTTCTTTACACCCAGAGCAGGGCATGCCTGAGGCACCCTCTGCAATTGCTGCGGCAGGTCAAACCTATGGCGCAGATTGGAAGCTGCATGACTATGAGATACCAAGAGCAATGAGCTTGGAGGATATTGCTCGTCTACTGAAAGAGTTTGAAGTCGCTGCACAAAATGCAAAAGCAGCTGGTTTTGATGGTATTGAGATTCACGCAGCGAATGGATATTTATTGGACCAGTTTCTGCAAGATCAAACCAATCATCGTACCGATGAATATGGTGGCTCGATTGAGAATCGCCTGCGCTTATTGAGTCAAGTGATTGAGGTTGTCAGCAAGGTATTTCCAAATGATCAGGTGGGGGTTCGTCTTTCGCCCTATGGCACATTTAACGATATGAGTGATAGTGATCCAGTGGCTTTGTTTACTGCGGTCATTGCAATGCTCAATAGCTATAACTTAGCTTATGTGCACATGATTGAGCCTCGCTCAACTAGTGCTGGCGGCGGCGATCAAGTCTATGAAGATGCCCCGATTACTTCAGAAATGTTCCGCGCTGCTTATCAGGGAAAATTTATTACAGCTGGTGGCTATGACCAAGCAATGGGTGAGAAGGTCTTAGAAGAGGGCTTGGCTGATGCAGTCGCTTATGGACGACTTTATATTTCTAATCCAGACTTAGCAGAGAGATTCCAGCAGGGCGCTACTCTAAACCCCTTTGATCGCTCTACTTTTTATGGCGGCAAGGAAGTTGGTTACACAGATTACCCAAGTCTTTAATGAAAGACCCCAGTAATGGGGCGTACCCTAATAAATCCCGCTCTTAAAAAAGCGGGATTATTTTTTGTCTTCGGGATCTTTTAATAAATCGTAGTGATTGGCGACAAGCAGCATTGCAAGGGAAGCACAACCCATGGCAAAAAATTGCCATTGGTGCAGCATTGCGGTTCCCACGACAGTCATCAAGACGGTCCAGCCTATTGCCATCTTGGCTTTTTTAGAAAGTGGTTTCATTTAATGATTGCTCCGGCTTTAGTTTAGGCGCGTACCTTGTTCAACATACGACGAAGTGTATCGTCCTTTATGACGTAATGTTGCCATAAGCCTGCCAAGGCATGAATACCAATTAAAAAGTAGAGAGAGTTTCCGAGAAATTCATGAATCCCTTCGGCTACTTTTTTCATCTCCGGATTGGGGGTAAGTAGTTGAGGCCATACCAAGCCAAAGAAATGGATTTCTTTGCCGCCATACTGAAAATACAGGATGCCAAAGATAGGGGATATCAAGAG
>CANCPL010000022.1:0-28227 GCA_947380065.1 Burkholderiaceae bacterium | reverse complement strand
ATCAATGCGCGATAGCGATCCAAATCTTTGCCTTTGAGGTAATCCAAGAGGCGACGGCGACGTGAAACCATCTTCAACAAACCGCGACGGCTGTGATGATCTTTAGCGTTAGCCTTGAAATGGGGGGTTAATTCATTGATGCGGGCTGTAAGCAATGAAACTTGAACTTCAGGGCTACCCGTATCGTTTGCGCTGCGCGCGTTATCTTTGACGATTTCCGCCGTTTTAATATCAGCAACTGCCATTTTTAATACTCCTTACTTGCGAACACTTGAGCTCTCACCCAATTCGTGTCGTGCGTGATTAACAAAATAAAACAAAAAAGCTTTACAAATCAAAGCCCTCGAATTGTAGCAGATACCTCATTTATAGGTCCAGCATTGAGATAGCAGCCAATTATCAATTGATGGGTACCAAATATAGATCCGATAACTGAATATGAAAATACCTGTTAAATTACTTAAAAATCAGCAATATAGGCATTTTAAAGGTATTCATAACCGCATTTCCAGCAATCTACGTCATAAATCATGAAAAAACACCCTTTTACTGCCTTTGTAATACCGTTATTAATGGCGCCATGCTTGGCAAATGCGTCGTTTTTACCCCCTGACATGATTGATGGATTTGCCAATATCGTGTCTTGGGTAGTTCTTATCGTTATGCCGGTAGGTTTCATTGCCGGCTTTTGGTATGTCCATATCCTGCCAGACACGATTGCTAAGAGAAGAGAGCACCCGCAAAGGGATGCAATCCATGCGTTATGCATTCTCTCCCTCTTTGTAGGTGGCTTGCTTTGGCCTCTTGCCTACCTATGGGCATATACGCGACCTACGATGTACAAGATTGCTTATGGAACCGATAAATACATGCCTCTAGAAAAAGAGCATAAACAAGGGCAGCACACCGAGGTGAAATAAGCATGGAAGCACTAATTCTTGGCATCTATGCCGGCATCGTTTGGCTGATCTTTTTCAAGTACAAATTACTTCCATGGAATACCTTGGCAAAAGTCATCGTATTTACGATTCCCGTTGTAGGAATGATTACGCTGATATTGCTACTCAATATATTTTCACCCTCCTCTAGCAATGTTGTCGTCGTTAGAAATTCCGTTGGCATTGTGAGTCAAGTAAAGGGTCGCGTTACTGAAGTGCCAGTCATAGTAAATCAACGCGTCAAAAAGGGAGATGTCCTTTTCAAAATTGACCCAACCCAATTTCAAGCATCAGTCAATGCCCTTAAAGCTAAACTTAAATTGGCTAAGTTACGCGTTAAAGAAAATGATGCGCTTGTTAAAAGCGGCTCCGGCAATCGTTTTGACTTAGAAAAAGCTGAGGCTGATCTTACTGAGCTCAGTGAACAAACAATCAATTCTGAATATGATTTGGAACAAACCACTGTCAGAGCTCCTAGCGACGGCACGGTTGTCAACGTGCAATTACGACCAGGTGCTTTTGTAGCCGCCTTTCCAATAGCTTCTGTCATGACTTTCATGGAAGACACGCCTCAAATCTATGCATTGTTTAATCAGAATGAGTTACACCAAATTGAAGTTGGCAATGAGGCTGAGTTTTACATTCCCAGCTTTCCTGGAAAGATTCTTAAAGCAAAAGTGGAATCCATCATCCTAGCTGAGGGTCAAGGTCAAATCAATGTCAGTGGCAATCTACCCACCACAGGCTTAAGAGAAATTCCAGTGAATCGTTTTGCCGTGAAATTGCAGATGGACGATCGTCATGCAGAGTTATTGCTACCCGCTGGTGCTGTTGGAGATGGCGCAGTGTACACAGACCATTTAGCGTTCTTACACATTATTCGCAAAGTGATGTTACGTATCAGCACTAAGCTGAACTACATTATTCCCAAACTTCATTAACAATAGAGATGCATAAACCACATCTGAACTCGTTTCATAAAGTTGCACTCTACGTATTGGGGGCGATTACTTTAAGTGCTTGCACCATTAGTCCGCTCAAGAATAATAAGGAGCTAGTGGATCAATCGTTGCCCAATACAAATGTCCCAAAACAATTTCAAGCCGATAAAAACAGTACTCAAGATTCCATTAGTGTCGATGATGTTTGGCTCAAGCAATTTAATGATCCTGAACTCAATGCCTTAGTAGTTGAGGCATTAGAAAATAATCCCAGCATTCGCATCATTGCGGCACGAAGAACACAATCTGAAGCATTAATTAATGCTGCTGGTGGCTCACAATATCCTGGCATAAATGCGATCGGCAATACTGGTAGCAAAGCTGGCTCCAGCGGAACTGGGTTAACAGGATTCTATATAGGCGCTAATTGGGAACTCGATCTATGGGGCCGTGTACGCACATCCATTGCAGGCGCTGAACAAAATTCCAAAGCTATTAATGCCGATCAAGATGCAGCGCGCCTATCTTTGATAGCCACATTAGCCAAATCAGTTTGGCTTGCACGCAGCCTACAAGAGCAAGCGCAATTAGCAAAAGATAATGCCGACGCATCACAAAAAATTGCGGAGCTGACTCAAGTACGAGAAAAAATTGGCGCATCATCCGCTAACGATGTATCAGTCACTAAAATTAGTGCAGCTCAAGCACAAGAGATTGCACTTAATAGCGCTTTAGCACGTGACCAAGCACTGCGTGCAGTTGAAACTCTAGTGGGGCGTTATCCGAAAGCTGAGCCCCTCAAAACTACTGCATTACCAGCCCTTCCAAAACCTGTTGCACCTGGCTTACCATCTGATCTATTGGAACGCAGACCTGATTTGATTGCTGCCGAGGCCCGTGTCAACAGCGCCTTCTATCTTGCCGATGAAAAGCGACTTGCAAGACTTCCAAAGATCAGCCTAACCGCTGGTTACGGCTACATTAATAGCCAAATCTTCACATTGGTTAATGGCTCAAGCACTAGTTTTGGCGTGGGCGCAAATGTAGCGCTTCCTTTATTCCAAGGGGGCGCTATTGAAGCGCAGATTGCCTATCAAAACGCAGAGGCGCAAGCGGCACTCGCCAACTATGGCAAGGTAGTTCTCGCAGCATTCAATGATGTAGAAAATGCATTAAATGGCGAAGCAATATGGCGTGACCGCAGCACTCAATTACAAACCCAACTCATCCAACAGACGCGTGTCATGAAAAGCACGGAGACTGAGTTTCAAATTGGTAGAATTGATCAACGTCAAATTGCGCAGCAACGCATCAAAACAAACAGTACCGATATCAGCTTGCGACAAGGTCAAGTAGATGCTCTGGCCCAGCGAGTCAACCTATACCTTGCCCTTGGCGGCTCGGCCGATTAACCTCCCCACTACAACACCATGAAAAAATTACTTAAGCTGACCTTGATCTGCGTCGCATTCTTATCGCCAACCTACTCTTACGCTCAGTTTGGCTCCTTGTTTGGTCCAGACAAAACGATCGCCGAGCAACGTCAGGATGTAATGATTAAGAATCAGGCAATCCTGAAACATCTCTATGAAGCCCAACCCAAAGCCAAAGAGTTGATTGAAAAATCAGTGGGCTACGCAACCTTTAGCAACTTTGGTATGAAAATATTGATTGCAGGCGGTGGCACTGGCAGCGGCGTAGTAATCAATAAAGCCAATAAAAAACCGATCTTTATGAATATGGCTGAAGTTCAAGCTGGCCTGGGGATTGGAATTAAATCTTTCCAAAATATTTTTGTATTTGAAACTGAAGCTGCCATGAATGACTTTGTGAATTCAGGCTGGACTTTTGGCGGTCAAGTAACCGCTGCTGCTAAATACGAAAAAGATGGTGGTGCTTATCAAGACGCTACGGTAGTTGCCCCTGGTGTATTAATGTATCAATTAACTGACTCCGGCCTTGCCGCTGAAATCACCGGCAAAGGCACGAAGTATTATAAGAACACCGACTTAAATAAGTAAAACATCAGCAATACTCTAGGCAGATGACCCAATGATTAAGGGGTCATCTGGGCATTGAGTTTTGCAAGGCTCGGATCGTGCAATTTATTCAAAGCAGATAAATACGCTTTTGCGGAAGCGGCAATGATGTCCGGGTCTGTACCAACACCATTCACAATGCGCCCACCCTTTGCCAAGCGCACAGTAACCTCTCCTTGAGATTGCGTTCCTGAGGTAATCGCGTTGACTGAATAGAGCAACTGCTCTGCACCACTCTTCGCAATTTCTTCGATTGCATTCAGGCTTGCATCCACTGGGCCATTTCCTTCTGCTTCAGAGGTCATCTCTTTATCACCCATGCGGAATGTCACGCGTGATTTTGGGCGCTCACCAGTTTCCGAATGCTGACTTAATGAAATAAATTTGTAATGCTCACCCTCTTCAGCTGCCGCTGAATCTGACATGATGGCAATAATATCTTCGTCAAAAATTTCAGATTTTTGATCTGCTAATGTTTTGAATCGAATGAACGCTTCATTCAAATCAGACTCAGCTTCGACGGTGATCCCTAACTCTTGCAAACGCTGTTTAAAGGCGTTACGGCCAGACAATTTACCCAAAACAATCTTATTTGCAGACCAACCTACATCTTCTGCGCGCATAATTTCATAAGTATCGCGGTTCTTCAAAATACCATCTTGGTGAATACCAGATGTATGGGCAAATGCATTCGCACCCACCACAGCCTTATTTGGCTGAACTACGAAGCCGGTAATCTGAGAAACCAATTTAGAAGCAGGAACGATTTGAGTCGCATCAATATTACAAACCATATCAAAGTAGTCTTTGCGGGTACGCAATGACATCACAATCTCTTCTAACGCAGTGTTACCAGCACGCTCTCCTAAGCCATTAATCGTGCACTCAATTTGACGAGCGCCACCAATTTTGACGCCTGCCAAAGAATTGGCAACTGCCATTCCTAAATCGTTATGGCAATGCACCGACCAAACCGCTTTATCAGAATTGGGTACTCGAGTACGTAAGGTTTTTATAAAATCACCATATAACTCTGGAGTCGCGTAACCAACGGTATCGGGAATATTAATTGTCGATGCACCTTCATTAATGACGGCCTCTACTACCCTGCACAAGAAATCCATTTCTGAGCGATAGCCATCTTCCGCAGAAAATTCAATATCAGAAGCTAAGTTTCTAGCAAAACGAATCGAACGTTTAGCTTGCTCCAATACTTCCTCTGGAGACATGCGCAACTTCACAGCCATATGCAATGGACTGGTTGCCAAAAAGGCATGAATCCGTTTCGCATTAGCGGCTTGCAAAGCATCTGCAGCGCGTGTGATGTCCTTGTCATTTGCTCTAGCCAATGAGCACACAATTGAGTCTTTGACTGCAGCAGCGACCGCAGAGATCGCTTGGAAGTCGCCTTCAGAGCTCGCAGCAAAACCTGCTTCAATCACATCCACCTTCAGACGCTCTAGTTGACGAGCAATGCGAACCTTCTCGTCCTTCGTCATCGACGCGCCAGGGGATTGTTCGCCATCACGTAAGGTGGTATCAAAAATAATTACTTTGTCGCTCATCACTACTCTCCAGTTTTAAATACTTCTGAACTTATGCATTTCAATCTTATAAAACAAAAACCCCAGCAATTTGCTGGGGCTGGTATTGGTGGTTAATGATTTGGTTTATCTCATTAACTCAGGCCTTACCCGCCCCAAGCTTTAGGCTTAGTGCTAGCAGAAGGAGGCCGGTTAACGGTGAGAAATTCATCAACATGGATTAAATATACCCCAAAATTTGCTGATTAGCTAAAACGTTTGCCGCTTAGTCTTTCCCAGGCCCAAATGACATAGCCAGAGATTGAATACACCACAAACAAACCAAATAGGGTCAAAGGTGGATTAGATGAGATCAAAACAAAGGTCAAGATCATCAACACCATCACCCCAAAAGGCACTCTGTAGCGTACATCCAAGGCTTTACCACTATAAAAACGAGCATTTGAGACCATGGTCAGGCCTGCGTAGACGGCGATAAAAAAGGTGATCCAAGGTATAGCGGTATCGCGCACTGGAATCTTATTGTCATCAGCCAACCAAATAAAGCCAGCCATTAATGCTCCTGCAGCTGGACTTGGCAAGCCTTGGAAAAACTTCTTATCCACTACTCCAGTATTTACATTGAAGCGAGCCAGACGCAAAGCCGCACCAGCACAGTAAGTAAATGCAGCTAACCAACCCCATTTACCCAAATCTTTTAAGGCCCACTCATAGGCTACTAACGCGGGTGCAACACCAAACGACACCATATCAGCAAGGGAGTCGTATTGCTCACCAAATGAACTCTGGGTATTCGTCATCCGAGCAACGCGGCCATCCATACCATCAAGTACTAGTGAAGCAAAAATGGCGATAGCCGCAGTTTCAAACTGGTGATTCATGGCATTCACGATTGCGAAGAAGCCGCAGAATAAGGCCGCAGTCGTAAAGGCATTTGGCAAAAGATAAATGCCTTTGCTGCGTAAGCGAGGCTTTTGCGGGTGCAACTCCTCTACTTCGTAATCAATCCCATCACCCAATTCCTCGGCCCATTGCTTATCAGTAGGCGGGGCATGACGATTGGAGATACTGCTACGTTCGATGCGACCACGACGGCGAAATGTACTCAAAGCGTATCCCGGTAAAAGATTCGAATCAGTCCAAGCCTGGCAAACGTGCCAAAGCTGTATTTGTTGCAAAAACTTTATCGCCAACACTGACCAATGGTTCAGCAGTCAACGGCAAATACACATCAACTCTCGAGCCAAAGCGAATAAATCCATAGCGCTCACCGGCTTTAAGGCGATCACCAACATGGGTGTAGCAAAGAATGCGGCGCGCAATTAAACCGGCAACCTGGACCAAAGTAACTACTTGACCATTAGCATCGATCACAACGGCATTACGCTCGTTCTCTGTAGATGCTTTATCTAAATCCGCATTCACAAATTTGCCAGGGAAATACTGAATTTCCTTAACCAAACCATTTACTGCGCTACGGTTGGAATGGACATTAAATACATTCATGAATACGCTAATTTTGAGCGCTTCACGTCCAGCATAAGGGTCATTGGCTTTTTCAACCACCACAATTCGACCATCCGCTGGGGATAAAACCAGATCGCGACCAAGAGCAGGAATGCGCTGTGGATCACGAAAGAACTGCAGAACAAAAATAAAGATAATCCAAAGAGGCCAGGACCATGCGATGCCGCCCAAATAATGAACCAGCAAAGTCACTGCCCCCACTAACGCTAAATACGGCCAACCTTCTTTCGCAATAATGGGGTGTGGATACATCATCTTTGTTCTGAGCCTTGTTATTTACTGCTATTCGTTTTTTTGCTTCGCTTTAAAGCTTAGTTCTTAGTTTGGTCCACTAACTTGTTCTTAGCAATCCAAGGCATCATGGCGCGCAATTTTGCGCCAACGACTTCGATGTCATGCTCAGCATTCAAACGACGACGGGAAATCAAAGTAGGCGCGCCAGCTTTGTTCTCCAAAATGAAGCTCTTAGCGTACTCACCAGTTTGAATATCTTTCAAGCACTGACGCATTGCATTCTTAGTATCTTCTGTAACAACACGTGGGCCAGTGACATACTCACCGTACTCAGCGTTATTGGAGATGGAGTAGTTCATGTTGGCAATGCCGCCTTCGTAGATCAAGTCAACGATCAATTTGAGCTCATGCAAGCACTCAAAGTAAGCCATTTCAGGTGCGTACCCAGCTTCAACCAAAGTTTCAAAACCAGCCTTGATCAACTCTACTGCGCCACCGCAGAGAACTGCTTGCTCGCCGAACAAGTCAGTTTCAGTTTCTTCACGGAAGTTTGTTTCGATAATGCCAGCACGACCGCCGCCGTTTGCAGTTGCGTATGACAAAGCAACATCACGTGCTGAACCAGATTTATCCTGATAAACAGCGATCAAATGAGGAACACCGCCACCTTGAGCGTATGTACCGCGAACTGTGTGCCCAGGAGCCTTCGGAGCAATCATGATCACATCTAAGTCAGCGCGTGGCTGAACTTGACCGTAGTGAACATTAAAGCCATGAGCAAAAGCCAATGCAGCGCCTTGCTTAATATTGCCGTGAACTTCTTTGTTGTAAACGTCAGCGATTTGTTCGTCAGGTAACAACATCATGACTACATCAGCATCTTTAACTGCTTCGCCAACTTCTTTTACTGACAAGCCGGCATTTGCAGCCTTGCTCCAGGAAGCGCCGTCTTTACGCAAACCAACAGTAACGTTAACGCCAGAATCTTTGAGGTTCAATGCGTGCGCGTGACCTTGTGAACCATAACCAATGATGGTGACTTTCTTGCCCTTGATGAGGGACAAATCAGCGTCTTTATCGTAAAAAACTTTCATGCTCTTTCCTTGTATTGAAAATGTAATTAATGCAGTAATTAGTTAATAAAATTAAACCTTGAGGATGCGTTCGCCACGACCAATTCCAGAACCGCCTGAGCGGACAGTTTCTAGAATCGATGCACGATCGATCGAATCAATAAAGGCATCCAACTTGGCACCATCACCTGTTAACTCGATGGTGTAACTCTTATCAGTCACATCAATGATGCGACCGCGGAAGATATCAGTAGTTCGTTTGAGTTCTTCGCGTTCTTTGCCAACAGCACGCACCTTAATCATCATGAGCTCTCGCTCAATGTGCGGACCTTCGCTTAAATCAAATACCTTAACTACCTCAACCAAACGGTTTAAGTGTTTAGTGATTTGCTCAATGACGTCATCAGAACCAAAAGTCACGATCGTCATGCGCGATAAAGAGGGATCTTCAGTAGGCGCAACACTTAAGGTATCAATGTTGTAACCACGCGCAGAAAATAAACCCACCACACGCGATAAGGCGCCCGGCTCATTCTCAATGAGTATAGAAATAATGTGTCGCATTAGAGTTCCTCGCTGCCCAAAAGCATTTCAGTAATACCTTTGCCCGCTTGAACCATCGGCCAAACGTTTTCTTCTGGGTCAGTCTGAAAATCCATAAATACTGTGCGATCTTTTAAACGAATTGCCTCTTTAAGAGCGCCCTCAACATCAGATTTTTTCTCAATACGCATACCAACGTGGCCAAAAGCCTCTGCTAACTTCACAAAGTCAGGCAAAGAATCCATGTATGAACTGGAATAACGTTTGTTATAGGTAAGCTCTTGCCATTGGCGAACCATACCGAGGTAACGGTTGTTCAAAGACACGATCTTTACAGGAGTGTTGTATTGCTTACAGGTAGATAGCTCCTGAATACACATCTGGATTGAACCCTCGCCAGTAATCGCAAATACATCCTTATCTGGGAATGCTTTCTTGATACCCATGGCATAGGGCAAGCCTACGCCCATAGTGCCTAGTCCACCAGAGTTAATCCAACGACGTGGCTGATCAAACTTGTAAAACTGAGCAGCCCACATTTGATGCTGACCTACGTCAGAGGTGATGAATGCATCGCCACCAGTCAGCTCCCACAATTTTTGAACCACATACTGGGGCTTCACAATTTGAGAGGCTTCGTCGTACTTCAAGCAATCTTTTTTGCGCCACTCATTAATTTGATCCCACCAAGCGGCAACTTTGTCACCATTCTGACGTGGACCAGCAACTTTCAATTGCGCAGTCATCTCAACCAATACTTCTTTAAGATTACCAACAATAGGAACATCTACCTTCACACGCTTTGAAATCACAGAAGGATCAATATCAATATGAATGATCTTGCGGGGGTGACTTGCAAAGTGTGATGTATTACCAATTACGCGGTCATCAAAACGTGCGCCAATCGCAATCAACACGTCACTGTGTTGCATTGCCATATTGGCTTCGTAAGTTCCGTGCATACCGAGCATGCCCACGAACTGCGGACTAGTGCCCGGAAATCCGCCCAAGCCCATCAGGGTATTGGTAACGGGATAGCCCAGTAAATCGGCAAATTCTTTAAGTTCTGGAGCAGCATCTGACAGAATCACGCCGCCACCGGTATAGATATATGGGCGCTCCGCCTCTTGAAGCAAAGCTACCGCCTTGCGAATTTGGCCACTGTGACCCTTCACAACTGGATTGTAGGAACGCATTTCCAGCGTTTCTGGATAAACGAATGGACCCTTGGCTGCGGATACATCCTTTGGAATGTCAATCAACACAGGACCAGGTCTACCTGTCTGTGCAATATGAAAAGCCTTCTTCAACACCAGAGGAAGATCTTTAACATCTTTCACAAGGAAGTTATGCTTGACCACTGGGCGGGTAATACCAACGGTATCCGCTTCTTGGAAGGCATCTTCACCGATAGCGTAAGTTGGCACGTTACCGCTGATGATCACCATCGGAATGGAGTCGGTATACGCAGTTGCGATACCGGTCACAGCATTAGTAACGCCAGGGCCAGAGGTCACCAATGCAACGCCAACCTTACCGGTTGCGCGAGCATAGCCATCGGCTGCATGAACTGCTGCTTGCTCATGGCGAACCAAGATATGTTCAAACTTATCTTGTTTAAAAATTTCGTCGTAGATAAAGAGAACGGATCCCCCTGGGTAACCCCAGACAAATTCAACACCCTCTTTGTGCAATGCATGCACGAGCATTTCTGCGCCAATCATTTCTGGAGGCGCTGCATCATTGTTTGTATTTATTGTGTCTTTATTAGCTTTGCTAGCTAAAAATTCGGCGCTGCTTGTATTCATTTTCTTTCGTCCTTTGCAATTTTCGGCAAAAAATTGATTGGTCTGTTCTGTCTCCTGCTTGTGGCCTGAGTTCGAACGGCGCTGCTACCGGAAAAAACCACTTCTTGAATGAGATTCTAGGTAGTAAGCCCTACATTCTATAGCAATCCCCTAAAATGATTCAATTCCTAAAGAATCAGGTCTAATCCATTGCATGGCATCAGCCCAAGAACTATCTGACTTTCTGAGTAGTGTCGAGCAGCGCGCTTTTAAGCAGGCGGTTTATGCCGTCCGTGACGATGACGCTGCACTCGACATTGTTCAAGATGCGATGATTAAGCTCGCTGAAAAATATGGAGATAGGCCTGCTGCAGAACTCCCCCTGGTTTTCACCAGAATTCTGCAGAATCGAATTCATGACTGGTTTAGAAGGCAAAAGGTCAGAAATACCTGGGTCACCTTATTTTCCAATATGGGCAAAAAGGGGGATGACGGGGATGATTTTGACCCTTTAGAGTCTCTTTCAGCCCCGGATGATAGTGAAATTCACCAAGATGGGGCATATAAGCTTGAAAAAAGTCAGCTTTTACAGGCTTTGGAGTCAGAAATATCTAAATTGCCTGTACGTCAACGAGAAGCCTTCCTGATGCGTTATTGGGATGAGCTAAGTATTACTGAGACGGCCCAAGCAATGCGTTGTAGTGAAGGAAGTGTCAAAACCCACTGTTCTAGAGCCACCCAATCTTTAGCTAAAGCATTGAAATTAAAAGGAATTACGCTGTGAAACACTTTGATGACCAATTTACCCAGACCCAAGTTGACCAATTCGGCCAAGCTAGTGCGGCCCTGCTTCGTCAAGGTACTCAGAGTATTCCTCAGAGCGTCAAGGATCGCCTCTACGCAGCACGTATGAAGGCCCTGTCTGTCAGAAAGCCTGAAAAGGTCCTGATCCAGAAGCAAGTTTTAGCTGGAACAGCCCGAAACTGGACTTCTGGTTCAAATGGCGTTTGGGATACCGTTGGCTGGATTGCACCTCTCGTGGTTCTTGTTTTCGGCCTCATCGGCATCGCCCAATGGCAAGAGGACTCTCGCATTAATGACATCGCTGAAGTCGATGCAGCATTACTGTCTGATGATGTGCCTCCTGACGCTTACGCCGATAGCGGATTTATGGCCTTCCTCAAAAACGGTCCTCTTTCTGATTCTGATAGCGCATCCGACTCTGCCCCGATCAAATAATTTCGATTCGCTTGATGTCATCGATAACTAGAACGCAAAAAGCTTGCAGCCTAGCGCTGTTCGCATTCCTGTTCGCATTCTTTTGCGTCGCTCAAGTCAGCGTAGCACAAGCGCAAACTACACCAAGCGCTCCTCATGGAAAGGCTGCTGCCATTCCAGAGAAAAAACCCGATGGTACATGGGAAGGCCTAAAGCCTGCACAACAAAAAATTCTTGCCCCGCTGGAAAGCGACTGGGATTACATGCTGCCCGATAGTCGCAAGAAATGGATTCAGGTTGCCAATATTTACCCTAAGATGAGCTCGCAAGATCAAGAGCGCCTGCAGTCTCGTATGTCGAGCTGGTCGAATTTGTCCCAAAAAGAACGTCGCATGGCACGAGAAAATTATCTTGCTAGTCTGAAGTTTCCAGCTGAGAAAAAAGCAGAGGCTTGGAGCGCATATCAAAAACTGAGCGATGATCAAAAGAAGAAGTTAGCAGAATCTGAAGTGAAGAAAAAACCTACTGCAGCCAATGCGCCAACACTTCAGCAGCACCCGATTTCACCGAAAGCCGCCCTACCAAATACCGTTATTGCCCCAAGCATGCCTGCCCCGGCAGAAAGCACTGGAGCCAATGCGGAAAGCAGCACTTCCAATAATTAAGCGGCTCTATGACGCCTGCTGACTTACGCGCATTACCTTCACCTCAATTTTGGCGAAGAGTGTCATGCTGTCTTTATGAGCAATTGGTACTACTTGGCGTATTTGCCCTTACCTTTTTAGTTCCCAACCTGTTTCTCGGTATTTTGTTTGGCATCTCATTGCCTAGTTGGCTTACCTTCTTATACCTCTATGCTGTCTTGGGTATTTATTTTGTCTGGTACTGGACCAAATCGGGTCAAACACTTGCCATGCAGACGTGGCGTGTTCGCATGATTGGGCGGGATGGATTTAATCTTACTAAGCGACAAGCTTTTTGGCGTTACGTCTATGGCTCACTTTGGCTAATTCCTTGCGTTCTATTGCAATGGGCTTTTCATCTAGAGAAGTGGCAGATTATTGAAATGCTCTTTACTGTGGCCCTCTTGATCTGGCCCTTAAGCATTTATCTGGATCGTCAGAATATTTTGTTTCGACAAAGCCTTCCCGACCGTATGGCTGGCACTCGTTTAGTTGAACTACCTAAAAATCTGGTCACTCTGACTTAGTAGTCTTTCTTAGCAAGCTTGCTTATTAAGCTTACTTATTAATCTTACTCAAGCTTCCCGCAGACATTCGACTGCTGTAGCATTCTGAATTTTCTTCTGGAAGCGATATCCGGACATGAGACAAGCGCCGACACCAAATGCAACACCCATCATGAGCGCCTCTCCAAAAGCATTAAATTGAATCTCCATCACGTAGCGACCTAATGCCCAGGCAGCAATACCAGATGCCAGTCCTGCCAATAGACCGGCCAACAATCCGATCATCACTAACTCAATATTTGCAATTTTCGCCAAGGTGTTTCGTGAAGCCCCTAAGGCTTTTAATAAGGCTGCATTACGATAACGTTCATCTTGGGTGGCTGCTATAGCCGACATTAAAACCAACATCGCAGCCGCAATCGTAAAGGCCAGCAATAAACCCAATACAGAAGAAAGCTTATTCAGAACTTCCTGAATTTGTTGCAATGAGGCTGAGACATCCACAATGGTTAAATTCGGATAAGTTTGGCTTAATTGAAAATCCAACGATTCTTGTTTGGGGGGCTGATAGTAAGAGGTAATCCAAGACTGTGGCAATGATTGCAGCTGCACCGGCGGCATGATGACAAAAAAGTTCACCCGCATAGAGCTCCAATCTAATTTGCGTAAGGAGGTAATGGGGGCAGTAATCTTTTCACCAGCAACCTCAAAACTGAGTTGATCACCCAGCTGCAATTTCAGGGTTTTGGCTATTCCGGTTTCCATTGATATTTGAGGGGTATCTCCCTCAATCCATTTACCCGAAAGAATCTTGTTACCTAGTGGCAATTGGTCCGTGTATGACAAATTAAATTCACGATCCAGTAAACGCTTGGCATTCTCTTCTGCAAAATCACTCGGTGCAATCTCTTTACCATTAATTTCAACTAAGCGGCCTCTGACCATGGGATAAAACTGCGGACTTGAAACACCTGCATCTACAAGGGACTGGGTAAGTCCCTGTTTTTGATCCCCCTGAACATTAATCATGAAACGATTAGGTGCATCACTGGGAACATTGCCTTGCCAGGCACTTAAAAAATCAGCGCGCAATAAGAGAACCAGTAGCAGCGCCATGAGCGCAATACCAAGTGCGGTAATTTGCACTACCGCAAGACCAGTTCTTCGCCCTTGAGACAAAATCACAAATCCAAATGCAAAACCTTGGGTACGTATGGTGCTCAGAAGACGCAATACACTCCAAGACACCAAAGCAAAAACTACAATTGCGCCACCAAAACTCAGGCCAGTCCACAAAGCCAACTTCCAATCACGGGCTGCGAGCATGATTAAGGATGCGCTCGCACCTAAACCACATAAGGCAGTCCAAAAAGTGGAAATGCTAAGGCCATCAAATTCTTTTCTAATCAGTCGGATTGGAGGAACCCTGACCAAACTAAAGATTGCAGGACCAGCAAAACCAAATAATAAAAACCAAGCGACCAGCACACTCCAAAGAACAGGCCAAAGAGAGACGGAAGGCAATTGAGCCATCACCAAATTGCCTAATAGCAGCGTTAAGATATGCTGTCCTAGATAACCTAGTAGTGACCCTGTAAGCGCTGCAATGAGTCCAAGGCCGATAAGAGTCTCCGCCTGTCGCCTCAGGATCATGCTTGAGCTAGCTCCGAGACATTTGAGGACAGCGCACGCATCTGCTTGCTTGCGTGTGTAGCGATGCGCAGATAACGCTATCGCAACTGCTGCCACCATGGCAGTCAATAACGCGATGAGTGACAAGAATCGATCTGCACGCTCAAGCGTCTTCCTCATCATGGGTTGTGCAGTCTCTAGAGTTTCTATACGGATACCCTTCAGTCTATCTTTTTCGATATATTGAGTGGCCCAAGAACCATAGGAACTTATTTGTTCATCAGAGCCAGCCAACAGTAGTCGATAGGTCACTCTGCTACCAAGGCCAATGAGGCCGGTTTCACTTAAGTCCGCAATTGACATCATGACTCGCGGAGCGAAGTTCATAAAACCAGCACCACGATCAAGTTCACGCTCTAAAACGCCGCCAATCACAAAGTTCTTTTGACCAAGGCGTATGGGATCACCTTCTTTTGCATGCAAGCTTGCCAGCATGGCAGGATCAACCCAGACAAATCCTCTATCTGGCCCGGAGGAAAGGGTCTTCATTTGCATGCTGGACTGAACGCGCAACTCGCCACGTAGTGGGTATTGAGGACTCACTGCTTTTAGCGAAGCCAATTTGCTATGAGCGCCTACGCTTGCCATGCTAGGAAACACTACTGTTTGGGCAAGCTGTAAATTTTTGTCTCTTGCCTCGTCTAAAAAAAGATTCGGTAATGGCTGGTCAGAAACGATTAGTAAATCTGAAGCCAAGAGTTGACGCGCGTCGAAAGCAAACGCTCTTTGCATACGATCAGCCAAAAAGCTGACACTAGAAAGCGCCGTAACAGAGAGCGTTAGTGCAACTAGCAACCAAGCTAACTCACTTGAGCGCACATCACGCCTCAAGCGCCCCAAGAAGTGAAAAATAGATTTAATCAAATTGCTTGGATTTGCCCGCCATCAACACGCATGACGGTGCCTGTAATAAAAGAGGCATTTTGGCTGGCTAAGAAAGCAGCTGCATCACCGTATTCTTTCGGATCGCCATATCTTCCCATCGGGATTTGTCTTAAGCTTGCTTTGACCACATCTTCATAGCTTGTCCCCTCGCGTTTTGCACGCGCTTCGTCCAGCTGGCGCAGACGATCTGTTGCCACCCTACCAGGCATGATCACATTAACCGTAACACCTTCTGCAGCAACTTCTGCTGCCAATGTTTTAGACCATGCAAGTAATGCTGCACGCAAAGTGTTGGAGATAGCTAAGTTTTTAATGGGCGCAATAGCACCCGAGGTAGTACTGGTAATAATTCGACCCCATTTGCGCTGACGCATGCCAGGCAATACGCGATCTGTTATGGCGATAAGTGACAACACCATATCGTTAAAGCTTTTTTGCCAAAGCGCAGGATCTTGACCAGCAGCCGGCGTGGGCGGTGGTCCGCCCGTGTTATTAATCAGGATATCAATGGGGCCCAACTCTTGCTCAACTTTGGATATCAACCCATCAATAACGGATATATCTGAAAGATCCCAATGAAGAGCAAGCGCTTTACCCCCAGCAGATTCAATTAATCTCACGGACTCCTGCAAACCTTCGGGATTACGCCCAGTCACTGCAACATGAACGCCCTCTTTTGCTAATGACACCGCCATGGCTTGTCCTAAGCCACGACTAGAGGCCAGTACCAAGGCAACCTTACCCTTTAATCCTAAATCCATTTAATCTCCAAATGCTAATGCGTTTATTTTTAATCTAACTGTCATTTTTGCTTAGCGGCCACTATCTTTCTTGGTGCAAATCGAGATGAAACCAATTGCATGTGATTATTGACCTAAGGGTTTTGGCAAATTACCAGCATATTTATAAAGCTGTGCCTCATATTCATTCAAGATCTGCGCTAGAGCTTCTTGCTGACCTAACACTAGAGCCTCAGGGGTATTGTCTTTGAGAGCAATACGCTTGGTATAGCGATTTGCACCAATCAAGGGGTTTATTTTTCCAGCGCTAGTGGCACTCAGGAAAAACTCCACACTAACTACAGCTTCAGGTTGGCTTCGATAATCACCATAGAACTCTTCAACCGTTGCTTGTAAGTAATAGTAAGGGAAGAAGCTATTACTTTGCCCTACTGTTGCAGAGAAAATATTAGCCTTGTTCATCCATTGACGCTCAGCATTACCAATCATTTCAGCAGGAATGTTGGTGTACACGTTATAAAAATCTTTTTCGTAACGTTGATCGCCCGTACGATAAACCAAAGCTCTGCCATCAAATGGCGGCGTCACGGATACAGCGCCCATTTTTAGCCAAACATCCGTGCGAGCAGTTCGTGGTGCAGAAGTTCTTTCTGGAGACACCATCCAAGTGGTAGGTCCTACCGGTGGTCTGGTAGGCAAGGAACAAGATACCAACCCTAAGATAGCAAAGGAAAATAGAATGTGCTTCATCATTTCTTCACTCCAGGCTGTCCAGCAGCGCCATTAGGTGGAGTCATTTTTGGTGGCGGATCACTCCAAATCAGACTTGATGGTGATTGACTTGCAATGCGGCTAAATTCGTTTAAATTCTCGCTGGCTTGCTTAATGTTTTCCATCGTCAAGACGGTGTCACCTTGAACACTAGTAATGGTTTGACGCAAGGAGGTAGTTGCCGCAACTAATTCACGCATCAGGACACCAATCTCCTCCTTGTCAGTTGCCTTGGCAATGCGCGCCATAATCACATTTAACTGTTTGACAGATTCAATAACACCATCGTTATCTTTGCCATTACCAGCCATCAATACATTGAGATTGCCCAACAATGCATCCAATTTTTTCTGGGTACCATCGATATTTATTTCATTGAGTGCGCCAATGAGCTTTTGAATACCAGAAATAATTTCATCAGCCTGGTTGGGCATGGAAGGAATTACTGGGTACTCAGGCGTCCATGAAAAAGAGAGTATCTGCGTATCTGCTGTACTGGCGACAAAATCAAACTCAATGTAATTCACCCCAGTGATACCCATCGATTTAACACGAGCCCGTAAATGATTTTTTACAAACTCTTCAATTTGATCTGAATTTACCTTATCGCCAAAAATTTGCATCCTGACAACAACGTATTGACGGCGATCATGAAAAGGTAAATCCCTCTCGTAAATATCCCCCGATAAGCCAATTGATGTTACCTGCCCAATCTTGACCCCGCGGAATCGTACGGCAGCACCAGCATCCAATCCTGTCACGGATTGTTTGATATAGGTCTCAACCATGAAGGATTTTTGGAAGATTTTGCCTCCACCGAAAATGAGAATCACGGCAATCAGTACACCAATTGCTGCAAGCACAAAAACACCTAAGCGAAAATAATTGGGATTTGCGTTATTACTCATGCTGCGTCCTTGCTCATAATACGATTGAAGAATTGATGCACCCGTGGATCTTTACTGGTATCGCGTAACACTTTAGGATCACCCTCAGCAATGATGCCTTTAGCACCCTTGTCTAGCATGATCACCTTGTCAGCGATGGCATAAATACTGGCCAGTTCATGGGATACGATGACAAAGGTGATGCCCAAGTTTTTGGATAAGTCTTGGATCGTGCTATCAAGGTCAGCAGAGGTGATTGGATCCAAACCAGCAGATGGCTCATCTAAGAATAAAATTTTGGGATCCAGCGCCATCGCCCGAGCGATCGCCGCCCGCTTTTGCATGCCGCCACTAATTTCACTAGGCATGTAAGCCTCATAAGGCAATAGACCGACTAAATCAAGCTTACAGCGGGCCAACAAATCCATTTGAACTTGTGTCAGCTGGGTATATTCCTGCATAAACAAAGTTACGTTATCGAGCAAATTCATTGAGCCAAATAAAGCGCCTTGTTGATACATCACACCAAAGCTAGTCATGATGTTCTGGCGTTCTGCCCCAAGTGCGGTAGTGATATTTTGCCCTTCGATTAGAACATCGCCGGACAGAGGCTGGTATAGGCCAAATAAGTTTTTTAACAAACTGGATTTGCCGCAACCTGAACCACCTAGAATCACGAAAATTTCACCGTAATTGACAGTGAAATTGAGGTTCTGCATGAGAACGTTAGAGCCATAACCCACGGTGAGGTTCTGGACATCAATCGCGAATTCAGATTTATTCGAAGATGTTTGTGGCGTATCCATCAGAAACCTGTCTTATAGGAAATGAAGGCAAAAATACCGTCGACCAACACGATCAAAACAATACTACTGACTACGGCTCGGGTTGCTGAAATACCAACCGCAGCTGCACCATTTCCGGTTTGCATACCGCGCAGGCAACCAACTGCTGAAACAACAACACCAAAAAGCGTTGCTTTAATTAAACCAGAGCCAATATCTTCAATATCGACTGCGGAGAGCATGCCGTTGTAGAAGTTAATAAAAGGAATGCCATAAATCAACATCGTCAACATAGAGGAAAAAATACTGACGATATCGGCGAATAAAGTCAAAATAGGCGCAACCAAAATGCCTGCCAATACACGAGGCACAACCAAGAAACGAATTGGGCTTAAGCCACCAGAAACCAGCGCGTCTACCTCGCTATTGACAGTCATTGTGCCGATCTCTGCAGCAAAAGCGGCAGAGGATCGTCCTGCCAACAAAATCGCCGTAATTAAAGGGCCCATCTCTCGCACAATACCTAAGGCTGCCAGCGGACCCACAAAGGATACGGCGCCAAACTGCTGCATGCCAATAGCCGCCTGGAAAGATAGAATGACGCCAATCAAAAATGCTACAAGACCAACTATTGGCAATGCGGCAATACCCGCCTGCACTGCGGCGTTAACAAAATCTCCCCAACGCACTTGATTAGGATAACGAACAGACCAAGCTAAATCTGCTGCAAGATGACCGGTAAAGGTAATTAAGCCAACAGCATCATCAATTAAATTTTGAGCAGCCATTCCTGTGCTCACTACAAAACTTCTTTTAGGTTTTACAGCAGGAACGGGAAATAAATTACTAATGGGGTTGAATTCATTTAATAAAGGCTCATAGCGAGCATCCAAACCAACAACATCAAACTTTGCACCAGCAGTCGTTTGCGCCTCTTCAACCCCAATCAGAAAAGCGATTCCAGCACCATCTAAAAAAGTAACTTGGGAAGCATCAAAAGTTAGTGACTTGCTTTTGCTTTCGCCCTGCTTTAGCCACGCATCTTGAGAGTCGCGAATTTGAGTCCATACACCGCCTAAGGAATAGACATTGACATTGCCGCTCACTTGCACTTTGGCGTTATTGGCATCAGTCTGCAACCAAACCGCCACTGGGGCGTCTGAAACAGGGGAAATGGCTTGAGAATGGCTCATAGACAAACTATAAGGGATCTATGTGAAAGTTATATAAAACGCCATAAAAAAGAAAAGGGCCCAGTTTTTCAACTAGGCCCTTAGGTAAGGTGGTGCGGCTGGCAGGAATTGAACCCACGACCCCTTGGTTCGTAGCCAAGTACTCTATCCAGCTGAGCTACAGCCGCAACAGCCATAATTATGCCATGGAAGAGAAGAACTACATCACCCCAGCAGGTCATGAGCGCATCAAGAATGAGCTCCTACAGCTCCTAAACCTTGATAGACCCGAGGTTGTAAAGGTTGTCCACTGGGCCGCCAGCAATGGTGACCGATCAGAAAATGGGGACTATATCTACGGGAAAAAGCGTCTTAGGGAGATTGATAGACGGATTCGCTTCCTCAATAAACGCCTAGAATTTGCAGTGGTTGTCGATAATGCCGCCCGAAAGTCAGGTGAAAACGACTCCGAGCAAGTCTTTTTTGGGGCTACCGTGACCTACGCAGCCCTCGAGGGATCTGCGGCCAATCAGGAGATTGCGATCACCATAGTCGGCGTTGATGAAGTGGATCTAGATAAAGGGCATGTCAGCTGGGTATCTCCAATTGCGAAAGCCCTCATTAAATCTCGAGTCGGAGATTGTGTTTTTATACAAACTCCAACAGGCCCATCTGAAATTGAAATCCTAGATGTTCAATACCTTTAGATCCCTCAAGGCATTGAAAACTTAAACCGCGCGTGTACGAGTTACTCTCATAACGTCGGGGTTAGAACGCAGGCTACGCATCACCTTAGAAAGGTGCAAGCGATCGTAAACCTGGATCGTAAAACGAATAGTTACTGAATCCTCTTTGAAGCGATCTTCCATAGAAACATTCATGATGTTGGAATCTGCTGAGGTCACGCTACTCGCCACTCTAGCTAAAACACCCTTGCCTTGCCTTGTATCGATTGCTAGATCGACTTCAAACTCACGATTGAGTTCTTTGCCCCACTCTACCTCGACCCATTTATCACTGTCCTTGGAGAGCATGCGTAATGCGATAGAACAGTCATTGGTATGGACTTGCAGGCCCTCACCTTTGCCAAGATAACCAATAATGTTGTCCCCAGGAATAGGATGGCAACAAGTTTGAAAGTGTATGGAATTGCCTTCACGACCATCCACCAAGATAGCTTGACGTTGATGATGTTGACCTATTTCTTGATTAGGCGCAACCCAATCAGCTACGCCCAGACGCATTTGCTCGGCACCACCCAGGTCATCAATCAGAATCTTCAGGCGAATGGCTAGCTCTTGTGGTGAGCGTCTACCTAGGGCGATATTGACACAAGCTTCCTCACGGGTTTTATCACCCGTCCAATGCATTAACCTCTCCCAGATCTCGGGACTAAGTAAAGCAGCATCAACACCCTGTTGACGCAGTGCGTTAGCCAAAAGACGTTCGCCTAACTGTAGTGATTCTGAATAATGCTTGGTCTTAAGTGAATGACGAATTGACGCACGCGCTTTACCGGTACGTACAAATGCCAACCAGCCTGGATTCGGCTGTGAGCTAGCTGAAGTAATGACTTCAACAATGTCGCTGTTCTTTAGCTCGCTACGTAAAGGCAGTTGCAGGCCATTAATCTTCACAGCAACGCACGTATTACCAAGATCACTATGGATAGAGTAAGCAAAGTCTAGTGCAGTTGCCCCTCTTGGCAGAGCCCTAATTTGACCAGTGGGCGTAAATACATAAACGGCGTCTGGGAACAAATCAATTTTGACGTGCTCTAAAAATTCTTGAGAGTCACCACTGCTATCTTGAATGTCAATTAAAGACTGCAACCATTGGTGAGCTCGATTTTGTACCTCACTCATATCAGGGGAGCCATCTTTATAAGCCCAGTGAGCAGCAACACCTGCTTCAGCCACCGCATGCATTTCGGTTGTCCGAATCTGAAACTCTACCGGTACTCCTGATGGACCCAATAAGGTTGTATGTAAGGATTGGTAACCATTCAATTTAGGAATGGCAATGTAATCCTTGAACTTACCAGGCATGGGTTTATATAGAGAATGCAAAATGCCTAGAGCGCGGTAACACTCATCAATGGAGTGGACGGTTACCCGGAAAGCATAAACATCTAACACCTGAGAAAAACTTAAATGCTTGGAACGCATCTTGGTATAGATGCTAAAGAGCGTCTTTTCTCGACCACGCAGATCAACCTCGAGATTGGCCTTAGCAAACGCCATACGAGAGGCTTGCAGAATCTTTTCAACCATCTCCTTACGGTTACCACGAGCCCGCTTTACAGCACCTTCAATGACCCTAAAACGCATGGGCATGGAATAACGAAAGCTCAGATCCTGAAGATCACGATAAATGATGTTTAATCCAAGTCGATGTGCAATGGGTGCGTAGATTTCGATGGTTTCAGCGGCTACCCGACGCCGCTTTTCCATTGGCACCGCATCTAGGGTGCGCATATTGTGGGTGCGATCTGCTAGCTTTACCAAGATGACACGAACGTCACGCGCCATGGCCATGAACATCTTGCGAAAGCTCTCTGCTTGAGCCTCGGCGTGACTTTGAAACTCTATCTTATCGAGCTTGGTTAAGCCCTCCACCAACTCCGCCACTTTATTACCGAATTTTTCTACTAGGTCTGCTTTTGTGCAGCCAGTATCTTCAATCACATCATGCATTAGGGCAGCCATGATGGAGGGTGCATCTAAGCGCCAGGTTGCACAAAGCTCAGCCACAGCTACCGGATGGGTAATGTAAGGTTCGCCGCTGTGTCGGTATTGCCCTAAATGGGCTGCATCTGAAAACTGAAACGCTTTTTTGATGAGAGTAATTTCTTCAGGCTTGAGATAGGAAAGCTTAGAAAGCAAACCTTCAATGGAAACTACTTGATGCTTTAGGGGAAGACTGGGTGCTGATGTAGGGCCGAATAAATGACGGCTCGATTGCGCCAATAGACTGGCAATGATCGATTTTTTACCGCTTTGATCTGGGGCGTCAGAGTCTGCGTCTAACAGCTGTGCTTGATCTAAGCCAAGCGAAGCATCCTTAGGCGAGATGCTTCCAACTTTTTCCGATGTTTTAACTATTCCTAGAGGGAGCTCCACACCGGAACTCCTTAATTACAGAGGTACTTTGGTCAACATGTCACGGTCAGTCACACCAGCAGCTACTTCACGCAAAGCAACTACAGTAGCTTTATCTCTGGACTCAACACGTGGGGAGTGACCTTGTACTAATTGGCGAGCGCGATAGGTCGCAGCCAAAACCAATTCAAAACGATTTGGGATAGTTTTAAGGCAATCTTCTACAGTAATACGGGCCATCCTGAACTCACTTAATTTAGCTTCAATACCTATAGGATAACTGATTAGACCCCGAGGCGCTTTAAAAGTACTGGATTTCTAGCCATACTGGGGCCGGAACGCAGGCGGCTTGAGGACAAAATATGCTTCAAATCGACTAATGCCTGTTCAAAAGAATCGTTCACTACGATGTAATCTGCTTCGTGGGCGTGCATGAGCTCTACATGAGCGGCTGCTAGGCGACGCTGGATAGTTGCCTCATCGTCCTGACCACGCTTGCGCAAACGCTCTTCTAAAGCCTCAATTGAGGGCGGGAAGATAAAGATCCACTGTACCGAGGGAATTAATTTACGAATTTGCTGGGCGCCTTGCCAATCAATCTCCAACATGACATCGCTTCCTGCCTGCATTTGAGATTCAATCCAAGGCTTTGAGGTGCCATAGAAATGGCCATGAACTTCTGCCCACTCCAAAAAGTGACCTTGATCGCGCTCTTGCAAAAAAGCCTCTTTGGATAGAAAGCGGTAATCCTTGCCGTCCACTTCACCAGGCCTTGGTGCGCGAGTCGTAGTTGATAGGGATAGTTTTAGACCTGCATCATCTTTTAATAAGGCATTTACTAATGAGGATTTTCCGGCACCTGAAGGTGCAACAATCATCAACATACTGCCTTGATAAGATGGTGTCAGGTTAGCGTTAGTCATAAATCAATCGTTAAATTACTCGAGGTTTTGAACTTGTTCACGCATTTGCTCAATGAACAACTTGAGCTCTAGGGCTGCTTGTGTACATTCTTCCGATACAGACTTCGAACTCAAGGTGTTCGCTTCGCGATTGAGCTCTTGCATCAAAAAATCTAAACGTTTGCCTACTGGACCTTTGCCAGCAAGTGCTGTATCTACCGCTTGTAAGTGTGTCTTAAGACGCGCGAACTCTTCTGCCACATCAATCCGCACCGCGTACAAGACAACCTCTTGACGAATACGCTCCATCAGTTCTGCTCCCGCCTTGGCTTGTTCTTGGGCAACCAATGCTTCTGATAAACGCTCAGTGAGCTTATCTTGATACTGAGATACATACTCAGGAACCTTGGGCTCGATCACCTTAACAATGTCACGCATCTTGCCTGTAATGCTGGTGAGTACGCCAACCAAAGCTTTGCCTTCAGCATGACGACTTTCCATCAGAGCTGTTAGGGCTGCGCGTCCCGCTTCGGCTGTGGCATTAATCCAGCTATCTTCCTCTCCACGGGGCTCAGAAACAACGCCAGGCCAGCGCAACACTTCAGCAATACTCAATTCTTGTGCTTTTGGAAATACTTCTTGAGCTTTTTCTTGAAGGGTATAAAGAGCGTCAAGGCGATCGCGATTGATAGCCCCCAAAGCGTGAGGATTGCTTTTAGCAGCTCCTGCAGCAGCGCTATTAACCCTCCATGCCGCCCTAAACTCCACTTTGCCTCGAGAAAGGCTTTGGGTGGCCATTTCTCGTAGGGCAGGCTCAGCCCCACGGCATTCGTCCGGTAGACGAAATCCCAGATCCAGAAAGCGGCTATTAACAGCCCGACATTCCACTTGCAGATCAGCAACCACACCCACTCCTAAGGAGACTTGGCGAGAAGCGCTGCCATAACCAGTCATGCTCGATATCATATGGATATTGTAGATTCATTATTGATGCAGCAACCCAAACCCACAGGATCCCTTTCATGAGTACAGCCGCCCCCGCCAATATTGCCCGCCCAAGTGGCCGCCAGCCAAAAGATTTACGCCCGGTGACCATCTCTAGAGCTTTTACCAAGCATGCTGAGGGTTCTGTACTGATTGCCTTTGGCGATACCAAAGTACTGTGCACCGCCAGCATCCTCGAAAAGGTGCCTCCTCACAAAAAGGGTTCAGGCGAAGGTTGGGTTACTGCCGAATACGGCATGCTCCCCCGCTCTACCCATACCCGAAGCGATCGCGAAGCAGCTCGCGGTAAACAATCTGGCCGTACTCAAGAGATTCAGCGCCTCATTGGACGCGCTATGCGTAGCGTCTTTGATTTAAAAGTACTAGGGGAAAGAACCATTCACCTCGATTGCGATGTATTGCAAGCAGATGGTGGTACACGTACTGCATCGATCACTGGCGCCTATGTGGCCGCTCGTGATGCAGTGAATCAACTTCTGAAAAGTGGCGCTCTGAGCAAAGATCCGATCATGGATAGTGTGGCTGCAATTTCAGTTGGTATTTACCAAGGTACCCCTGTTCTCGACTTGGATTACCCAGAAGACTCTTCATGCGATACCGATATGAATGTCGTCATGACTGGTAAAGGCGGGATGATTGAAGTGCAAGGCACCGCTGAAGGTACGCCCTTTTCGAGAGCTGAACTAAGCGCGCTCTTGGACTTGGCCGAGCAAGGGATTCAAGAATTGACGCAGCTGCAAATTGACTCGTTAAAGTAATTATTGAATTCACCAGCCAACCCAATGCAAAAGCTCGTTCTCGCATCTAATAATGCCGGCAAGGTAAAAGAATTTCAGGCGCTTTTAGCCCCCCTGAATTTTCAGGTAATCCCCCAAGGTGAATTAGGTATTCCTTCAGCAGAAGAGCCTCATCACACCTTTGTAGAAAATGCCCTGGCTAAGGCGCGTCATGCTAGCGCTGCATCCGGCTTGCCTGCCTTAGCTGATGACTCTGGAGTTTGCGCTCATGCATTAAATGGAATGCCCGGGGTCTTGTCCGCGCGTTATGCAGGTGATCAAGGTGATGATGCAGCTAATAATCAAAAGTTGATTGATGCATTACGCAATCATCCAGATCGAGGCGCGCATTATGTTTGCGCCTTAGTTTTTGTCAACAGTGCCAATGATCCGGAACCGATTATTGTGCAAACCCGTTGGTATGGTCAGATTATTGATAAGCCAGTAGGTTCGAATGGCTTTGGCTATGACCCTTATTTCTTTTTGCCTGAACAAAACTGCACAGCCGCAGAGTTAGATGCTGCTACAAAAAATCAGATAAGTCATCGCGGTCAAGCCTTAAGAGAGCTCATCGCTCAGTTGAAAAGCCGTGCTGAGTTCTAATCCCAACAAAGTCAGCCTTACCGCATTGCCACCACTGGCTTTGTATATTCATTTTCCTTGGTGTGAAAAGAAATGCCCCTATTGCGATTTCAACTCTCACCAAATTAAAGAGGGCATGAATAAAGCAGGCTTTGATGAGGCGCGTTATATCAAAGCACTGATTGCCGACTTAGAAACAGAATTACCGAATATTTGGGGTCGCCAAGTCCATAGTATTTTTATTGGGGGCGGCACCCCTAGCCTGCTGTCTGCTTCAGGGATGGATCAATTACTTTGCGCCATTCGAGCCAGAGCAAACCTAGAGCCTGATGCGGAGATCACTATAGAAGCGAACCCTGGCTCGGTTGAAACAGAGAAGTTTGCTGGTTTTGCACATGCAGGTATCAATCGGGTGTCATTGGGTATTCAGAGCTTTCAGGATGAGCAATTAAAAGCCTTGGGACGGATTCACAATGGTGTAGAAGCAAAGCGAGCGGTTGAGATTGCCATGCAATATTTCAAGTCCGTGAATTTGGATTTAATGTATGGCCTACCCAACCAATCGCTAGAAAAAGCCAGAGAAGATGTTGAGATAGCGCTCTCTTTTAAAACACCGCACCTCTCTTTTTACAATCTCACACTAGAGCCGAATACGTATTTCGCTAGCTTTCCACCCAAGTTACCCAATGATGATGAAATCGATGCTATCTTTGAACAGAATTTAGCCTTACTAACTCAGGCAGGTTATCAACGATACGAAGTTTCTGCTTATGCCCAAAAGAATCAAGAGTGCAAACACAACTTAAACTACTGGCGCTTTGGCGATTACATTGGTATTGGTGCTGGAGCACATGGCAAGATTTCTTATCCCGATCGAATTACTCGCCAAGTGAGAGAACGCCATCCTGAGACTTATATGCAGGCTATCGAATCAAAAGGGAATGCATTGATGGAGAGTAAAGAGATCTCTCCTCAAGACTTACCATTTGAATTCATGCTCAATGCCTTGAGATTAACCAATGGCGTTGCTACCAACACCTTTAGCGAGCGTACTGGCCTGCCCTTAAGCGTGATCAGCAAGGGCTTGACTGAGGCTAGCAATAAACAATTACTCGATGAAAACCCCGGTCAACTCAAAGCCACTTCATTAGGAATGCGTTACCTCAATAACCTGCAAGAGCTGTTTCTCAATTAAGCGCTAGTACACAACAAAAAACCAATGAATTGCCAGACTAAAATATGGCAATCCATTGGCAAAATCAGCTACATTCTAAATAAAAATTACTTATTACACATGCACTAAGACACCATGATTGAGCGCAACGTGTGAACTATCTACACCAACAAGTTTGACTAAATTATCACCAGGATCTACAGCATTTGCGGCATGGCCATTCGTAATCAGCACAAAAGTATCGCTACCGTTAACCCATTTAGCAAAATGGCCTGACATATGATCATTGCTTGCTGCAAGAGCCGCTTCAGCAGCAATAATTTGCTTTTGCAGAGTATTGTCTTGACTACTGAAGGTCAATGAACCGGTAGTTAAGTCAATGTGAGCAATACCACTCACTGCTGCCCCAGAATTTCCGGTAATCGTCAAATGATTTGCATATTCAATTTGATCATTACCAGCCCAATTAAAGATACGGTCAAAATGAGAATCAGAAATATTGCCAGACTGGTTATCCTCTAAGAAATAATGCTCACGACCAGAGCCACCATCCCAATCATGGGTGGAATAAGGATCCACCGGCTCATACACCACCAAGTCCGCTTGCGCAGTATTGCCCAGCGCGATCGTGTAGGTATGGCCATTAGCGGTGATATCAACTTCAGTACCCAGTCCATTATTAATCTGATGCTTAGTAATCACCGCACTGCTAGTTAGGCCCG